>JBEGVB010000001.1:0-22426 GCA_041178545.1 Planctomycetota bacterium
ACGTAGGTCTCGCCCTCGCCGACGCGGGCGCTGGTGCGGATGGCCTTGAGCTCGGCCTCGTCGGCCCCCGGGTTCGCCAGCGCGCTGTCGGCCGTGGACGCGGCGGCCTGGAAGGCATTGCGCGCGTCGTCGGCGCGGTTGGCGTCGAGCAGGGTCAGCGCCAGTTCCAGCTTGGCGCGGGCACCCCAGACCTGGCCCCAGCCCTCGCGCACCGAACGGTCGTCGAGGTCCTTGAGCGACTGCTCTGCATCCGCGGGTTTGCCGGCAATCCGGCGGGAGCGGCCCAGCAGCAGCAGCGCCTCGGGCGTGCGCCAGTGGTCGGGGACCTCCGCGAGCAGGGCCGAGAGGGCGTCGGCTGCAGCGGATGCGGAAGAGGCGTCACCACCGGCAGCGGACACCGCAGCCTTGCACTGCAGGAAGCGAGCCTCTGCCTTCAGCACGGCGCGCTCGGTCTTGGAGCCAGCCTCGCCGAAGAGTTGTGCTGCGTTCGCGTACTCGCCGCGGTCCATGGCGCCCATGGCGCTCACGAATGCGTCGGGCGGGCTGCTCCACTCAATGGCACTCACCATGTGGAAGGGCAGTTCCTGGGCATCCTTGCCCTTGGTGAACTTGGCGCCAGCCAACGTGAGGCTGGTGACCTCGACACCGCGGAGGCGGGAGCCATCCGACTTGACGACGTTGTCGTTGACCTTCTGTGCGGCGACCGGGAGGGCCAGGAGCACGGCGAACAGGAGCGCGGAGGGGGTGCGCATGATCGTGGAGGAGGGGTTCGGGTTGCGAGGGTGTCGGTTCGGGAGGGGAAGGGGCTGGACTCAGCTCACTGCACGGGGTTCAGCTTGAACCGGTCGAACAGGTCCAGTCCCTTGGCACCGAGCGACTTGAGGGTCTCGAAGTCGTCGGTGGCGCGGGCGATCTTGTAGAGACTCTGCGCATAGCCCTTGTAGGTGGAGTTCTCGGCGCCGGCCTGAAGGGCGAACCAGTACGCCTCCCAGTGGAAGGAGTACCACTCGATCGAGTACTTGCCGATCGCTGGGCGCAGTGCCCAGGTCTTGTACTCGCCGAAGTACTTGTCGTAGGCCTCCTTCGGCTTGCCGAGCCCGGGCACCTTGATCGGGCGGCCCGTGCTGTCGAACTCGAGCCAGCCGCCGAGCGCCATGCTGATGAGGCGCTTCAGCTCCCACTGGGTCGGGTTGGCCGCCTCGGCAGCCACCAGCATGTCGTAGGCCTGCTGGAACTGCTTCTGGCGCAGCATCGCCTCACCGATCTTGGGGCGCACGGCGAGGTCGACCAGTTCCTTGGTCTTCTTCTCCGTCTCGGCGCCGAACAGGTCGATGATGCGCTGGCTGACCTCGCCGACCTTGGCCCAGTCGCCGAGGTTCTCCAGTTGCTGCATGGTCACGACCATGATGCCGACCTGCGGCTTGGCGGAGGCCTTGATGTACTCCTGACCGAGGGCGACGAGGCGCTGGCGCGCAGCGCGCAGTTCGTCGTTGATGGGAGCCAGGTCCTTGCTGGTCTTGCCGTCGGCAATCGCCTTCGCCTGCTCCTGCTCGATGCTCTTGACCTTGTTGTTGTAGGCGTCGAACACGACCGTGGCGAGGCGCGGCGACAGGGTGCCTGCCGCGTCCTTCTCGCGCAGCTGCAGGTAGGCTTCCTCGGCCTTGTCCAGTTCGCCGAGCTCGGCGTGGAGACGACCAAGGTTGTCGAGCGCATAGGCGATCAGCTGGTCGCCGTCGCCCTGGTGGTTCGTGACGAAGGCGCGCAGTGCGTCGACGGCAGCCGGGTACCTGGTGAGGTCCTTCTTCAGGCCCGTCTTCTCGGCACCGGTCGCCTCGTCGTAGGAGATGGCTGCAGCACGGAATGCAGCCTCGGCCTGGGCGAGCTTGCGCACGGAGGCCTTGTCGGTGCGGCGCGTCTCCAGCACGGCCTCCTTCGACTCCAGCCACGTGCGGTAGGCGTCGAGGGCCTTCTTCGCACCCGCGTAGTCACCGGCGAGCTGCAGTGCCGTGGCCTGACGCACCATGGCGAGCTCGTGGTTGAGGAACTCGCTCGTGACCTGGGCGAACTCGGCAGCAGCCTCCGTGTACTTGCGCTCCTGCATGCGCTGGCCGGCGAGCTTCCACCGCAACTTGTTGCCGCTGGCAGCACCACCGTACTTGCCCACGGTCTCGATGATCTCGTTGCGCAGGGCTTCGAATGCCGTGTCGTTCTTGGTGACCTGCGTCAGCGTGCCCATCGCGCGGTCGAGGTTGTCCGCAACCGTTTCCGCGTTGGCTGCCTCGGTGCCGAAGCGGACGAGTCCCTCCTTGAACGCGAGCACAGCCTCGAGGTAGCGCTCGGTCTGGAAGTAGGACTTGGCCATCAGGTCGTAGCTGTCGAGGCCGAACTGCTTCTGTTCCTCGGCATTCATCGCGGCCAGGGCCTTGCGGAAGCCCATGATCGCTGACTCGAAGTTCTTGTTCTGCTGTTCGCCCTTGGCGACCTCGAACAACAGGGCACCCGAGACGAGGCGCGTCTGCGCCGACAGGATGTCGCGGATGACGGCCTTGGCGCGCACGCCCACGTAGTCGGCGGGGTGGCGGTCGTTGATCTTGCGGGCGAGCTCCAGCGCCGCCTGCACCTTGGCCGGGTCACCGCTCTCGGCCATGGAGCGGCACTCGCTGAGCAGCGTCAGGTGGCCGAAGCGCGGGTCGGCCACGTCGAGGATGTCCTGACCCTTCTCGCCGAACTTCTCCATGTTCTTGCGGAAGGACTCGAAGGTCGCCTTGGCGCCCTCGACGTCACCTTCCTTGAACTGGATCTCGGCTGCGTGGGAGTAGACCTCCTGCAGCATGTTGAAGAAGAATGCCTCGGTGTCGGCGTTGAAGCCGAGTTCCTCGGCCTGGTCGAGCGAGGTCTCGATCTGCTTGATCGTGGAGGTGTAGCTGTCGATGGCGTCGCGCGTGGCGCCGCTCACCTCGTTGCACATGGCGATCTCGAAGAGGCCGCGCACGCCGAGCGCCGTCTCCTCGCCGTAGTCCAGCACCAGTTCCTCCAGGTCCGTGCGGGCGCGGTCCGTGAGGTAGCCTGCCTCGCCCTTGACGGCGCGGCCCTGTTCGCGCATCAGCACGCACTTGCGCAGCCATGCGAGGCCGTACTCGAGGTTCTTCTCGGGAGACTTGCGGCGCTCGGCCTCGATCCCCTGCATGAGCTTCTCACACGCCTCGATGCCGGTGCGGAAGACGGAGCCTGCTTCCTCCTCCAGCTCCTTCACCTTGTCCGGCGACTCGCTGCGTGCGACCTCGAGCTCCTCGATGAGGAAGCGTCCGAACTCGGCCGAGGCGTCGGAGAGCGTCGAGCGAGCCTCCAGCTGCACCTTGGGGTCGGAGCTGCGTTCCAGCAAGGCCTTGGAGAGGTCGATGGCCTCCTTGTAGAGCCGGCGCTGTTCGGCGCGGTCCGAGCGCGTCTGTGCGCCGTACAGCGACACCTCGACCGCGAGGCTCGCGATCGAGTCGAGGTCGCTGCCGCTCTTGTAGGTCTGCTCGAGGCGCTGCAGCTCGCCTTGTGCGAGGCTGATGAAGCGCATCTCGCGGGCGAGGCCGCGCACGAACGCAAGTTCGCGGTCGAGCTTGGCCTGTGCCCAGGCCGAGGGGGCCAGAGCGGAGCAGGCGAGGAGGGCGATCAGGGCGGGGAAGCGGCTCAGGTTCGATCGGCGACCGGTCACGGGCAGACTCCGGGGTGCAACGAATCTCGGGACAGGAAGGGTGCGATGCTGCGTGGGTGAGGCGCAGTGCCGCGGCCGGGGGAGGGGCAGGGTCCGGCTGCGAGCAAGGAACGGAAGCTAGCGGTTGCGGTTCTCCCATTCCAGCCCAGCCGCGGCCCCGCCCTCGGGGTCGGGCGCGGGCCGCGAGGTGTTTCGACCACCGGCAGCTGCCTGCATGGGTGCCCTGGAAACCGAAGGGGCCGGCTGCGCGTCGCGCAGCCGGCCCCTTACGGGTGTGTCCACGCCCCAGCGGGCGCAGGGCTCACTTCGAGGTCAGGATGGTGCCGTCGGGCAGCGCCATGGCCTCGGGCTCGTGCTCATCCATCAGGATGATCTTGGCGCTGATGAGGATCAGCACCTTGCGGTTCAGGACCGACGAGCCCTTGCGGCTGAAGAAGAAGGACACGAGGGGGATGTCGCTCAGGATCGGCACACCTGACTCCATGGCCTCGCGTTCCATGACCTTCATGCCGCCCAGCATCATCGTGCCACCGTCCGGCATCGTGACCGTCGTACGGACACGCTGCAGCGTCACCTTGGGCAGCTGGATCGAGATCGGCTGACCGACGCCCAGCGTGGTGGTGAAGGTGGGGATGGGGAGCTGCAGCGACATCAGGGTCGGGCGCAGTTCCATCGTGATGAAGCGCAGGTCGGAGTCGACCACCGGGCGCACGTCGAGTGCGACACCGTCGCTCACCTGGCCGACGCGCGGGTTGGCCACGGCGGCGGCCTGGGCGATCTCCACCTCGAAGTCCTGGATGTAGGAGATCTGGCGGAGCACGCTCATGTTGGCGCGCGTGTTGTTGTAGATCAGCAGGCGGGGAGCATCGATCTCCTCGCCGCGCTCTTCCTTCTGGACGGCGCGCAGGATGATCTCCAGCTCGGCGTCGTTCAGGAAGGTGTACTGCATCGACAGGCCGCCCTGGTTGTCAGGACCGCCGTAGCGGCTGCCCAGCGTCTGGTCGTACAGGTTCTCGACGCGACCCATGTAGTCGCCGTCGCCACCGTCGTCGAAGAAGAAGCCCGGCTCGGTGCCGGTGCCGATCGAACCCGGGTCCGCCGGGTTGAGCAGCTGGCCTTGGCCGAAGTCGTCGAAGCCGGCGTTCGGACGGGTCTCGAGGCCGCGGCCGGGCACGCCGTTGGCGGCCTGGTTGCCGAGGCCGCGCAGGTCCACGCCCACGTCCTCGAGGAAGCTGTCCTCGACGCGCAGGAAGCGCGACTCCACGTCGATCTGGATGCCCACGTGACGGCGCAGGTCCCTGAGGAGCTTGGCCACCTTCTCGTGGGTGTCCGTGTCGGCGTTCACGAAGAGCACGCCGGCCTGGTAGTTGATGGTGAAGGGCTGGCCGTCCCACTTGCCGGTGGCCACCGTGTTCTGGATCAGCTCACGCAGGCGGCCGTCGTCGACCACCGAAGGTGCCGGATCCTCTTCCTCGCCACCGAACAGGCCCTCGTCGGAGCCGGGGGCGGTGAGCTTGAGGTCCGGGCCCGGGCGACCGCGCACGCCCTGGACCAGGTCGCTGACCTGGTAGGGCTTGAGGTACATGGCGCCCACGGCGTTCTCGGGCGACACGAGGTGCACGATGCCGTCGCGGATCTTGTAGGCGACGCCGGTCTGGGTCTGGATGACCTTGAGGGCGTTCGTCACCGACATGCGGGGCAGCTTGAAGTCGGTCAGCGTCGTGTTGGCGCTGTCCATGCCGGTCTTGACCTCCGGCGTGACGAAGAACGTCGCACCGGTGACCTGGGCGTAGTACGCGGCCCACGAGTCGACGTCTGCGCTGGCGAAGTTGTGCTCCAGCACCGACTCGTCCAGCTTCTTCTGGATCGCGCGGGTCTCCGGGCTCTCCAGGTCCTCGGCGGGGGTGTAGCTGTTCGGCTTGCGCTGGGACACCTCGGCCCAGCGGGTCGGGTCGAACTTCACGACCTCGGTCTGGGGCACGTCGCTCTGCTGCAGGTCGAGGAAGGTCTTGTTCCACTCCTGACGGAAGCGCTCGCGGTGCTGCTCGATGGCCGTCGTGCTGCGGGCGCGGTCGGCGAGGTCGCGCAGTGCGAGGCCGGTGGGGTTGGTGGGGTCCAGCAGCAGGGCCTGGTCGACGCGCTCGACGGCATCGGCGTAGGCGCCGTTCTGGAACTTGACGTTGGCGTCCTCGAGCAGGCGGGCCACGCGCAGTTCGCGCGCGACGTTCTGCTCCTCGTCCATCCGCTTCAGCTCCGACTCGGAGGCGGCCTTGGCGCGCTGCTCGCTCTCCACCTCGGCCATGGTCTTGGCGCGGGTGGCGTCCTTGTACATCTTCTCGGCCTTCAGCCGCAGCTCGTCATTCGGCTTGAAGTGCTGGGAGTAGTTGACGATGGCAAGGGCGCGCTCGAAGCGCTCGATGGCGCGGCCGAACTGGCCCTGCTCCATGTGGGCCTTGCCGAGCTCGAGTTCCTGGTTGACCACCGTGCGCTCGCGCTCCGCGGCGATGCGCTCGCGCAGCACGATGTCCTGGAACTTGTTGCCGACGGTGCTCACCGAGTCACCCAGCACCTCGTTGGCGCGGCGCAGGATGTCGCGCGCCTCGGCGTTGGTCTCGTCGAGCTCCAGGGCGAACGCGGCTTCGTTGCGCGCGTCCTCGAACAGGCGCAGTTCCATCGAACGGCGCGCGTTGGTCAGCGCCTGGGCAACGAGGCCGGCGCGGTCCGCCTTGGCGGGATCCTGGGGATCCTGCGCGGCGGCCGTGCTCGCGGCCGGCGTCGCAGAGTCCGTCGCAGTGGGCGCAGGGACGTCCGCGGCAGGGTAGTCCGACGACAGGCCGTTTGCGGAGTTCGAGGAAGTGCCGGAGCAAGCAGCGAATGCGACCAGGGAGGAGACGCAAAGGCTGCGCAAGCGCAGGGTCTTGACCATGTTCATGCTGGGGTGCCTGCAGGAAGGCAAACAGAGGGATGGGCGAGCTTCGGCGAGGGAATCGTCACGGGACAGGAGCGAGAGAGAGCGTGGCGAGTCCCCCGCCCGACAACGGTCATCCGGAACGACCGCCGTCTGCCTGGCGGTGACCAGGCGGGGGGAGGCCGGACGGTAGCGACGCCATGGGGGTCGGTCAAGGATTCGCGCCGCACGATGTTGCGGCGGTTTCGGCGGTTGCAACGGCGGGCTGGGGTCAGCCCGGCGCGACCGGCGTCGGGCGCTCGGGCCTGCCGAGCATCCGGTTGACCCGCTTCACGTCCTCCCAGGTCTCGGCCTTGAGCGAGGGGTCCCGCAGCAGCGCTGCCGGGTGGTAGGTCACGACCACCGGGATGCCTTCGAAGTCCAGGTCCAGTCCCCGGAGTTGGCGGAGGCTGTCGGTCCGGCCGAGCAGGTTGTGGGCCGCGACCCGGCCGAGGGCGACGACCACCCGCGGGCCGATGGCGCGGATCTGGTCCGTCAGGTAGGGCAGGCACGCGGCCACCTCGTCTGGTTGCGGGTCGCGGTTGCCCGGGGGGCGGCACTTGTTGACGTTGGCGATGTACACGTCTTCCCGTCGCAAACCCATGGCTGCATTGAGGATGCGTTCGAGTAGCTGGCCTGCCGGGCCGACGAAGGGCCGGCCGGTCTGGTCCTCGTTGGCACCGGGGGCCTCACCGACGAAGAGCACTTCTGCCGCCGGGTTGCCCTCGCCGAACACCGCGTTGCGCCGCTGCTCGTGCAGCCGGCACTTGGTGCAGTCGAGGACTTCGGTGCGGAGTGCCGCGAGCCTGCCGACGCAGGTCGCATCCGCAGCGGGGGAGGGACCGGGACCCGCGGCTGCAGCCGTCGTTGTCGAGGCCGCGGGTGCCGGTCGTGCCACGGCGGGTGCGGCTCTCGGCGCGACCCGGGCCGGCTCTGCCGGCACGACGACCTCATCCAGCGGTTGGTCGGTGCCAACAACTGCAACCGTTGTCCGCTCCTCGGCACGCCCATGTGGCAGCAGCAGCTCCGGGCCGTAGGCGCGCAGCGCCGCCTGCAGGTGCGCCAGTACGGAGTCCCTTGGGTGCATGGGCTGCGTCACACCCAGGCTCCTGTGCTCGGGAAGATCCCATAGCTGTGGGCGAGGCTCGGCTTGGTGCCCAGTGCGAGGACGGAGTGCCAGGTGGCGTGGTCGATGCCGTGGGACGGCAGCAGGATCGTGTCGCCCGCCTCCAGCACGAACAGGCAGCCCATGGCTGCGAGTCGGCCCGTGAACGCGGCGTCGCGGTTGAGCAGGTGCCACAGGGGGCGATCGTCCTCGCGCTCGAGCGCCGCCATGCCCGCGGGCACGTCCTTGGCCCAGCCGTGGCGCACCAGCGCGAGGGCGAGCCTTGGCTTGCTGACGGCGAGCCAGGCCGTGCGGCCTTCCAACTGGTTGAAGGCCACGCCCAACTGGCCGGGCTCGGCATCGTGGTGGAACACGGCGCCGCCGTCGGGTGCGTTGTTGTAGACAATGCGCTCGCTGAGCCGGTGCGGGCGCGGGACGAGTTGCTCCAGCAGCCCGAGGAGTTCGCTGCTGCCGGCGACCACGTTGCACTCGGGGAACGCCTCAGTGGCAAAGCGGTCGGACCAGCGCGCAATCTCGTCCCCGCCCTGCATCCAGTCCTCCAGCTGCTCGAGGCCGTGGGAGAAGCGGATGCGGAGCGAGCGGTCCGTGTCGTCGTCGGCGATCCACGCGAGCTTGGCCCACAGGTCGGAGGCGACGACGTTGCCGTCCTCCTCGGCGTCCACGAAGACGCGTTCCACCTCGCGTGCGTCCTGCCGGTCGACGGTGCTGCCTGCGTAGACAAACTGGTTCGTGCCCGCCAGCCTGCGGTCGAGCTCGTCCAAGAACCGCGCCCCCTTGCGCAGCCGGTCGAACATCGCGAGACAGCTGCGGACGTGCGGTGCAGCTGCGGCGAGGCGCGGTGCGAGCATGCCCGGCAGGAAGACGGCTTCCGCGTCCGCCCAGCGCCGGCGTGCCTCCTCCAGGGTGGGAGCCTTGCGAACCGTCTCCACCGCGAAGCCAAGGTCGGCGCCACGCCGCCGCAGCGGCCACACGGCGCGACCACGCGCACGCAGTGCGCGCACCGTTGCATGCGCACCGGGCGCGAGGTGGCGCGCGTTGCCGCTGGGCACGAAGTGGAGGGAGGTGGCGGTCACTGGAGTCGCGGTGGGGAGGGGATGGTATAAGGTCGCCCCCTCTCTGGCACCCTCGCGCATGCCCGACGCCGCAAACCCGACGCAGGAACTCGTCTCAGCCCGCACTGCCGTGCCGCGCTGGGCCCTGTTCCTGTGCCTGTTGGTCGCAGCCGCCGTGCACCTTCCTGCGGCCTTGCAGGCGCAGTTCCTCAACTTCGACGACAACTTCTTCTTCGGTCCGGACAACCCGGCGTTCCGGGACGGCGACCTGTGGGGCATCCTCGACCCCTCGCGCACGATCGCCAACGCCTACCTGCCCGTGGCGCACCTGTCGCTCTACCTCGACTTCGTGCTGGGAGACGGCCGTCCGATGCTCCCGCACCTCGTCTCGGTGCTGTTCCACGGGCTCGCTGCGTGGGCGCTGTGGCGCTGGCTCGCAGCACTCGGTCTACGCCCTGTACTTGCCGGCACGGCAGCCGTCCTCGCCCTGGCCCACCCTGCCCTGGTGGAGTCGGTCGCCTGGGTGAGCAGCAGGAAGGACGTGCTGAGCGGGTTGTTCACCTTCCTCGCGCTCGAACAGTGCGCACGGGCAGCAAGCGATGGTCGGGCCCGGCGCCACACGGTGCTCGCCGTCCTGTTCGCCGTGCTGGCCCTCTACAGCAAGCCGACCGCCGTGGTGCTGCCGTTGCTCGCCGGGCTCGGTGCCCTCCACCAGGGCAAGGCAGGCCGCGGTCGGTTCCTGCCGGTCTTGCTCCTTGGTCTCGTCACCGTTGCCGTTGCGCTGCACCACCGTCACCTCGCTGCCGTGGAGGGAACGCTCGCGCCGACCGCTGCGGGGCCGGGGCAGGCAGCAGGTGCGCTCTGGCACTACGCGACGACGCTGGTGTGGCCCGTGCAGCTCAACGTCCTCTACCCCGAGGAACTCACGCGCGAGGCGTTCCGTGCGGATGCATCGGTGGCAGCACTCGCCCTCGGTGCCCTCCTCGTCGGTGCCCTCGTCGCGTGGCGGGTTCCGCGCCTGCGCGACATCGGTCTCGGCGTGCTGGTCGCGCTGGTCGCGCTGCTGCCCTTCAACACCGTCTACCCAGCGTCGGCCATCGCCGCGGCGGACCGTTACCTCTACCTCGTCGTGCCGGGTGCAGCGCTTGCGCTCGCCGCGGCGGTCGGTGCGCTCGTGCGCACGCCACTCGTGGCCCTTGCCGCGCTGGTGCCGCTTGCGTTGCTCGCGCGTGAGCGCGTAGAGGACTTCCGCGACAGCGAGGCCCTCTGGCGCAGCAGCCTGGCGGTGGAACCGCGCAACGCGGTTGCCTGGCTCAACCTCGCCTCGGCGTTCGAACGCTCCAAGCCCGGGCGGCTCGAGTTGCTGCGCGACCCGCTGCAGCGCGCTGCAGCCGAGGCCCGCATCCCGGTGCACGCGTGGCGCGCCGAGCGGGCGTTGCTGGAGCTCGCGGTGCGCGAGGGCCGCACGGCGGATGCCGCCGGCCACGCGAGGCGCACCGTCGCAGCCGCAGAACAGCAGTATGCGCAGGAGGCGGGCGAACTGAGACGGAAACAGGCACTGGCCAACCTGCTCGACGCACTCCTCGTCGCACACCAGCCCCTGGTGGACGCAGGCGAGGACCCTGCTGCGGTCCTCGCGCGCGCCCGCGAACTCGCACCCGAGCATCCTGCGGTGGTGGCGTTCGGGGCGACGGCAGCGGTCCCTGCCGTGGAACGCGAGCTGCTTGCACGCGCTGCAGGCGGCGGCCGCACTGCGCTGCCCCGCGACGACGCGCGTGCGGTCGATGCGATGGGCAGGCTCGGTGCTGCGCTCGCCGCGGCCCCCGACGACCCGGACCTCAACCATGCAGCCGGACTGTGGGAGCAGTTGTGCGGGCAGAGCATGGCAGCACTCAAGCACTTCCGCCGGTCGATCGCGGCCCGGCCCGACGCGCCCCGCTCCTATCTCGGTGCGGCCTCGGTGTGCCGGCAGCAGGGGCTCTACGACCAGGCCGAGGAGTACGCGCGCGCTGGGCTCGCCCGCACCGCGGACCCGCAGCTGCGCTACGAACTCGGACTTGCCCTCGCCGGGCGTGGCAGGCTCGACGACGCGATCCAGCACCTCAGTGCCTATGCGCAGGTCCGGCCCGACGACCGCGCTGCCGCTCGCTCACTCGCCAACTTCCTGGCCGGCAAGGCCATCGCAAGCATGAGCGACCCGACGACCTCGGCCGAGGAACTGGAGCGGCTCGTGACCGAGTCGCTGCGCTGGAACCCCGCCGAGGTGCGCGTCGAACTGGTTCGCGGCAAGGTTGCGCGCGACCGGCGGCAGTTCCAGCAGTCCGTGGTGCACCTCGAGAAGTTCCTCGCCGTGGTGCCGGACTTCGACGAGGCACGTTCGATGCTCGCGGAGAGCTGCCGCGACCTCGGCTACGAGCGCATGTTCGCCGGCGACGAGGACGGCTGCCTCGCGGCCTGGCGGCGGTTCCTCGAGGTCGCCCCTTCGGACATCGAGACCGAGGCGGTCCGGTTGCAACTGCAGAACCTCTGGCGCAAGGCCGAGGCAGCTGGCGTCGACGCACTGCGGGCTGGGGACCGTGCGGGGGCCATCCGCTCCTTCCGCCGCTGTCTCTCGATCGACGCGACCCAGCACTGGGCGGCCTGGCTGTTGGCGACGGCCCTCTTCGAGCAGCCCGATGCCGACCTCGCGGAGGTCGAGCGGTTGCTGCAGCAGGCCATCGCCGGACAGGCGAGCCACGGTCTCGACCGCAGCCGGCAGGTGTTGCTGCGCGTGCTCACGCTGCGCAGGTTGCAGCGTGAGGACGAGGCACGGGCAGCAGCTGCTGCCTACGTTGCCGCCCCGGACGCCGAGGCCGACCCGCAGGCGCTCGAGATGCTGCGCGTCGCCGCACAGGGCTGAGCGCGAGGACTGGCAACGAACCTCACGCCGCGCGGTTGCGCAGTGGCGCATCGGTTGCTACGTTCGGCGGGTGAACCCCGGCTCGGTCTGCTGCGGGTTCCGAGCCTGCGGTTCGCAGGTACACGGTGTCTGCGCGGTTCGGCGCGGGAGGGCTTCTTGGCACGCAAGTCGAGCGATCTGTTCACGTTGTTGGCATCCCGCGGACGCGCTCCGGCGCGCCGCCGTTCGGGTGGGGGTGGCGGCGGGTTCTTCCGCTCCTTCTTCGGTTCCACTTCGCAGGACGTGACCGCCCCGCGCAAGCAGGGCTCCTCTGGACTTGCCCTTGCCGCGGTTGCCTTCCTCTGCCTCGGTGTCGGTTACCTGCTCGGCGACACCTTCCCCATGACCCCTCGTGCCGGGTCCCCGGAAGCTCCCCGGACCGGGACTCCAGAGGCCCTGCGGGCCGGCCCTGCAGCGCGGCCCGGGCAGCGGCCCGGCCCCGTGGCGCCCGTGGCCCAGCCCCAGACCCAGCCCCCGGCAGACGACGGGGTCCTGCGCCCCGAGGTCGAGGTCGAGCCCCTGACCAACCAGGCCTTCTTCCTCGTTGCCTACGAGGAGGACCACCGTGCGTTGGCATCGGACCTGGCGCGCAAGCTCCGGGTTGCCGGCATCCGTTCCGCCCGGCCCTACCGGGTCTGGATGAACTCCAAGAACTACTGGACCGTGGCCGCCTACTACGACGGCGCGAAGGAGAAGGACGAACTGCGGCAGAAGCTGCTGCAGGTGCCGGCCCCAGAAGGGCATCCCAAGTTCGAGTCCAGCAGAAAGTTGGTTCCGGACTGGCCTCCGGCCCGTGACCTGAAGTAGGATCTTCGCCCCAAATGTCACCGGACGGCGCCAGCTGGCCCCGTCCCCTCCGGCACGAGCCAGTCATGTCCATCCACAGCAGCCTCAAAGTCTCCAGCGGTTCCTCGGGTCAGCGCAACGTCTGGACCCGCACGGAGCGCATTGCAGCCCTCAAGAAGCAAGGCCGTTGGAACGACGGCGACAAGGTCACCGGCCTGCGCAAGGTGCGCACCCGCTTCAAGGCGAAGGCCAAGCCCAAGAAGGCCGATGCCGCTCCTGCTGCAGGTGCAGCGCCCGCTGCAGCGGCCGCGCCTGCCGCGAAGGCCGCCGCGCCTGCCGCGAAGGCCGCTCCCGCCAAGAAGTGACCTGACGTGCCGCACCCGGGAACACCCCTGGAGCCTGCGGCCGGCGACGAGGCGATCGTGCTCGCCGACCGGATGGGTCGGATCGAGCCGAGTGGGATCCGCAAGATCTTCGAGCTGATGAGCTCGGTGCAGAACCCGATCAACCTCTCGATCGGGCAGGCCCACTTCGATCCCCCTGCAGAACTCGTCGAGGCCGCCTGCCGTGCGCTGCGCGCCGGCAAGAACCGGTACACGCTCACGCAGGGGCTCCCTGAACTCAACACGCGCCTGCTCGACCTCGTGCAGCAGCGGTACGGGTCGCGGCCCGAGAGCTGCCTGCTCACCGTGGGCGTCTCGGGCGGCATCGTGCTCTCGTTCCTCAGCCTGTTGAACCCGGGCGACGAGATCCTGCTGCCGGACCCTGGTTTCATGATGTACCGCAACGTGGCCGCCATCGCCGGGGCCAACGTGCGCTACTACAACACCTACCCGGACCGGGAGGGATCGCGGTTCCGCATCGACCCGGACGAGATCGAACGACTCATCGGCCCGCGGACCAAGATCCTGTTCCTCAACTCGCCGAGCAACCCGACCGGGATGGTGCTCACCGAGGAGGAAACCGCAGCCGTCGCCCGGATCGCGGAGCGCACCGGCGTCTGGCTGGTGAGCGACGAGATCTACGACTTCTTCACGTACGACATGCCGTTCGTGTCGCCGGTGGGTCGGGCCGAGCGCGTCATCCAGCTGGGCGGCTTCAGCAAGACCTACGGCGTGCCGGGCTGGCGCATGGGCTACGTGACGGGGCCCGCGAAGGTGCTGGACGCCATGAAGACGCTCCAGCAGTTCACCTTCGTGTGCGCGCCCACTCCCTTCCAGCACGCATTGCTCGAGGTCGGCTTCGACGTGGACCTGAGCGACCACCTGCGCGACTACCGTCACAAGCGCGACAGGATCGTGGCCCGGCTCGACCCGCGCTACGCGTTGTCTGCGCCCGAGGGCTCGTTCTACGCCTTCCCACGGCTCCCGGGCGGCATGGACGGGGACCGCTTCATGCACGAGGCCTTGCAGCGCAAGCTGCTGGTGGTGCCCGGCAAGTACTTCTCCTCCCGCGACACCCACTTCCGGCTCTCGTTCGCCGCGGATGACGCGATGCTCGACCGCGGCATCGCGGCCCTCAACGAGTTGGTGGCAGCCGTCGGCTGAGCCATGGTCCGCGCACCGCTCGTCGAGGTCTTCCACTCGGTGCAGGGAGAAGGGCGGTTCGTGGGTGTCCCCATGACGTTCCTGCGGGTCGCCACGTGCCCGATCCGCTGCAGCTACTGCGACACCCCGCACAGCCACCGAGCCACCGCCACGGCCCTCGTGCGCGAAGGAGACACGGAGCGGACCGAGCCGAACCCTGTCGACGCGGTGCGGGCCGCCGAGCTCGTCGAGTCCTGTGCACGGGCAGGAGGTAGTCCGCTACCAGCCATGCTCTCGGTCACCGGAGGGGAGCCTCTGGCGGTCCCTGCGTTCGTGCGCGCGCTCGGCGCGCTGTTGCGCCCGCGCGGTTGCCGCATCCACCTCGAGACCGCGGCACTGGACCCGGTGGCCCTCCGCGAGTGCGTCGCGGACATCGACCACCTGAGCGCGGACTACAAGCTGCCGGGCACATGGGTGCACGCAGGTGGCCCACGTGATGCGGAGCCGGATGCGGGGAGCCAGCACGTGGAGTGCGCACGCATCGCCCTCGCGCACGGCGCCACCGTCGACATGAAGGTCGTGCTCACCAGCTCGGTCCGGGACCAGGTGTACACGGCTGCGCTCGAGCGACTTGCCTCGGTCCGTGGGTCGGTCCTGCTGGTGCTCCAGCCCGTGACGCCCCACGGCGACGTGCAGGAACCGTTGCCGGCAGCCGTACTGCAGCGCCGGCTGCACGAGGCCGTCGCCGCCGGGTTCACGGTGCGCGTGCTGCCACAGGTGCACAAGTCTCTCCAGGTGCCCTGACCCGGTCGGGTCGCAACATCGTTGCACGCACCTGCTCCCGGAGGCGACCTCCGCTAACCTGACCCCATGCTGCGGATGCTCCTTGCCTGGTTGCTCCTCCTGGCCCCCGTGGTGGCGCAGCAGTCGGTGCCGTGCCGCAGTTGCGAGAGCAAGGGCACGTTGGAGTGCGCCAAGCACGGCAAGCTGCTCGCGAAGGAGAACGCAGTGGCCTTCTGCAGCGTCGTGGCGGAGTGCAAGACCTGCAGCGGCGCCCTCTCGGTGGACTGCAGGTCCTGCCGCAACGCCGCAGCCGAGGGCGAGCTGGAGCGACGCAGGAAACTCGCGGCCGAGGTCCTGGCCGCGCGCCGCAAGGCAGTGGACGAGGTGACGCGCAACGTGCCGCTGATGCACCTGAAGTGCGAGCATCTCGACCTGTGCTTCAGCATCAAGCCACACGTGATCGGCAAGGAGCGGCTCGACACCCATGCGCTCATGCACCTCTACGGCGAGCGCATCGAGGCCCTGCGCGCGGACTTCGTGAAGCTGTTGGAGCTGAAGCCCGAGGACCTCCCCGGCAGGCTCGACGTCTACATGTTCCGCGACCAACAGGACCAGTCCGTGATCGGTCCCAAGGTCACCGGCATCGGCACCAGTGGTTCCACGGGTGTGAAGCTGATGGGCGTGGAGTGCGTCTACAGCATGTGGCAGGACCCGCGCTCGATGGCGGACGACGAGGCGCTGCACCGGAACATGGTGCACAACCTCAC
Source organism: Planctomycetota bacterium (assembly GCA_041178545.1). Lineage (GTDB taxonomy): Bacteria > Planctomycetota > UBA1135 > UBA1135 > UBA2386 > JBEATZ01. The sequence goes on from JBEGVB010000001.1 coordinate 15,629, forward strand.
GCACCTGTTGCTCAGCAACATGACGCCGTCCCACTGGATCGGCAACCGCAAGCACGGTTGGGTCGACGAGGGCCTCGCACACTGGTTCGAGGACCGCGTGACCGGCAGGTGCACCAACTTCTGCTTCGAGGAGGTGCTGGTGGCACCGGGCACCGGCTACAAGAACGGCAAGTGGCGGCCTGCGGTGCGGCAACTCGTCGACGCAGGCAAGGTGCGCTCCTTTGCCGAGCTCAGCGCGCTGAACACCGACCAGCTCGAGTTGCCCGACCACGCCCTCGTGTTTGCATGGGTCGACTACTTCCTCGCGCGCGCGGGCGGGGCGAAGTTCGCCTCGGTCGTCCGACTGCTCAAGGAGGGGGTCTCGACGCAGGATGCCTTGCGCCAGGTCATGGGCGTGAACATGCTGACCGTCGACGCGGAGTTCGCCGAATGGGTCAAGACCAACTACTCGCTGCTGGACCGCTGAAGGTGCGTGTGCTCACGGGTTGCCTCCTCGCCCTCGCCCTGGGGGCGGACGCGAGGGGCCAGGGCCCGCTGCACCGCGAGAACTGGGCCTACTCACACCTGCAGTGGCGACGGGAGCAGCTGCAGGCGCAGGTCATGCAGGCCACGCCAGCGCAGCAGGTTGCCGTCCGCGACCTCCTCGACGAGCCAGACCAGGGACTGCCGTTCCGCAACGTGGTGCGGGCGAGTGCCCAGCTGTCCGGGCGTGGGTTCGACGACACCTTGCTGTTCCGCTCGATGGTGGGAGCCTTCGTGCTGCCCGAGGTGGTGGACCCGGACTCGAGCCGCGAGGAATGCAGGTCGCTGAGCGTCTCGGTGTTCCTGCCGGCGCGGGTGCAACCTGCCGGGGCTGCATCGTTCCGGGTCTTGGTCCGCGACACCTCGGGTCGCGTCGTGCACGAGAGCGAGGCACCACAGGAGTGTTCGGTGGACGACCTGCGGCTCGCCCAGTGCCTGGTGCCCGTGCCGTGTGCAGGACTCGAGGACGGTGAGTACACGGTGGAGGTGGCGACCTTCGTCGCGGGCAAGGAGGCTGTGGATGCCGACCCGCGGCTCGTGCAGCGCTTCGCGGTGCTGCGCGGCTACCAGCAGCGCGCGGAGCAGGTGGTTGCAGCGGCCACCAGGCTCGGTGGCGCAGCATCCGGCATCCCTGCCTGCAGCCTGCTGGCCGTTGCAGCCGAGGTGAACCGCGCCTACTCGGGCGAGGCCCCCAACGGTGCCGCGACCGGGCGCGAGGACCTGCTGCTGCTCGAGCGCATGGTGGCGCGCAGCGCGAAGGGGGAGGACTCGCTCGAGGGCGAGGCAGGCGACGTGCTGCTGGGCCTTCCCACCGGTGCGCAGCGTCCGCTCACCGCCGTGCTGCGCATGCCGTCCGGGGGGAAGGCATCCTGCCTCGTGGTGGTCGCCGCCGGCTCCCCGTTCTACGGGGCAGACAGTCCGCGACCGGGCGCTCCCGCGTGCACCTCGCCGCGGTGGACCGCCCGTGCGTGCGCGGACACCCGCCCCGTGGGTGCCGCGGTGCTGTTCGTCGAGTCGCCTGGAGCGACGCCCAGGTGGTCCGAGGCACTCGCGCGCGGTGTCGGTGCGCTGCAGGACCGACTCGGCATTGCTCCAGCCCACACGACGCTGGTGGTGGAACGCGATGCAGCGGTTGCCGTGTGCTTCGGTCTCGCCGAGCTGCTGCCGCGCATCGAGACGCTCGACCTCGTCAACGGTGGCGTGCTGTCGCGGAAGGCCCTCGAGGGACTCCAGGGCCGGAGGGTCGTGGCCCATGTCTCGCGCGGTCCCCTGAGCCGCGGGCTCCAGCACACGAAGGACGTGGTGGCAGGCAGCCAGGGGCCGCTCCAGTTCGACGGGTCCTTCCTCCCGGTGTCGGCGGACGGTTACCCGTGGCAGTTCGCGCTGCCGCTCGCGTTGCGTGCCGTGACCGGGCGGGTCGCCCTCGAGGCACCGCGCTGATCAGTCGGTCCGGCGGCGGCACAGCACGAGCGTCTGTTCGCCGAGGAACCTCAGGGTCGCGTGCCATGCAACCGGCTCGAGCCCCGCGGCGCGGAGCTCGCCTGCGAACTGGCTCCTGCTCACGGCACAGCGGCCAGAACGCTTCTTGCCAGTGAGCCTGCGCAGCATGCGGCGCGCGCTCTGCAGGCTGAATGCGTCGAAGAAGGACACGACGACCGGACCCGTGGTGACCCGCGCCAGCTCGGAGAGGATGCGGATGCGCTCCTCTGCGCCGGGAACGTGTTGGAGCAGGCGCATGCAGAGGACACCCGAGAACGTCCCGGCGGCGAAGGGCAGCGCCGAGGCACTGGCGCAGACGCGAGCATGCGCCTGTCCTGCTGCCACCAGCATGGCAGCGTCGCGGTCCACCTGCACGACCGGGTGGGGCAGCAGGCCGCTGAGACGCCCGGCCCCGCTCGGGACGTCCAGCCACGGCCCGCGTGGGTTTGCGGCCCGTGCCAGCAGCCGTACGACGGCAGCCCGCTCACGGGCGTCGGTCCGGGGCCCGTACCCGACGTGGAAACGCTGGTCGCGGTAGCGGGTGGCATAGCCTTTCTCGCGGAGGTACGGGGTCTCGTCCACGGGTCCAGTTTGGCGGACCCTGTGGTGCAGTTGCAACGCGGTGGCTGCCGATACCAAGGGTGGTCATGGAGCCAACGACGAAGCAGGACGGTTCCGAGCGTCGCGAACAGTCGCGCAAGGCGCTGCGCGGTCGGGTGGCGATGCGCCTCGTCGCACCCCACCTCGAGGGAGCGGGAGAGAACGTCTCCGCACAGGGCGTGCTGTTCGTGGTCGACGGTCCGGTCGAGGTGGTCGTGCGCATCGGCGAGGGAGGCGAGGAACTGCACGGCACCCTCGTTCGCCTGCAGGACCTCGGGAGTGGTCGCAGCGGCATCGCAGTCCGCTTCGACACGCCGCCCGGGTCCTGAGGCTGCGCTCGCGGCCGGGTGCGGCTAGACTGCACCCATGAACCTCCGCGACCAGCTCAAGAAGGCCAAGCTGCTCTCCGAGAAGGACGCGCGTCGGCTCGCCCACGAGGAACGCGTCGACCGCAAGGAGAAGGGCTCGCAGCAACTGGAGGCGGAACAGGCCCAGCGTCGGGCCGAGCTGGAGGCGATGGGGGAGCAGGAGCGTCGTCAGGTCCAACAACGTCAGCAGCTGGTCGAGGCCGAGCGTGCCCGTCAGGCAGAACTCGATGCCGTGCGCGCCATCCTCGCCGATCAGGCTCGCAAGCCCGGGCCGGGCAGCATCAAGTGGTACTTCCAGCTCGACGACGGGTCGCTGCCCTGGCTCGAGCTCTCCGCCCGCGAGGCGCAGGAGGTCCGTGCCGGGATGGTGTGTGTCGTGCAGGCGGGACAGTCAGGTGCACACGACTACCGGCTGCTGGGGACCGAACTGGCGCGCCGGGTGGCACGCACCGAGCCGCGTGCCGTCGTGTACGCCCCCCGTGGCGTGGTCGTCTGACCCGCTGCGTTCCGCGCGGGTCAGAACTCGATCTGGTCGTCACCGACGCCAAGGGCCTTGCGGCGCGACAGCCTGAGCCTGCCGCGGTCGTCCGCGCCCAGCACGGTGACCACCATCTCCTCGCCTTCACGGGTGACGTCACCCGGGTGCCGCACCGGCTTGTCGTCGAGTTCCTCCACCGGCACGAGGCCCTCGTTGACGGGGTTGACCCGGACGAAGACGCCGAAGTCCTTGATGCCCGTGACCGTCCCGCGGTAGCAGCGACCTGCCTTGAGCACGCCTGCCGAGCGCGCGACCATGAGCGAGGCGGCGCGCGCGCTCGTGTCGCTGGTCGCGTAGACCAGCACCAGGCCGTTGTCGTCCACGCTCACGCGGGCGCCCGTGGCAGCAGTGATCGCCTTGATGTTTGCGCCGCGGCTGCCGATCAGCGCGCCGACCGAGTCGGGCATGATGGCGATGCGCAGTGCACGCGGCACGAAACGAGAGGGCGTGGCAGGCGCGGAGAGCGTTTTGCGCATCACCCCGAGGATGTGGACCCTGCCTGCACGCGCCTGCTCGAACGCTGCGGCAAGCGTCTCGTGGGAAAGGCCGCCCACCTTGTTGTCGAGCTGGATGGCCGTGACGCCGCGTTCGGTGCCGACCACCTTGAAGTCCATGTCGCCCAGGTGGTCCTCGTCACCGAGGATGTCGCTGAGGACCGCGGTCCGCCTGCCGTCGGTGATGAGCCCCATCGCGATGCCTGCAACCGGGCGGAGCAGGGGGACGCCGGCATGCAGCATGGCAAGGCTGCCGCCGCACGCGCTGGCCATGGAGGAGCTGCCGTTGCTCTCCGTGATCTCCGACTCGACGCGGATCGTGTAGGGGAAGGTGGCGAAGTCGGGCAGCACTGCCGAGAGTCCGCGGCGCGCCAGCGACCCGTGTCCGATCTCCCGTCGCCCGGGCCCACGCAGGGGCTTGGCCTCGTTCACGCTGTAGGGCGGGAAGTTGTAGTGCAGCAGGAAGCGAACGGTCTCGCCTTCGCCTGCGAGACCCTCGGCACGCATCGCGTCCTCGGGACTGCCGAGCGTGCAGGCCACCAGTGCCTGGGTCTCGCCCCGTGTGAACAACGCGCTGCCGTGCGTCCTCGGGAGCAGGCCGGCCTCGCAGGAGATGGGGCGGATGTCGGTTGCCGACCTGCCGTCGATGCGCGTCCCGGTGGCGAGCACCATCTCGCGCATCTCCTCCCAGACGGTGAGTTCGGCAGCTGCCTTGCCCGGTGCACGCTGTTCCTCAGGCAGTCCAGCCACGTACGACTGGGTCGCGAGCGACAGGGCCGCGCGGCGTTGCGCCTTGGTCACGACCTGCAGTGCGGACCGGATCGCGGACCGCGTGGTCTCGTCCACCGCGGGGAGGACCCTCGCCTCGGGCACCGGCAGCTTGGTGCGGCCCGTGCGCGCGGCAAGTTCCTCGAAGGCGCGCTGGAAACGGCCGATCCACTCCGATGCCTGTGCAATGGCCGCGAGGCAGTCTGTCTCGGTGGCCTCGCGTGCATCGCCTTCCAGCATCACGAGTCCGTCGGGGCCGGTGCCGACCGTGAACAGCAGGTCTGCCGCCTCGCGCTGGCCCTTCGCCGGGAACGGGACCCACTGCCCGTCGACGCGCGCGATGCGCATCCCGCCGCCCGGTCCGCGGGCTGGCACCGGGCTCACGTGCAGTGCTGCCATCCCCGCGAGCAGCGCGAGCGACTCGATGTCGGCAGTGGGCTCGGCACTGAACACGGTCACCTGGACCTGCACCTCGCAACGGTAGTCCTCGGGGAACAGCGAGCGTGCCGTGCGGTCGACCAGTCGGCTCACCAGGATCTCGTGGTCCGTGATCCGGCCCTCGCGCCGGTTGATGGTGGGGGGGATCCGTCCCGTGGCCGAGAGCCGCTCGCGGTACTCGACGGTCAGGGGGAAGAAGTCCTGACCCGGCTTCGGCTGGTCTGCAGCGACCACGGTCGCCAGCACCACGCAGTCACCGAACCCCGCCAGCACCGCGCCGCTCGCCTGCCGAGCGATGCGCCCGGTCTCGAACCAGAGTTCGTTCCCGGCGAGTTTCACCTCGATGCGATGGGCGCTGCGTTCCATCGGCACATCTTGCCGTCGCAGCCGGTGTCCGGGCAAACCCGCTGCACCGAGGAAACGCCGCGAGTGCCCTTGAGTTGTGCGACCTCCAGGGCCATGATCCCCGCCCTTCTTGCGACCAAGTCGCAACTGAGAATGAGCTCCAACCAGACTCTCCGACTCTGTTGCCTGCCGCGCGGCGTGCCCGCCACCGTGGTGTCCGTCGAGGGTGGCGACGAGGTGGCGCAGCGTCTCAACGACCTCGGACTCGTCCCGGGTACGCGCCTCGAGATGCTGACGGTTGCCCCGCTGGGCGACCCGATCCTCTTCCGCCTGCTCGGCTACCGTTTGGCGCTGCGCAGGGACGAGTCGGAGCGCGTCCTCGTCTGCACCGGGGACGGGCAGCCATGAGTCCTGCCGTGCCGGGCAGGACCCGCACCGTTGCCCTGGTTGGGCGTGCGAACGCTGGCAAGACCTCCCTCCTCATGCACCTCACGGGCACGCCCCAGCGCCCCGTGAACTTCCCCGGCACCTCCGTCGAGCGGGTCGAGAGCGAGGTGGAGCACGCGGGCGTGCGGCTGCGGGTCGTCGACCTGCCAGGGATTGCCTCGCTCACCCCCATGAGCCGGGACGAGGAGGTTGCGATCGCCAGCCTGCGCGCGGGCAGCTCGGACCGTCCCGAACTGCTGTGTGCCGTGCTCGATGCCACCAAGCTGATGCTGGAGCTCCGGCTGCTGGCCCAGCTGCGCACGCTGGGTCTGCCGGTCGTGGTGGCACTCACGCGCACCGACCTGGCGGAGGCCGAGGGCCGTCCCGTGGCCGTCGACCGGTTGCAACAGGCGCTTGGCATCCCCGTCCACGCAGTGCACGGCAGGAGCGGTGCCGGTGCCGAGCAACTCCTCGGCCAGCTCGCAGGAGAGCTGCCGACGGTCCGTTCCGTGCCGACCACGCCCACGGTCGCGCCTGAGGTGCAGCGGCAGGAGCCTGCCCGGCGGACGTGGACGGACCGACTCGACGCCGTGTTGCTGCACCGCGTGTTCGGGCCGGTGCTGCTGCTCCTCGTGCTTTTGCTCGCCTTCCAGGTCGTGTTCACGGTGGCCGAACCGTTCGTCGCCCTCATCGAGTCCGCGCAGGGACTGGTCGAGGGACTGGCCGAGGGGCTGGTTGCCGAGGGTGCGCTCCGGAGCCTGTTGGTCGACGGGCTCGTGAACGGGCTCGGTTCGGTGTTCGTGTTCATCCCGCAGATCGC
>JBEGVB010000002.1:0-37335 GCA_041178545.1 Planctomycetota bacterium
AGTGCGCCGATCAGGAGACCTGCGAGTGCTCCGCCGGGCAGCGCAAGCCTGCTCTGGGGCTTCGCCTGTGCCAGCACGAGGAACCACACGCCCAGGCCCACGGCCACGGGCAGCACACCCGTGGGATCCGGTGCCGCGAGCCTCACCCACCCCCACGCTGCATCACTTGCTGCCGAGGCACGGTCCACGGCACCGAAGAGTGCTGCGAAGAGGACCAGCTGCACGATCCCGACCAGCAGGTTGCGGACCGGACGGATGCCCTGCACGCGCAGCCACTGGACGATCTCGCGTCGCAGGCGGACCGGGTCGTCGCGCAGCCGTTGCTTGAGGGCTGCGAGCTGGGGGGCGTTGCGCTGTTGCACCAGTCGGTCGCGGTCCGCGCGCGCACCGAGCGGGACCAGGATGCCGCGCAGCAACAGGGCGAGCAGCAGCACCGCGGTGGCGAGCCCGCCGACGCGCGGCTCGAGCCAGGCGATGCAGCCTGCAAACAGGTTGCGCAGGTCGCCGAACAGGCTCCGTTCCTCGCGCGCGGCCTCCCACGCTGCCACCCATGCCTTCTCCTTGGAGGGCAGCGAGAACTCGTGCGGAACCGTGTAGCGGCCGCGGAAGTCGTGGCCCAGCTGCTCGAGACGAGCCCCTAGGATGAGGCCGTAGAACGAGCTGCGCTTGTCGTAGCACACTGCGACGATCGGCCGGTTCGGCAGCTTGCGCAGCTCGGCCTCGTACTCCGGGGTCGTCATCTTGCGCAGCGTGACGTTGACCGCGCCAGGCAGGTGCCCTGCCTCGAACTCCTTTGGGTAGCGCACGTCGACGAACAACGCGTTCTCGTGCAGGTGGAGCGCCACCACCTCGTCGGTGTCCAGCAGCACGTCCTTGTTGCGGAAGTCGCGGATGGCGCGCAACTCGGTGCGGTCGTTTCCGGCGACTCCTTCGATGTCCCGTCCCTCGGCCACCCACTTCTCGTAGCCGCCCACCATGAAGTGGGTGTCCTCGTTGCGCTCGGCGAACCAGTTGCACAGTTCGGAGCTGCGGTTGCCCGACTCACACAACAGCACCGTGACTGCACCCTCCATGTGCAGTCCACGGCTGTCGGACTGCAGGTCGGGGTAGCGACGCGGCCAGGACCCGCGGATGCGCCCCATCTCGACCTCCTCGGGCTCGCGCACGTCGACGAGGTTGATCACCTTGGTCCCGTCCGCCAACCAAGCGGTGACCTGCTCGGTGCTGACGCCACGCGGGTGCTGCGCCTGGTCGCTGTAGGCGAGGGTCTTGAGCGAGGTGTCGCCGACCCTTGCTCCCGCCTCCTGCGAGGACCGCACGAGGTTGGTGCGCAGCCTCCGGTTGTCCCGGTCGGTCACGTCGAGGTGGTACAGCAGGAACCCGGACCCCACGAGACAGAGCCCCACGAGTGCCAGCCGGAACGGCCACGGCGATGCCGCCTGCGACGCGCCGCCCGACCCGTACTTGCGGGCCACGGCGAACCTGCCTCCCACGCCGAGCGCGACGAGGCCCAGTACCTGTGCAGCACTGGCGAACAGGTTGACGAGGACGTCCGGCGAGGGGATGGCGAGCATGAAGGGGTGGGGCCGGACGGGCCCGTCCGGCAGCGCCGATACCCCGCCGGGGGCGAATCCTTAGTGGATGCCGGGGCAAAACCCGCGATGGCAACGGCCCTTCGGCACCGCGCCGCGACCTTAGTTCCCAAGTGCTTGTCCTGGCCCGGGCACTTGCAACACCTCCGCCCCTGCCGGATTCGACAGCAGCGCGGCAGCTCGCGTTCCGTAGCCTCTCGCCACAGGCGAGCCCAAGCCCTGGGCACCAGACCACCCACGACCCATGCAGACCCGTTCCGTCCTCACCGCCGTCCTCCTCGCCACCCTCGGTACCGACCTGAGTGCCCAGCTCTGGACGCTCCAGTCCCCCGCCACCGTGCCACAGAACCGACGCGCGGGGGCAATGGCCCACGACCTCCTCGGTGGCCGCATGGTGATGTATGGCGGCCTGCTGTCCCCCACGGCCATCACCGCCGAGACGTGGGCGTGGGACGGAGTCAACTGGACCCAGCTCGCCCCGGCCACGACACCGCCTCCGCGCTGGGGACACAAGATGGTGTACGACACGCGCCGCCTGAAGCTCGTCGCGTGGGGCGGCCGCTCGCCCACGACCACGGCAACGGCCAGCGACACGTGGGAGTTCGACTTGGCCACGTCGACCTGGGCGCAGGTCGTGACGCCGACCACGCCGACTGCGCGCGCGTTCTACGCCATGGCCTATGACCAGCGGCGCGGCGTGGTGGTGACCTTCGGCAGCCAGTCGACCACGAACGGCGCACAGACGTGGGAGTACGACGGAACCAACTGGCGCCTGGCGACGCCCACGGCATCCCCCGCGAGCCGCGAGTCACCCAACATGTGCTATGACGCCGGCCGCGGCGTGATCGTGCTGTTCGGCGGCTACTACGCACTCGCCTCGGCGCCCCAGATGTACGGCGACACGTGGGAGTACGACGGCGTGACCTGGCGCCAGGTCACGACCACCAACAGCCCGGCGCCTCGCTACCGCCATGCCATGCACTACGACAGCACGCGTGGGCGCGTGGTGCTGGTCGGAGGCTTCGGCAGCGCGAGCTTCACCGACACGTGGGAGTACGACGGCAACGACTGGACGCAGGTCGCCACCACCGGCCCCTCGCGCCCGACCGAGGCCATCGACGGCTACTTCCCCAACGCAAGCCAGTCCGTCTACTTCGGCGGCAGCGGCCCGACCGGCGTGACCAACGAGACCTGGACGTTCGCGGGCGCCAACACCGCCATCGCAGCGCCCTACGGCACCGGCTGCACGGGCAGCGCCGGCATACCCGCAGTGAATGCCACCAGCCGCCCGGTCCTCGGCTCCACCTTCACCGTGTCGGTGGACAACGTGCCCGCTGCCTCCGGCTTCACGCTGTTGGCCCAGGGCTTCAACAACACCTTCTCCAGTGCTGTCGGCAACCTGCCCGCAGACCTCACGCCCTTCGGGCTCGGTGGCTGCAGGCTGGAGACCACCACCGACTCGGTGGTCGCTCTGCCGATCGTCGGCACCAGCGCAACGCTGTCGATCCAGGTGCCCAACCTGCCCGCGCTCGTCAACCTGCCGTGGTTCGGACAGGCCGTGACCCTCGATGCCGGCTCGGCCAACGCCCTCGGCACCACCTCGCGCGCGCTGCACGCGGTGCTCGGCAACTGATTCGGGCAGTGCCGAGGGACGAGCCCCCCGTCAACGGGCGGCTCGTCCAGGACTCAGAGCTCGCCCGGCCCGCCCACGTGGCCGAGGAACGCAGAGGCCACCACCACCAGCGGGCTCGCGAGGTAGACCTGACCGGGCCCCGACCGACCGGGGAAGTTGCGGTTGATCGCGGAAACCGTGACCTGGTCGGGCTTGTCGCTCACGCCGGGGCCGGCCTTGATGCACGCGCCGCAGCTCGGGTCGATGAGTTCGATGCCCGCCGACTCGAACAGCGCGATGTAGCCCATCTTCTCGGCGTAGTCGCGGATGCGCTGGCTGCCGAACTGGATGTAGCACTTCACGTGTGCGGGGATCGCACGGCCCTTGTCGAGCGCGCGCCGCACCACCGAGGCGTACATGTCCATGTCCGCCTTCTTCCCGCCGGTGCAGGAACCGCCGTACGCGATGTCGATGGCGACCTTGCCGTGCTTCTGCTGCAGCTCGGTGAGCGGGATGCCGTTGCGGGGGTCGCCGGGGGTGGCAACCGTGGGGACCAGCTTCGCCAGGTCGATGTCGAACGTCTTGCAGTACGTCGCACCAGCATCCGCACGCACCACCTGCGCGGCGATGCGCGCCCGGTCGGCGCCACGCTGGTTGGCGATGTACTCCACCACCGCGTCGTCAGCCTCGATGATGCCGGTGAAGCTGCCTGCCTCCACCGCCATGTTGGTGAGCGTGGCTCGCTCGTCGAGGTCCATCGACGTGACGCCGGGACCCGCGAACTCCAACACCTTGCCGATGCCTGCGCCGGTCTTGAAGAACTCGTCGCTGAGCAGGAAGAGCATCACGTCCTTGGCACACACGCCTGCGGGCATCGCGCCGCGCAGGTTGACGCGAACCGACTCGGGCACCGTGACGCGCACGTCCTTGGTGAACCACGAGTTGGCCATGTCGGTGGAGCCGACGCCGAAGGCGAAGCAGCCGAGCACGCCTGCCATGCAGGTGTGGCTGTCGGTGCCGATCACGACCTGCCCGGGCTCCGCCACGTCCTCGATGATGATGTTGTGGCAGATGCCCTCGCTGCCGACGAGCTTGCCGCCGCGCTGCACCTCGCCGTAGAGCTTCACGCCCTGCTTCTTGGTGAACGCCTCCTGCACCGTGGCGAGGCTCGCCGCCTGCTCACGCAGCCCCATCTTCACGTGGGCCTCGGGCATCACGCGGTCGAGGAACGTGAGGTGGTCGCGGAACGCGTACACCGAACCTGGGTCGGTGATCCTGGCATCGGCACCAAGGCCCATGCGGAACAGGGCTTCTGCCATCGGGGTCACGTACTCGTGGCTGAAGCGCACGTCGGTGCGCACGAACAGCGCGTCGCCGGGCTTCACGGCCGCGATGCCGAGGCGACCCGTCTTGGCGTCCGCGATCGCCCGCTGCGCGAGGATCTTCTCGCACAGTGTCATCGCGCGGGCCGTGGTCGTCACCGCCGGCGGCACCGTCTCGCCCTTGAGGCGAGCCTGGTTGTACGCAAACAAGCCGCCATGGCGGACGACCTCCGTGGCGATCGGGTCGAGGCCCTTGGTGAACTCCTCGATCGGGATCGCCTCGCCACGCTCGATGCGCGGCAGCAGTGAGAAGTCGGTCGAGGTGAGCAGCCCGATGTTCTGGCAGTTCTGGCCGTAGATCTTCTCGATGTTCTTGGCGATCACCACCTGCACGCCGGCCTTGAGCTCAGAGTAGGGAGCCGTCTCACGCGAGCTGCCGCAGCCCTTGGAAACGCCGCTCACCACGACGCCGAAGCCACCGTTCTTGATCGCGTCAACCTTGACGTTGCCACCGCGCAACCCGACCAGGCAGTACCGGGCGAGCGTCTCGTCGTAGTAGTAGCAGACCCAGCCGGGCGTCAGCTCGTCCGTGCTGATGTTGTCGACCAGCTTGCGCTGCGGGTCGTACGGGAGGTTCACGCCCTCGTAGAGCTGCTTCTTGAGCAGGTCGGCGTCCTCGGCGAGGTGGAGGACACGACCCTTGACCTGGACGGTGGTGCGGAGCTTCGTGGACATGAGTGGCTCGTGGAGTGTTGCGCTGACTGGGGATGCTGCGCTCAGACGCGCTCGAGGATCATCGCGATGCCCTGGCCGCCGCCGATGCACGCCGAGGCACAGCCGAGCGCCTTGCCCGACTGCTCCATCTCGCGCACCAGCGTGAGCAGCAAGCGCGTGCCGGTGGCACCGAGTGGGTGGCCGAGGGCGATGGCACCGCCGTTGACGTTGCACTTGTTGCGGTCGAGCCCCAGTTCCTTCTCGCAGCCCAGGTACTGGGCGCTGAACGCCTCGTTGATCTCGACGAGGTCGAGGTCGCCCACCTTCAGGCCGGCCTTGGCACAGGCATTCTGGATGGCCGGCACCGGGCCGAGGCCCATGAGCTCCGGCGGCACGCCGGCAAGTCCCCACGAACGGATGCGCGCCTTCGGACGGAGCCCGAGCTCCTTCGCGCGCTGGGCGGTGGTCACCACCAGCATGGCGGCACCGTCGACGATGCCGGAGGCATTGCCTGCAGTCACCGTGCCGTCCTTGCCGAACGCAGGCCGCAAGCCGCTGAGCGCCTGCAGCGTGGTGTCCGGCTTGATGTGGTCGTCCTGGTCCACCACCACTTCCTTGCGGCCCATCGTCACGGTCATGGGCGCGATCTCGTCGCGGAACTTGCCGGCCTTCACGGCCGCGGCGCCCAGCATGTGGCTGCGCAGCGCGTACTCGTCCTGCTCCTCGCGCGAGATGCCGACCTTCTTCGCCACGTTCTCGGCAGTCTGCGCCATGAAGAACTTGCAGAACGGGTCGTAGAGGGCGGCAAACAGCAGGTCCTCGATCTTCGGCTCCTGGCCGAAGCGGAACCCCTCGCGGCCGCCGCGGATCACGTGCGGCACCTGGCTCATGTTCTCCATGCCGCCAGCGAGGCAAAGCTGCGCCTCGCCTGCGAGCATCGCATGGGCCGCGCTGACCACCGACTGGATGCCCGAACCGCAGATGCGGTTGACGGTGAGGGCCGGACGCTCGATGGGCACACCGGCCTTGAGGGCCACGTGGCGACCACCGTAGATGGCGTCGCTGGAGCTCTGCGACACGTTGCCCACGAAGGTCTCGTCCACCATGCCCGGCTCGACGCCGCAGCGCTGCAGGGCCGCCTTCGCGGCATGGACCGCAAGGTCGATCGCGGTCACGTCCTTGAACCTGCCGAAGCCAGGCGTGCCGGAGTATTCAGCCATGGCGGTGCGGGCACCGCCGACGATCACGAGTTCGGGTCGCATCCGCGGAGTTTGGGCGATGCCCCACCCGGTGGCAAGTTCGGCGAGACCCCAGACCGTGCTCGACCTCGGTCCGACCGGTAGCATGGGGCCATGCGGAAGATCCTGCTGCTGCTCGCCCAGTGCCTGCTGGCGCTGGGGTTCGTCTCCTGCGCGAATTTCAACGTGTACTCCGAGGAGGAGGAGGCTGCGCTCGGGGCCCAGTTCTACCCGGAGGCCACCAAGGGCTACCGCGAGATCACGGGCACGCCGGAGGCCCAGATGGTGCAGCGCATCGGCCGACGCATCGCCGACGCATCGGGCAAGGGCAGCGACCCCAACTACCAGTGGGAGTTCAAGCTGTTCGACTCCAAGGAGACGGTCAACGCCTTCTGCCTGCCCGGCGGCAAGGTGGCCGTGTTCACCGGACTCCTGGACGTGACCCAGAACGAGGACGCCCTGGCCGTGGTGGTCGGGCACGAAGTGGCCCACGCCACCGAGCGCCACGGCGGGGAGCGCATGAGCCGTGAGGGCATGCTCCAGGTCGGTCTCGCCATCGCGGCCGTGGGTCTTGCGGCGAGCGACCTCGACGACGACCAGAAGATCCTCGCCATCGGCCTGCTTGGCGCCGGCGCCACCCTTGGCGTCACCCTGCCGTGGGGGCGCTCCGAGGAGACCGAGGCCGACGAAGTCGGCCTGCGCTACGCGATCCGCGCCGGCTACGACCCGTGGGAGGCACCCAAGCTGTGGGAGCGCATGGCGGCGCAGGGCGGCGGCGGGATGCCCGAGTGGCTCAGCACCCATCCCGACCCGTCCAACCGCGCCGAGAACCTGCGCAACCTCATCCCGCGCATGCTGGCCGAGGAAGGCAAGCCCGCTGCACCGTCCGAGCCGGCGAAACGCATCGCGCCACGTGCCGCCCTGCAGCGCAGCATGGACCAGCGCGCCGCACTGGCAGGGCACAGCTGCACCGGGTGCTGGCGCGACCTGCTGCGCGGCCCGGTGGCCGCGCGCTGAGCAGCAGCCGGGTTCAACGCTTCGCGAGCGTGAACCGCACCGCAGCACCTGCACCCGAACCCACCTTGCCCTCGCTGCCGTGCGCCCCTGTGGGGCCGGCACCGAACGCGAGCTCGGTGGCGAGCACCTGCTCGCACACGTAGGCGCGGTGCGCACCGATGGCGGCTGCCGTGGCGGCATCCGCCTCCAACCACAGGGAGATGCGGTCGCTCACGTGCAGGCCTGCATCCTTGCGCGCCTGCTGCACGAGGCGCACGAAGTCGCGCGCCGTGCCCTCGGCCTCCAGGGCGGGGGTGACTGACGTGTCGAGCACCAGAACCACGTCGTTGGTGGAGAGCGCGGCTGCCGTGATGCCCTCCTTGGGCACCAGTTGCAGCACGTAATCGCCCTTCTCCAGCACCACGCCACCGATCTCCGCGCGGTCGCCGACGAGCTTCCACGCGCCACTGCGGGTGGCAGCCAGGACGTCCTTCATGCGGGCGCCCAGCTTCGGGCCGAGCGCCTTGGCATCCACCTGCAACCGGAACGACCCGTAGGCGGAGATGTCGGCCGCGAACTCCACCGACTTCACGTTGAGCTCGTCCTGCAGCAGCGACACGAACGGGGCCATTGCCGCCGCGTCGGCGCCCGCGAGCACCACCCTGGGCAGCGGCAGCCGCGTGCGCAGCTTCTTCGCCTCGCGCAGCGAGAGTCCCACCGAGCACGCGTCGCGGATGCGGTCCATCTGGGCCACGAGGGCATGGTCCATCGGCAGCGCGCCCACGTCGGGCCAGTCGCACAGGTGCACGGAATCCGCTCCCGTGAGGCCGCGGTGCACCTTCTCGGTGAGCAGCGGCAGCAGCGGCGCCGAGGCGCGGCACAGCAGCACGAGGCACGTGTACAGCGTGTCGTAGGCGTCCTGGCGGTCAGCAGCTCCTGTCTCGCCCCAGAAACGGGGACGGCTGCGGCGGATCCACCAGTTGTTGAGCGCGTCGAGGTGCTCCTTCACCACGTGGCAGGCCGCCGCGAGGTCGTACCGGTCCATCGCATGCTGCACGCCCTCCACCATGGCCCGCGTCTTGCCCAGCACGTAGCGGTCGAGCACCGAGGACTGGTCGTGACGCATGCGCGCGCGCACGCCGTCGGTGTTGGCGTACAGGGTGAAGAAGTAGTAGGCGTTCCAGATCGGGTTGAGCACGAGGCGCACGACCTCGTTGATCTGCTTGCCGTCCTTCGCGATCTGCAGGTCGCCACCGTGCAGGATCGGCGAACTCATCAGGAACCAGCGGAGCGCGTCCGAGCCGGTGGTCTGGAAGAGCTGCTCGGGGTCCGGGTAGTTGCGCAGCGACTTGCTCAGCTTGTGGCCGTGCTCGTCGAGCACCACGCCGTGGCAGATCACGTTGCGGAACGGCGGCTTGTCGAACAGGGCCGTCGCAAGCACCACGAGCGTGTAGAACCACCCGCGCGTCTGCGCGACGTACTCGACGACGAAGTCGGCGGGGAAGTGGCTCTCGAACCACTCCTTGTTCTCGAATGGGTAGTGGACCTGCGCGAACGGCATCGAGCCCGACTCGAACCAGCAGTCCAGCACCTCGGGCACGCGCCGCATCGTCGACTTGCCCGAGGGGTCGTCGGGGTTCGGGCGCGTGAGCTGGTCGACGAAGGGGCGGTGCAGGTCGGTGACCTTGACCCCGAAGTCGCGCTCCATCTCCGCGATCGATCCGTACACGTCCGTGCGCGGGTACCGCGGGTCGTCGCTCTTCCAGACCGGGATCGGCGCACCCCAGTAGCGGTTGCGGGAGATCGACCAGTCGCGCGCGTTCTCCAGCCACTTGCCGAACTGGCCGTCGCGGACGTGCTCGGGGATCCAGCGGATCGTGGCATTGTGCGCCAGCATCCGGTCCTTGATCGCAGTCACCCGGACGAACCACGCGCCCGGCAGCGCCTTGTAGATCAGCGGCTCACGCGTGCGCCAGCAGTGCGGGTAGTTGTGCTCGTAGGTCACGTGCCGCAGCAGCACGCCGCGGTCCTTGAGCACCCGGATGATCTCCTTGTTTGCATCGAACACGAGCGTGCCCTGCCACTCAGGCACCTCGTCGGTGTAGCGGCCACGGTCGTCCACCGGACACACGAGCTCGATGTCGTTCTGCTCGCACACCTTCTGGTCGTCCTCGCCGAAACCGGGGGCGAGGTGCACAACGCCCGTGCCCTCGGCGGTGTCCACGAACTCGGCACCCAGCACCCGGAAGCAGTTCTTGCGGCCCGCGAAGTACGGGAACATGGGCTCGTAGGTGCGCCCCACCAGGTCGCGCCCGTGCATCCGCCCCACTTCCTCGAAGCCCTCGAGCTCCTTCTTGTGGCCGGCCACCGTCGCCGCGCCCAGCACGTAGTGCGTCCCGTCCTTGTGCAGCACCGCGTACTCGATGTCGGGCCCGACCGCGAGCGCGAGGTTGGAGGGCAGCGTCCACGGTGTCGTGGTCCACACCAGCATGCGCAGCGCACCCGGGTCCCCGGGGCGCGGGTGCAGGCCGAAGGACACCGTGATCGCCGGGTCCTGGCGCGGGCGCGTGGCGTCGTCGATGCGCGTCTCGAAGTTGCTCACGGGCGTCTGCATCGCCCACGAGTACGGCATCACGCGCTGCCCCTCGTACACCATGCCCTTCGCGTACAGGGTCTTGAAGGCCCACAGCACGCTCTCCATGTAGGAGAGGTCCATGGTCTTGTAGTCGTTGCCGAAGTCGACCCAGCGCGCCTGCCGGGTCACGTAGTTCTGCCACTCCTTCGTGTACCGGAGCACCGAACGGCGGCAGGCCTCGTTGTAGGTGTCGATGCCCAGCGCGGTGATCGCCTCGCGACCGCTCACCTTGAGCTCCTTCTCGGCCTCCATCTCCGCCGGAAGCCCGTGGCAGTCCCAGCCGAAGCGCCGCTCCACGCGGTGGCCGCGCATCGTCTGGTAGCGCGGCACCACGTCCTTCACGTAGCCGGTCAAGAGGTGCCCGTAGTGCGGCAGGCCGTTGGCAAAGGGTGGACCGTCGTAGAACACGAACTCGCGGGACGCCGGCCGGGCCGACACGGACTTGCGGAACGTGTCGTGTTCGCGCCAGTGGGCCAGGATCTCCTCCTCGATCCGCGGGAAGCTGGCCTGCGGGTCGACGGGCGGGTACGGCGTGGCGCCTGCTGCGGAACTCATGGGGACGGCAGTGTGGCGATCCCCTGCAGTACGGGCAAGGACGCGATCCGACTGCCCCCAACGGCCACCTGCGCACACTGCCGAACCAGCCCATGCTCTCGTCGGAGGTGGCCATGCAACGGAACCACTGCCTCGGCCTCGCCGCGCTCGCATGTGCGGCAGCGGCATGCGACGACAGCAACCACTGGTCGGTGTCGGGCACCGTGTACAACCAGTTCTCGGAGCCCATGGCCGGAGTCGAAGTCGTCCTCCAATGGCCAGAGATCTCCCTGGCGGAGCTCCCGCTCACCACGGACGGGGAGGGCCGCTACTCCTACTCGTGGGAGCAGGCAGAGCCCTACGGCAGCAGCGTCCTTGCCCGCGTGCGGATCACGCCCCGGGCCAGCGGCTGGGCCTTCGACCCTGCCCACCGCGAGTTGGAGGTGGAGGACAAGGCAACCGGCCTCGACTTCGTCGGCACCCTTGCGGAGCAGGAACGGTGGCTGTTCTTGGTGCTGGAACTCACCTGGGAGACCGATCGCGGGGTTGTGGAGGGGCGCTGAGTGTTGGACTGACGCGCCCGGCGGCGGTCGCCATGGATCCTGGAAGCAGGTCTCTCCACGACAATCCCATCGAACCGTGAGTTGCCCCCCCGCGCGGTGCCTCGCCGCGAAGGACTCCACAACTCCGCGATCGGTCTGCTTGATCCACAGCACCGCCTCGGCAACGATCGCCTCGCGGTCCCGCCCGGTGCGCAGGCCGTGGATTCCATCGGGAGGACGTCATGTCGAGGATGCGGGTTGGTTGGTTGTTGGGTTCCGTCGCGCTGGGCGCGGCAAGCTGTGGTGGCGGCGGCGGAGGTGGTTCCACCACCTCGACGCTCCAAGGCCAGGTGACCGTGCCGGCGGTCAGCGCCCAGGGCGCACGCCGTGCAGCGGAGCATGCACGGCTCCCGATGGTACCGGGCGAGGTCGTGGTCTGGCTCGAGCAGCCCGGCGTGGCTCCTGACCTCACGGCCCAGGGCCTCGACCTGCTGCGTTCGGACCGAGGGCCGGTCGCGGTGTACCGGGTGCGCGAGGCAACGGCGCGGCCGTCGATGGCAGACGCGGTGCAGATCGAGTTCAGCGCCGAGTACGCGACGGCGACCGCGGCATTGGCCGTTGAGGACGCCGTCGGCATCCGGGATGCCGAACCCAACTACGTCTACCAGCGCACGGGCCTGACCACGGGCACGGCACCTGCAGCGACGGGTGGCGGCGGCACGATCCCCAACGACCCGTTCCTCGGGTTCCAGTGGCACTACGACCAGCTCAACCTGCGGCAGGCCTGGGCACTCACCCAAGGCAGCGCCAGCACCGTGGTCGCGGTCATCGACACGGGCATCGTGGCAGCCCACCCCGACTTCGACCCTGGCCGCTTCGTGCCAGGGTTCGACATGATCCTCGACCCGGCCTCGGCCGGCGACGGCAACGGCCGCGACCCCAACCCCAACGACGAGGGGGACGGCAACGGCCTGCAACCCAGCTCGTTCCACGGCACGCACGTGGCGGGGACCATCGGTGCCCGCACCAACAACTCGCTGGGCATCGCGGGCGTGGACTGGACCTGCAAGCTGATGGTGTTGCGCGCGCTCGGCAAAGGCGGCGGCACCAACGAGGACATCGCGAACAGCATCCTGTTCGCGGCCCGCCTGACGAACGCGTCCGGGACGCTTCCCGCCCAGCGCGCCGACGTGATCAACATGAGCCTTGGTGGGCCGGGCAGCAGCTCCCTGCTGACCAATGCATGCAATGCAGCAGACGCTGAAGGCTGCCTCATCGTCGCTGCCGCCGGCAACGACAACACCAGCACGGCCTTCACCCCCGCATCGATCCCGGTCGTGGTCTCGGTCGGTGCAACCGACCTCGCGCGCAGGCGCGCCCCCTACTCCAACTTCAGCAACACGATCGACCTGTGGGCACCGGGTGGCAACATGGCTGCCGACCTCAACGGCGACCAGCGTCCCGACGGGGTGCTGTCCAACATGGCCACCGACACGGGCACGTTCCTGTTCGCGTTCGAGAACGGCACGTCCATGGCGAGCCCGCACGTGGCTGGCGTGGCTGCGCTGCTCAAGGCGGCCAACCCCGTGCTCACCAGCACCAACCTGCGCGCGATCCTGACGGGCAA
Organism: Planctomycetota bacterium; assembly: GCA_041178545.1. Taxonomy (GTDB): domain Bacteria; phylum Planctomycetota; class UBA1135; order UBA1135; family UBA2386; genus JBEATZ01. The sequence goes on from JBEGVB010000002.1 coordinate 12,813, forward strand.
CACGCAGGCGGGCGTGAGCCTGCCCAACAACGGCAGGCTGATGGACGCCCTCGCCGCCGTGCAGGGGGCTCTCGGCGGCGGCACCGGGACGGCGCCGGTGCTGGTGGCGACGCCCACCGCCCTCGACTTCGGCCAGAACTCGAACGCCGAGTTCCTCAACATGGAGAACCGCGGTGGCGGCAGGCTGGTGAGCCCGGGCTTCGGCACCTCGCCAAACGTGCCATGGCTCACGGTCACCGACGCCAGCACCAACCCACCCGCCAACATCTCTGCCGACGTGCTGCGGGTGGCCATCAACCGAGCCTCACTGGCGGCAGGCACCAACCAGACCACGCTCACCATCGGTTACCTCGTCGAGGGCACCACCACCGAGCAGACGGTCGACATCGACATCCGCGTCCAGAATGGCGCACCACCCACGTCGACGGACACGGTCTTCGTGCTGCTGGTGGACGCCGCGACGCTGGACAGCATCGCCCAGGACGACACGACCGCGGCGGCGCAGTTCCGCTACACGCTGGCGGAGGTACCCACCGGCACCTACCTGCTGGCAGCAGGCACCGACCGCGACAACGACGGGTTCATCGGCGACCCGGGCGAGCTGTTCGGCATGTGGCCGCTCCTCGACACGCCCCTCGACCTCGAGGTGACGGGCGGCACCGACCTCAGCGGCCTCGACTTCCTGCTGGAGGAACTCGACAGCACGCCGACCTCGCGCACCGCGGGCCGGTGGCAGCCGTTGCGGTTGCTGCGCAGCGGCGCGACCGAGGACGCGGGGAGGGGACAGTGAAGGCCGCCACCTTCGTCGTGCTCGCAGCCCTTGCTGCAGCCTCGTGCTGCACACCGGAGACTGCCGAGGCGGGCCCCGCACCGGCAGCCCTCCCGCAGCAGCCAGCCAGGCAGCTGGACCCGACCGCCCTTTGGAAGGGCCCGCCGGTGAAGGCAACCCTTGCCGCAGACGGATCGCTTGCCGTCGTGATGACGGCGCCCACCGCGAGCCACGACCTCGAACTTGCCGATGTCGTGGTGAGCGGTGACACCGCCACGGTTCGGCTGCTGCACACGTCGCCGGGCAACGCCCCGGTTGCACAGGTGGTCACCGAGGTCGTGTTGGACGTCCCCGCTGCACGCATCCCCGCAACCGTGCGCACGGTGCACGTGGAGGTCAGGACCCGACGCCGGGACGACCCGACGCAAGGCGCGACACCAGCGGCGCGAGCGGCCACCGCGGCCCGCGGCTGAACCTCAACCACCGCGCAGCACGCGCAGTGCTGCGGCAGCAAGCGGGGCAGCCATCCTCTCGACGCGCACCGGGTCGGCGACCATCTCCGCGAATGGAGTGAACTCGTGCACCAGCAGGTCGCGGCGGAGCTCGAGGCAGAGCGTGCGCTGCGGGTGGCTTGCACTGAGGTGCGCGGCGCTGGTCGCCGGGTGCAGCGAGTAGGTGCCGTTGCGCGCGACGTGGATGCCGAGGTCCCGGTAGCCGGACTCGACCGCTTCCGCGAGCGAGGCACTGGCAGTGGGCACTGCCCCCGGTGCATCGAGGATCAGGTCGACGGGCGCACGCTCGGGCCAGCTGAGGATGCGTTCGGGCCGGTACTCCTCCCGCAACCGCTCGACGATGCGCTCGTCGACGGGCACGTCGATGCTGCGCGGCGCATAGCTGTGGACCATGAGGGCGAGGCCCCCGCTGCCACAGGTGGATTCGAAGGCCGCCTCGACCAGGTCGCAGTACTCCGCGTGGCGACGCAGCAGCAGGGACCGGTCCACAGGGTGCTGCACCCACGCATGCAGGCCAGGGGTGAGCTCTCCGGCTGCGGAGGACCGGGCCACGGCACCGGGGGCGATGCGGCGGTTGCAGTCGACGAACGTGCGCGGGACGAGGCACCGGATGACCATCGCGCTGCGCGCAGGGTCGGCGGCAACGAAGGCGCGCGCAGTGGCAAGCGCGGCCTCCGGTGCTCCCACGTCGGTGTTGACGAAGAAGAAGTCCTGCAGCCCCTCCGGGAACACGCCGAGGAGTTGGGAGCGCAGGCCGTGGAAGTCACTTGCCCGGGTTGCACCGTGCGCGACCTCGAGCAGCAGGTCGACGCGGCCCGGGCTCCGCGCACCGCGAACGAGGTGCACCTCGCAGGTGCCCGGGATCGAGGCGATCTCCCTCATCTCGCGGGTCCGCGGCTCACTTCTTCTCTGCCGGGGCAGGCTCGGCCTTGGCTGGCTCCTGCTTCGGGGCCTCCTGCTTCGGCTCCTCCTGCTTGGGCGCGGTCTCGGCAGGCGGGGTCATGGGGCGCATGGGCTCGGGGTCCGAGAGCCAGCTCTTGCCCGACCAGAACTCCACCGTGTTGAAGACGAGGATGTCTGCGGCAATCGAGACGGGGTAGAGCGGGACGATCCAGAGGGCAACGCCGATGGCGCCGTTGGCATACCGGTCGTCGGTGAGGCGGCTGTTGGCCGCGCTCAGGTGGCCGTAGGCCTTGTTGGTGCCGATGCAGCCGGCAAGGAGGGAGGAGAGGAGGACGAGGGGGAGCAGCTTGGTGCAGCGCATGGGATTTGTTGGTTGTCGCGTGGGATGCGACCGCACACTCTCCGCGCTTTCAAGTGCGCTCTCCGGGGCGCGCCTGCCATGGACACCTTCAACATCGAGGCAGCACAGCACGGCGCGCGACTGGACCAGGCTCTGGCTTCCCACGCGCCAGAGTTGTCGCGCAGTGCCGCACGCAGGCTGTGCGAGGCGGGGGCCGTCGCGTGCAACGGCCTCGTCACGACGGCTGCTGCACGAGTCCGCACTGGCGACGTGGTCGCCTGGGAGCCGGAACACACGCCACTCGCGCTCGCACTCGGTCTCGCGGTGCGGTACGCAGACGCGGAATGTCTCGTGGTGCACAAGCCCGCGGGACTGGCACCACATCCCGGCACCGGGCTCTCCGACTCGGTGTCCGACCGCCTCGACCGCGCCCTGCGCGGCGCAGGCGCGGGGCTCGCGCACCGCATCGACCGCTCCACCTCGGGACTGCTGCTGTGCGGCACCAGCCGTGCTGGCCTGCAGCGGCTCGCAGCGGCCATGGAGTCGGGTGCCGTCGAGCGCGAGTACCTTGCCGTCGCACTCGGCACCCCTGCACGGCCCGTGTTCCGCATCGACTTGCCACTGCGCGTGACCGACGAACCGATGGGCAACCGCCCCAAGGTCGTGGTGGACGAGCGCGGTGGCATGCCTGCCGTCACCCACGTCGAGGTGCTCCAGACGCGCGGCGCGTTCTCGCTGCTGCGCGTCCGCCTCGAGACCGGGCGCACGCACCAGGTCCGCGCCCACCTCGCGGCAGCCGGCCACCCGCTGGCAGGCGACCCGCGCTACGGCGACCCCGCGGCCAACCGCGAGTTGCACGCGACCCACGGGATCGACCGCCCCCTGCTGCACTCTGCAGCACTCGGTTTCCCCACGACAGGCGGACGATCCTTGGTGCGCGCGTGGGACGAGCCGGACTTCGCCAGGCTGTTCCCGTCGCTGCGCACCCGTCCTGCAGGCCAGGGCTGACGGAGAGGTCCGGCCGGACGGAGTCCGCTGCCCGGCTCAGAGCCCGATGCGGTAGCACATGGCGTGCGTCGCCACGGCACCGGCGGGGTTGGCCGGGGCATCGGCCACCAACACCTGCTGGAACAACTGGACCCCGACCAAGTCCATGCGCGGGGGGATCGAGATCGACCAGGTCCCCACCGTGCCCTGCAACACCACCGGGTCGATGGAGGCAGGTGCCACCCAGAGCTGGCAGTCGGTCATGCCGACGAGGGACAGGTCAAACGGCAAGGGACCGAACAGGCTCTGGTCGCGGGAGAAACCGATCACGCCCAGCGCGTACATGCTCCCTGCGGGGATCGGGGAGGCCTGGAGCGCGTGCGTGGTGCCGATGCGCGGCGCACCGGCGGGAGCCTGCAGGGTCACCATGCCGGTGGAGCTGGGACAGCCGGTGCCGAAAGCGGCCTGCGGCTGGGGCTGGCGGAGGAACTCGGCCTCGGAACGCAGCGCACGCAGGGCCATCAGTTGGTCGTCCGTCATGGCGCACTGGAGCAGGTCGTTCTGCTCCAGCGGGTCGACCTGCAGGTCGTAGAACTCCTCGTAGACGAACCACCACCAGGTGAACCGGATGAGCTTGTAGCGGACGCTCTGGATCGCGTAGCCGCTGCTCGTGTGCAGCATGAACTGCTCGCTGTACGACCACGACCTCACGCTGCTGGACGTGTCGGCCAGCACGGGGAGGAAGCTCTGGCCGTCGACCACGGTTCCGGCGGGCGCATGCATGCCCGCGGGCACCTGGGCCATCGCCCCCACCGTGGGCATCACGTCCACCATGTCCACGAGCGCGGCACTGGTGCGGCCCGGGTTGACGACCGACGGGCCCTTGACGATGAGCGGCACGCGGATGCCGCCCTGGTAGAGCGTGCCCTTGGCACGCCACGGACGCTGCGGGAACTCCACGACCTCCGGCGCCGTGCCGTTGTCGGCGGTGAAGACCACGTTGGTGTTGGCCAGCACCGCTGGCGGGATGCCCGCGAGGAGGCGGCCGACCTCGGTGTCGAGGGCCTCCACCATTGCCTTGTAGAACGGCAGCGGCTGGGTCTGCGGGTCCAGTCCTGCGAGGTTGCGGGAGTGCAGGTGCGCTGGCGGCACGTGGTACGGGGCGTGGGGCGCGTCGAAGGCCACCATGAGGCACCAAGGGCCCGGCTGCGACTGGATCCACTGCAGCGACTCATCGACGTTGTCCGTCACGGCATAGGTCGCGGTCGGGACCTGCACCCCGTCCACCACCTTGGTCCAGTTGGTGTAGCTGGGCAGGTAGCCGTGCAGGTTGCCTGCATAGCGGGACCACCCGGAGTTGTTGGGCGTTGCCGGGCCCAGCGCGTCGCCGAGGTGCCACTTGCCGACAGCCCCGGTTGCATAACCGGCGGCCTGCATCATCTCGGGCAGCAACCACTCGGAGGCCTGCAGACCGGTTCGCCCCGGCAGCACGGCAACGCCCACTCCCGTGCGGAACGGGTAGCGCGCCGTCTGCAGGCAAGCGCGGCTTGGCGAGCATGCAGGTGTTGCCATCGCGCGCGTGAAGCGCACGCCGGACGCTGCAAGTTGGTCGATGTTGGGCGTCGCTGCAGGAGCGGGACCCGTGCCGTAGCAACCGATCGCGTCGACCCCGAGGTCATCTGCGACCATGAGGAGGACGTTGGGTCGCTGCTGCGCCTGGGCTGGCAGCGCGACCGTCGACAGCAGCAGGGCAACCAACCAGACGAGGAGCTGCATGGACTCCTGGGGCTCTCGGGGGGAACGAGGATCCTGTGCGCGACGACGGCACCGGACCAGCTGGAGTCTAGCCCGGCGACACGCACGGCGTGGACATGGCAGGGAGGAAAAAGACACCATTCGCCGCGCCGCATCGGGTTGTGGGCAGTGCCCGGGCTGCACTTCACGAGGGTGCGTGGTCCGGCCCCCAGGGGGTGGTGGAACGCCGGCGACCTCCCCGCTGGATGGCGTCCTCCCCGAAGCGGTCCCGGATGGCGTCGAGGGCGCGCAAGAGCTTGGCCGTGCTCGCGGGCGCGGGCTGGAACAGCTCCCCTTGGCGGACGGGTGCAGCCGGGGCCAGCCCCGCAGCCGAGATGCCAAGCAGCCGCAGACCGGGGCGTCCCGGCCACGACGTGTCCAGCAGGCCCATCGCCGTACGGTGGACGACGCCGTCGTCCTGCGTGCGAGGCACCCGGCACTGCCGCGTATAGGTGGTGAAGTCGGGGTACCGCACCTTGATGCGGACCGTGTCCGCGTCCACGCCCTCCTGCCGCAGCCGGCGGCCCACCTGTTCGCTCAGCTGCAGCAAGACGTCATTGGCCTCGGCGCGGGTGGCCAGGTCCTGGACGAAGGTCATCTCGTGACCGATGGAACGCGCCTCGTGCCCGGGCTCGACCACGCGCGTGTCGATGCCGTGCGCAAGCTCGTGGAAGTGGCGGGCGGTCTCGGAGCCCAACAGTGCACCGAGCTGGCCGGGGGTGCAGCGCTGGACGTCGGCGATGGTCCGCAGCCCACCTCGCTCCAGGATCGCCACCGTCTTCTCGCCAGCGCCCCACAGCCTCGACACGGGCAACGGCGCGAGGAACGCGCGCTCCTCGCCTGCGGCCACCACCACGAGCCCGTCGGGCTTGCGCAGGTCGGAGGCCACCTTGGCCACGAACTTGGAGGCTGCGACCCCCACCGACACCGTGAGGCCGGTGCGCTCCCGCACCAGTTGCTTGAGGCGGCGTGCGATCGCCACCCCGTCGCCGAACAGCTGCTCGCTCCCGGTCACGTCGAGGAACGCCTCGTCGAGGGAGAGCGGCTCCACCGCATCGGTGAAGGAGTCGAAGACCTCGCGCACCTGCGCCGAGACCGTCGCATACACCTCCATGCGCGGACGCACGAAGATGCCGTGAGGGCAGAGTCGTTTGGCAACCGTGCCCGGCATCGCCGACCGGACACCGTGCTTGCGCGCCTCGTAGCTCGCCGTCGCCACCACCGAGCGCGGCCCGCTGCCGCCCACGATCACCGGCTTGCCGCGCAGCTCGGGGCGGTCGCGCTGCTCGATGGCCGCGTAGAACGCGTCCATGTCCGCGTGCAGGATCGTGCGCGGCGCTGCAGCCATGGCGCGAGGATAGGCAGGCGGCCCCGGGAAACGAAACGGCCCGGCACCCCTCGGGGTTGCCGGGCCGTCGCACGGGCAGCTGGCCCGCGGTTCCGGGTCAGAGGCCGATCCGGATCTCGCCGCCGTTCGACAGGATCACGCCGATCGGGTTGAAGCCCGCGCTGAACGTGGCCGACTGGGACAGCACGGTCACGCCCTGCAGGCCAGGGTTGTTGGGGATCGGGATCGTGAACGTGGCCGTGTTGCCGTTCACCAAGAACCCGAACAGGCCGTCAGTGCTGACGTACTGAGTGCAACCCGACAGACCGAGCGGCGCGGCATTCACGCTCAGGCGCGTGAAGCCGAGGATCTGGATGCCGAAGCTGGTGCCGTTCGGGATGTTGGACGTCACGAGGTTGAACGTCGAGCCGATGGCCGGGCGACTGCCGGTCTGCGCTGCGAGGGTGAGCGGGACCTGGCCGATGCGACCCACCGAGTAGGGCACGGCGGTGAGCCAGTCGATCGGGCCCGGGTTGGCGCAGTTCTGCGCCTCGCTGAGGCCCGCGGCGGCCTCGGAGCCGTTGTTGCACGCGCCGTAGCTGAGGATGAAGTCACCGTTCGAGAGCAGCTTGATCTGCAGGGTGCTGACCACGCCCAGCTGGTTCCAGTGCGGCACGTTGACCCAGGTGATCATCGCGCGGCTCGAGTTGACGTCCCAGAAGGTCTGGCCGCCGGAGGCCGGGTCGAGGTCGCACCACATGCCGGCGATCCACGGGGCAGCTTCCGTCGTCACGGCCGTGGCCACCGGGTAGGCGTAGACCGTCGTGGTCGGTCCCATCCACAGGATGCCGTTGGAGCAGACACCGATGCTGGTCCGCGCAGCGCCGGCGAAGGGGAAGCTGAACGGGATCGGCTGGACCGAGGTCTGGTCGTCACCGAGGGTGATGGGCGTCGCGTAGCCCGTGTCGAGGCCCGGGCCCGGGATCACGGTGTAGCCGCCGAGGCCGTCGGAGATGAACTGGAACGACTGGTTGCTCAGGTCGAAGGTGCCTGCCGTTGCCCAGTGCTCGTAGGCCGTCATGTTCTTGGGGCAGCCGACGCCGTAGGGCGTGAACGAGCCCTGACCGCACTGCGAACGGGCGGCGATGATGTAGCCACCGGTGCCGTCGGGCAGGAACTCCATCGACCTGCCGGCGAGCGGGAATGCGCCGCGTGCGATCGACTGGTGCACCGTGGCATTGCCTGCGGTCACGATCGGCAGGACGGAGAAGTTGCGCGGGTTGGCGGCAGCGCCGTTGCCGGGGCTGCAACCGACCAGGCTGGGCGCAGTGCCGAAACCGCCGGCGACGACGGCCGTGTTGGCGTCGTACTGCAGCAGGATCGTGCCTGCGTCCGTGAACGTGACCTGGAAGGTCAGCGGCGTCGTGCGGCCGTACTCGAACACGTTGCTCCACGTGACCACCGCACGGGCCGGCAGGCCGCCACCCGCGGGGAAGCTGTTGAAGTGCACGTTGCCGCTCGCGGGGTCGGACGGGTTGAAGTCGCACCACAGCGGGCAGAAGCGCGCACCACCCTCGGTCAGCAGCTTGGACTCGGCGGGCGTGTAGTCCGGCGTGATGCCGGTGGGCGCTGCGTTGCCGAACCAGATGTAGCCGTTGGAGCAGATGACGATGTCGGTGTACGCAACGTTGTTGTAGGTGAACGAGAAGCCCAGCGGCTGCGCGGGCGAGTAGGTGTCGTCACCGAGCGTGAGGTTGGTGCCGAGGTTGGTCTCGAAGCAGGGGAGTTGCTGCGCCGCGGCAAAGCTGGCGAGCGAGAGGACCGCGAGGATCGGTGCGAACCGTTGCATGGGGGCTCCTTCCCGGCACTTGCCCGAGCGCCCGGGAGATAGGTGGAACGAGTGGGCTGCAGGATGCTAGCAGGCGACCGCCGCGAAGCAGTGCCAGTGCTTGTCACGAAGCTGCGACCACCCGGACCGCACCTTGGCAAGGGACGGGCACCTCCGGCCGGCAACCCTCGTTCCGGGACGCGCCGTCGGTCCAGCGAATGCGGTCGCGCGAAAGCGGGACTCGGGGCTCAGCGTCCCGGACCGCCCGGGTTCGGCGGCGTGCGCGCACCGGCGGCCTCCGCCTCAGCTGCCTTGCGCAGCCGCTCCTCACGGTCCGCGACCAACTTGGGCTTGTCGCGGTGGAAGGTGAAGTTGACCTCGGTGCCGGCCGGCGGGCAGGCCTCGGTCAGGTACCAGTTCTGGTCGTCCCGGCAGCGCTCGTGGACCATCGACGCGAGGTGGTTGTCCGGGGACATGTACGGGATGCTGACCAGGTTGCCCTCGAAGTCCGCCACGTACACCGGCGGCTCGTTGCGGTAGATGGCGGCCATCCGTCCGCCGAGGTAGACCCAGGACGCGCCGCGCACCGGGTGCTGGCCACTCAGGTCGGCCACGAGTTCCTCGATGGCGTGCTCGCGGACCTTCCCGTCCTCGGTCCGCCAGGAGACGGTCATCCAGAGCGCGTCGCCCTGGGGCGGCGTCACCTCGAAGGGGTCGGCACCCTTCTCGATCTCCTCCATGCTCGGCGGCGGCACCTTCTCCTTGAACGCGACGTTGGTTCCTTGCTTGAGCCCGAGCAGCAGCAGTGCGCCGTTGAGCACCGAGGGCCGGACCTTGGTCACGAACACGGCTTCGTGCTTCTTGCCACGCTGGTGGATGAGCAGGTACTCGACCGGGTCGGGCGGGTCGTTCATCACCGCGGGGATGCTCACGGTGCGCGCCTTGGTGTCGACCACGATGCCCTGGTCGCGGAACTTGGCGAGCATCTCCTCCACTGCCTTCAGGGCCGCCTCCTGCCCCCCGGTGGCCTGTTGTGTTGGGGCCTGCGGCTGCGGCTTGGACGGCGCAGGCTCCTGCGAGACGGCACAGGCCGCGAGCGTGAGGAGCAGGAAGAGGGACTTGGTGGAGACTGCCATGTCAGGGTCCTTGGCGGAGCCGGACGACCTGCTCGCGGGTGCGGAGGTCGCGGCCGGCGAATTCGAGCGCGAGGGTGGCTGCAGCGCGAGAGGCCTCGCGGTCGCCGGCTGCTGCGTGGGACAGTGCGCGTGCGAGGTGCGGCAGGGCGGCAAGGGCCGCAACCGGGTCCGCTCCATCGGCGACGGCACGGTCCTGGCCGATCCGACGGAGCAGTTCGAGTCCGTCGAGGCGGCGCAACAGCACGCGCGCGGCCTCGCGGCCCGCGGACTCGGCGTCAGCGTGGCGACCGGCCTGCAGTGCCGCGCGGGCGCACAGGAGCGGCGCCAGCGCGCGCGCACGCGCATCGGCATCCGAGGGGTTGTCGACCTCGGGGGCACGGGACACGAGCTCGGCCGTGGCGAGGGCCACGGCATCGCGCACCTCGGGGGCTGGTGCGAGTTGGCTCCAGAGCGCCAGCACCTGCGCGGGACTCGGCAACCGGCGCGGGTCCGCCTGGGCTGTGCCCAGCAGTGCCGCGGCGACGTCCGCGCACGATGCGCCGGCAGCAGCCACCTCCATCCTGCGCAGCCGCTCCGCAGCCGCCGCCACGCGCTGGAAGTCGGACGGGTGGGCCCGTTCGTTGGCGGGCAACTCGTGCTCGAGGGCAAGGCGCGCGAGGCGCAGTGCATCCGCCGTGCCGGGAGGGTCCGGCAGCACGGCAGGCAACGCGAGACCCACGGCCGTTGCCAGCAGGCCCGGTTCCCCGCGCGCAAGCGCCTGGTCGTGGGCGGCAACGAGGATGTCGCGACCGGCACCCTGGAGCAGCACAGGGACGAACTCGTCCAGCGGCTGTTCCGTGTCCTCGCCGAGTGCGAGCAACTGCGTTGCGAGGATGCGCTGCAGTGCGTCGTCCGGGTGGCTCGCTGCCCACGCGACGGCGACGGCCTGACGCTCCGGGTCATCGAGGTCCCGCGCGGCACCGACGAGGGCCTCGGCGTCGGCCCGGGTCGGCGGCACGATCCGCTTCGCGCACGAGCGCAGCAGGTGGAACGGCATCGTGCCGACGCTCGCTGCCAGCGCCGCGTAGGCATCGCGGTCCCCGGCTGCCGCAAGCTCGATGCGGATGCGGGTGGCAGCGCGCGGGTCCTGCAGGCCCTCGAGCCGTTGGGCCAGCCAGGGCAGGCCTGCGCGGTCCTCGCGCAGCAGGGTCCACTCGACGGCCTCGACGAGCGGCCGGTTCTCCTGCACCAGCTGCAGCCATGCCTTGTCCATCGCCGCCGGGCTGCCCCGCGCGAGCAGCGCCCCTGCTGCGGCATCGAGCACCTGGGGCGAGGCAAGCGGCAACAGTGCCAGCACGCGGGCCTCGAGTGCAGGAGTGAGCGTGCGGTTGCGGAGGAGCAACAGTGCGTGCTGCACGAGCGTCTCGTCGGAACCGAGGGCAAGGAGCCACGTGGACTCGGCAACCGATGCGGCAGGCGCGCCCAGCAGCATCCGGATCCCTGCTGGACCGAGGCTCCGCGCGCGCTCCACCACCGCGTCGGAATGGTTGCCGCGCTCGCACAGCAGCTGGAACGCGATGAGCCGGGCCTTGGGTTCCGCCACCTCGTCCGCCATCAGTGCCTCGAGGCGACGCACCCGGTGGTCCGTGGTGACCTCGCCCTTGAGCATGAGCAACCAGCAGGGTTCGAGCGACTCGTCGCCGTCGAGCATGGCCAGCGAGCGCTCGTGGAGCGCATCGGAGCCCGCGGCAGCAAGGTGCGTCGCGATGGCAAAGCGGGTGGCGGCAGGCAACTGCAGGGCGATGCCCAGCAGCTGCAGTTCACCGAGGCGCGAGAGCTGCTGCACGAACGGCTGGAAACGCTCGAACGGCAGGCCACCCTGCAGTGACTCGTGCAGCTTGCCGACGAGTCCGTCTGCCACCGCCTCCGGGAGGAACTGCAGCACATGGCGTGCAGCCATCCCGTCCTGCGTCGCGTCCGCCACCTCGTCGGCGAGCACGCTGAGCGCGAGTTCACCTGCTGCTCGGTCGAGTGGCCCGAGGGCCGCCGCGGCGAGCAGGCGCTGGCCCACCGGCAGGAGTTCGTCGCGTGCCACGTAGGTTAGGAGCGGGACGAAGGCCGGCCGCGGCGCGTCGGCGAGTTCTGCGAGCAGTGCATCCAGCAGGAACGGCCGGGCGCGGATGGCGAGCGCAAGCTCGTCGGAGACCGACTCGCGCTCGTGGCGCAGGTAACGGACCACACCGAGGAGCAGCCTCACGGCATCGGCATCCGTGCCGGCGCCGGCCTCGGGGGCACGCATCGTGCCGAGGAATGCGGCGAGCAGGGCGGCGTCCAGCTCACCGCGGTCGTGCAGGCGGTGCAGGGCATCGAGGCGTTCGTCCGCACGCAGTGCAGGGTCCTGCAACGCAGTGCGCGCATCCGCTGCGCCCTGCGCAGCCACCGTTCCCGCGACGACCAGCGCGCAGGCCAGCAAGGCAGCGCGGTGCCTCATGCCCGCCCCAGTTCGACGGCAACGGCCTCGGGCAGGTCCTCGGCGCACAGCCCGGCCTCGGAGAGCCTCCGCGCCACGCGGTCGCCGGCGCGTCCGTGCACGTGCACGGCGAGGCAGGCTGCCTCGAACGGCATCACGCCCTGCGCCAGCAGTGCACCCAGCAGGCCGCTGAGCACGTCGCCGCTGCCGCCGGTGGCCATGCCCGGGTTGCCGCTGCGGTTCACGAAGCACCGTGTGCCGTCGGTGACGACCGTGCCTGCACCCTTGAGCACGACCACGGCGCCGCCCACGCGCTGCAGTTGCAGCGCAGCAGCCACCCGGTCCGCCTGCACGCGTGCCGTGGAGGTGCCGAGCAACCTTGCCATCTCCCCGGGGTGCGGCGTGAGCACCCGAAGTGCCGCATGCGGCAGCGGTGCGCGCAACGGTGCCAGTACGTTGAGCGCGTCGGCATCGAGCACCATGGGACGCTCCGCCTGGAGCAACGTGCGCACGGTGCGCGCGGTCGCAGCCGTGGCACCGAGTCCCGGCCCGACCACGAGGGACGTTGCCGAGTCCACCGCGGCAGCAAGCGCAGGCGCCCGGTCCCGCGCCACGGTCGTCGCGCTCGGCACCGCGGAGGCGAGTGACACCTGCAGCGCGCGCGGCAGTGCCATGCACACGAGCCCCGCCCCGCCACGCAATGCGCCTCGCGCACAGAGGATCGCAGCCCCCGGCATGTCCTGGCTGCCCGCAACCACCAACACGGTGCCGTAGGTACCCTTGTGGCTGTCCCGCCTGCGCCCTGGCAACCGCGGCACCTTCGTCACCTTGCGCAGGCTCATGCGAGCAACCTCGCCCAGTCGAGTCCCGGGGCGCAGCGCACCTCGCCCACCAGCTCGTCGCGCGTGTTGCGCTGCAGCTGCACGCGCCAGGGCGCCAGTGCCGCGTGCAGGTCCGTGCGGTGCGGGTAGAGGTGCTGCAGCAGGTCCGCGAGCACGGGCTGGTAGCCGCGTTCGGCCCCGTCGTCGACCTTCACGGCGATGCCCAACGCCCCCGGGAACCGGGAGCGCTCCGGGTCCGGCCCCAGTGCCAGCGCGTAGACGCCCTCGGCGCCGTTCTTGGCGAACATGGTGCACGGCTGGTTGCGCAGCAGCGCGGTACAGAAGCGCTTCTCGCCGGCGACCAGCACGGGTTCGGCAGCGACGGCATCGAGGATCCTCGCGCATGCTGCCCGACGAACGGGTGGCTGGTCGAACGGGTTCGCCAGCCGCGCAAACGCCCGCGCCAGTGCGGCCAACGGCAGCCAGAAGGTCGGCGCGCCGCAGCCGTCGACCCCCACGGGCACCGGACCGGGAACCCCGGCCATGGCTGCCACCGCGGCCTGCACCTCGGACTGGCTGCGGTTGTGCGGGTCGAGGTAGTGCGCCAGGTCGTCCCCGCACTCGCGGGCGAGGCACAGGAAGCCAGTGTGCTTGCCCGAGCAGTTGCTGTGCACGCGCAACGGTCGCACACCGGCGCGGACCAGTTCGTTGCGGGTCGCGCTGTCGAAGGGCGGGTGCGCGCCGCAGCCGAGCCGCTGCTCGTCCATGCCCGCCTTCTGCAGCAGCGAGCGGACCGCGGCCACGTGCGCAGCCGTGCCGTCGTGGCTCGCCACCAGCACGGCGATCTCTGCATGCCCCCAGCCAAAACGGTCCACCAGCCCGCGCTCGAAGAGCGGCAGGGCCTGCAGTGGCTTGACCGCCGAGCGGCAGTAGACGGGGTCGTGGACCGATCCCGTCCCGAGCACGAGACGGTCATCCTGCCACACGGCGAGCGAGCCCCGGTGCCACGACTCCACCCTGCCGCTGCGGACCAGTTCGGCGAGCCTCGGGTTCGGCACTTCGTGATCTCTCTGCATCGGCACGGGCCGTGGTTATAACGTGGCGCAAGCCCCCGCAACCGATGCCCATGGATCTCGTCGAAGTCGAACTCTCGCGCGTCGTCATCCAGCAGAAGGGTGACCAGCAGTACCTGCACCTCAAGGAGAAGGGCGGCACGCGAAGCTTCCCCATCGTGATCGGCTTCAACGAGGTCGAGGAGATCAACCGCAAGCTGCAGGGGGTCCAGGTGCCGCGCCCGCTCACCCATGACCTCGTGGGCCGCGTGATCCGCTCCCTGTCCCACTCGCTCGTGCGCGTGCTGGTGAGTGAGCTGCGCGACGGGACGTTCTACGCCAACCTCGTGCTCGCACCGGCCAGTGGCAACGGCCCCGAGGTCCTCGTGGACTGCCGACCGTCCGATGCGATAGCCTTGGCCGTGCAGACCAAGTGCCGGATCTTCGTGCAACGCGAGGTGTTCGACGCAGTCTCGACCCAGTGACGGTGAAGCCGTCACGGACTGCGGTGGGGTGGCAGAGCGGCTGAATGCGACGGTCTTGAAAACCGTTGTCGGGCTTGCCCGACCGGGAGTTCGAATCTCCCCCCCACCGCCACTCACCTCGCCCTGGTGCGGAACTCCACCAGCACGGGTGCGAGCGGCACGCCTTGCTCGCTCTGGAACCCGTTGCGTTGCCCGTCGTTGAGGCCGAACCGGTAGCTGCGCCCGGGCTCGAGCGCGACGGGAAGCGTCAACACCTTGCGCGCGCGGTCGTAGGAAGGCTTGCCCGTGATGCTGGGCAGGTCCGCCTTGGACCCCACCACCGACCAGCTCTGGTCCTTCATCGGCCGGTCGAACTCCACCGTGACGACCGTCGTGGCAGGGTCGACGTCGACGCTGCCCGGTGCAGGGACGACCCGCACCACCGTGGGCGCAGGCGGTGCGCTCGCCAACGCGACGGCAACCTCGTCCAGGGCCTCGGCGATGCGCGGGACGAACGCGTCGAAGTCTGCGTAGGTCTTCCGGTCGGCCTGGTACTCCTTCAGCAACTCCGCGAGCCCGGCCGCCCAAGGGAAGTGCTTCTGCTGCTCGATGCGCTCCTGAAGCCTGCCGGCTTCCTCACCCTCCGTGTCGTACATGCACCGGATCACGCACGCACGCACGAAGGTCTCGCACAGCACCGTGCGGCCGTTGCCGTACGCCTGGCGCCGCATGACCTCGGCCTTGGCGGCGAAGAGCCTGCGGCCCGCGTCCTCCAGCCGTGCGAGGTGCCGGTCGACCACCGGGTTCGTGTAGGCGTGGCAGAGCTCGTGCACGAACAGCGACAGCATCTCGTCGCCGAACACGGGCAGGCCCTCCTCGTCGAACCGCCAGCAGCCGAACACGGGCCGGAGCTCGTCAGGCCTGCCGTCCGGGTACTGGATGCTCACGCCGTAGTTGTGGCCCCCGCACAGCAATCCCACCTGCGCCGTGCAGGTCGCTCCAGCGCGGGCGCCGAAGAACGTGTCGAACCAGGGGAGAGCCTTGGACCGTGACAGTTGCGCGGCGAGGCGCGCCTCGGCCTTGCGGTGGTGGTCGGCCCACTGCTCGAAGAACGCAGCCGCGTTGCCCTCCTTGGCGAAGTCGCGCAGCAGCTTGGCCACGCCGCGCGGGTCCGAGCCGTCCCAGCGCTCGTCGAGCATGGCAGGGCGCGGTTCCAGCGCGCAGCGCTCCTCGAGGGTCGGCAGTGGACCCAGGTGCACAGCAAGCTGCGCCACCGCGTCGTAGGCGATCCCCTTCTCACGGCGCAGGACCTCGAGCCGCTCGACGAGTGCGTGGCCCTCAAGCGCCTCGAAGTGCGCCGCGATCGCCTTGCTGTACCCGGACTCGGGCTTGCGCGGCTGGTACTCCTCGAAACCAGCGAACCGCGCTGCCACGCACAGGAGTTCCATCGCGTGGGACACCTCCGCCCGCACGGGCGGGGCCCCGGGTGCCTGACCAAGTGCACTCGTGGCAAACAGGAGACAGGCGAGCAGGGCTGTCCTCATGCCCCGATGCTATCAACCGGGCCTGCGAGGCCGGCAAGCCTGCGGGAGCAGGCCACTTGCGCCATGGCCGCCCGCCCCCGGTGGCGGGAACCGCTGGGGCTTGCTGCTGCGGCCCGTCGAACCCGGTGCGCGACAACCCCGTTTGCGTATGCTGCGCGCCCTCGCCACCCTCCATGACTGCCACCGAAGCCCTGCCGACCGCCGTGCTCGCAGCGCCCCCGCGGCCCGCGCTCCGGACCCTGCCTGCCGCAGCGGCCCCGAAGGTCGCGGGTTGGACGGTGGCGGTCCCCTGGCTGGCGCTCTCGCTCGCGCTCCACACCGGTGCCATGCTCGGTGCAATCGGGCTGCTGCACGCGCCAACCGGCCCCCAGACATCCCGGGCAATCCACCTGCGGTTCGAGGAGTCGGACGCGTCCACGGCAGCCGTCGCGGCACCGACGCCCCCGCCCCCCGCAGCCTTTGCCGCCGAGGTGAACGAGCCCCCGGTTCCCACCCGCGAGGTGCAGGAAACCCCCGAACGGTTCGAGTCGGTGCTCGCACGGATGAACCCGCCCGCGCCGCAGACCCCGCTCGCCGACGCCGTCGTGCAACCACCCAAGGCCGGCGGGTGGCGCCAGGTCGACCTGCTGCAGAAGGTGCGCGTGGAACCCACGCCCAACCCCGCACTGCCCGCCACCGAGGCAGAGCCGCCGACCGAGTCCGCGGCGGTGGCCGCACCGGACTCCGCACTCGTGCTGGCGCCGCTGGCCGGCCTCAACCCGCAGCCCGAGTACCCTGCCGCCGCAAGACGCAATGGCATCGAGGGGACCACGCTGCTGGCCCTGCAGGTGGACGTGGACGGCACCGTGACCGGGGTGCGCGTCGTCACCAGCAGCGGCAACGGGTTGCTCGACGCCGCAGCGCTTCGCGCCGCCCGCAAGTGGCGGTTCGAGAACGGCCCCGGTTCGATCGAGGTGCCCTTCGTCTTCCGCCTGCGTCCGCCCCAACCGGACTGACCGCCTGCGTGTCGACGCGGATTCGCCCATGGCACCGCAAGGCAGCGGGCCCCGACGGCCGATGATGTCGGTCCCATGACCCCCGTGCGGATCGGCTGGACCGGCCATGCCCTGCGCGCCCTCTCGCTGGCTGCGGGGCTCGCGTGCACGGCTGGCTTCGTGGCCTGGCGCACGCAACCGGACCTCGTGCACGCACTCGATGCCGAGATCCGCCGCGCGTACGAGGAACCGTGGTTGAACCGCTGGAACGAGGCACTGGCGCTCCAGCCCTCCGACCCTGCTGCAGCCCTGGCTCGTCTCGACGCACTCGGACGCGACCTCGGCTTCGTGCGCGAACTCGACCGCGGCGCCGTGCTGGTGCGCATGGTCTCGCAGCACGCAGCCGCGCTTGCCGAGGGGCTCGGGAGCCTCGACTCGGCACGCTGGCACGCGCGCAGGCTGCACGAACTGGACGACCGCGACCTCGGTGCACTCGTGCTGCACTGCCGGTTGTCGGCCCACGACGACGCGGGCCGCACCGAGGCCATCCGGCTGCTCCGGCCCGTGGTGCAACGCTTCCCAGGGCACGGTCCCACGGCCCATTTGCTCGCCGTACTGCTGTTGTCCGCAGGGGAACCCGGCGAGGCGCTCGCAGTGCTGGAGGCGGCTGCCGATGACCCTGCGCCGGCCCAGTGGGACGTGCGGTGGGGCGCGCACCCCGAGGAACAGTGTTGGATGCTCCCGGTCGCCGACGGGCCCACGGGGCTCGCTGCCAGCGTCACGGTGGAGCACGGTGCGCCGCTTGCCGAACTCGCGTTCACTCCACCTGCAGGCACGACGCTGCAGTCGTTGCAGGTCCAGGTGCAGGACCGGGCGGAAACGCTTGGCCCCGACGCAGCACAGCTGGCGCAAGCAACGACGGTGCGCGTGGCACTCCCGGGCCCGCTGCCTGCGGGGCGCACGCGCTTCACGGTGCGCGCAACGCGCGCCCACGCCCTCCCCGACTGGCTGCGTGCGGCACTGCAGGGCGACCTCGGTCGCGCACTCGCTGCAACACCCGCCCTCGACCCCGCACGACGCGAGCGCCTCGTGCGCTTGCAGGAGCGCTGCCGGTGAAACGCGCACTCGGTTTCGCCTGGCGCTGGGTCTGGCTGCCCTCGTTCTGCATGGTGGCGGTGTTCGCCCACTGGGCCCATGCCACCTGGCGGCAGTACGAGGACTTCGGCCTGCGCGTCGACATCAGGCCCTACGCGATGACGCTCCACGACTGCGGCTCCGAGCAGCTCGACCACATGCTGCGCGGTGCGCGCCTCGACTGGCAGCTGGCGAGCCTGCGCGGCCCGACGCCCGACGATCGCAGGGGCAGCATCGAGCTGTTCGTCGAGGAGTCGGCACTCGCCAGACTGGAGTCGGGACTCCCCTACTCCGGCCTCGAGTACGTGGACGCACGGCTGCGCAACGGCGACGAGTTGCAGGACGTGCGCGTCCGCCTGCGCGGCGACACCGTGCTGCACTGGGGCCACCCCAAGAAGTCGATGCGTGTGCGCACGCGCCGCAGCGAGACCTTCCTCGGGATGCAGAGCTTCAACCTCGTCGCACCCAAGTTCCCCGAGCAGATCAACAACGTCCTGGGCGCGCGCCTTGCCCGCAGGCTGGGCCTCGCCGTGCCGCTCACCGGCCTCGTCGACGTCCACCTCAACGGCAACTTCCACGGCGTGTACGAGTTGGTGGAGCAGCTCGACGCCGGCACGCTCGTGGCCAACGGGCGCGCACCCGGCCAACTGCTCGTGGGCGAGTTGGTCATGCTGGACTCCTGGAGCGGCATCGCCAACCGGTTGTTCGAGCGCGCAGGGTTCTGGGAGCCCGCGGAAGGCGACGAGACCATGCATGCGGCGGGCTTCGGGCCCATGGCCGAGCTGGTGCGACTCGTCAACACGCCTGCGACGACCGAGTCCGTGCAGCGTCTCGGCGAACTGCTCGACCTGGACGCGTTTGCACGCCTCTCCGTGCTGGAACAGCTCACGCAGAGCCACCACGACGACCAGGTGCACAACTGGCGCCTCGCCTGGGACCGCTGGCGCCAGCGCTTCGAGCCGGTGCCGTGGGACCTCGTCGGCTGGTCGGAGACCATGCGCCCGCCCGAGGGCCGCACGATCGACATCGACCCCGTCTACAGCGCCCTGCACGAACTGCTGCACATGCACGCGGGCTTCCTCGCGGCACGCAATCGCGTGCTGCGCGAGTTCCGCGACACGGGCGGCGTGGATTGGCTGCTCGGCGAGATCGACGCAGAGTCGAAGGCCCTGCTGGCCGCCACGCCTGCCGACCGCAACCTGCGGCCGCTCGACGACGGGGAAGTGGTGCACGCCGTGGCGCAGTTCCGCACCTTCGCCGCCGCAGCGGCTGCCGAACTGATGGCAACCGCGCTGGAGGACCGACCGAGGGCCCGCTGGCAGCAGGACCCCGCTGCGCCCCAGCGGCTGCAGCTCGAACTCGCGAACCGCACACCGACCGACGCACTGGAACTGACCTTTGCCGCGCCACTCCCTGCTGGCACGCACGCAACGCTGGTGGTGACGCGCCACCACGGTGCAGAACGGATGCAGCTGGGCGAGTGCGTGCGCGTGCAGGGCAACCGCATGCACCTCGAGCTGCCGCTGCTGGCAGAGCTGGGCCGGGACTGGCGGCTCGACCGCGAGGGCTACGGATTCCGCAACAACCGCAGGGAAGTGCTCCCCACCACCGTCGCGCTGGAGTTCGCGGGCACGGCGCTGCCCAACGTCGTGGGCGTCGATGCCATGCTCGCCAGCGTGCGGCACCCGCTGGAGCGCGCTGCAGCAGTGAGCACGCGGCCCGTGGAGGGCTGGTTCCTGCCGCCACTGCCGGCGACCGAACCCGAACTGACCTGGTCGGGCGAGGTGACCCTTGCTGCAGACACCGTGCTGCGCCAGCCGCTACGCATCGCAGCCGGCACCACCGTGCGCATGGCAGCAGGCGCCTCGCTCACCTGCCGCGCACGCGTGCTCGCCCAGGGCACCGAGGCAGCGCCCATCCGGTTCGAGCCACTCGTGGCAGGCACCACGTGGGGCGCGGTGGCCCTGCTGGGTCGCGACACCGCCGGATCCCGCCTCGAGCACTGCACCTTCTCGGGCGGCGCCGGCACCCTCGACCCCCACCGCGAGCGCCCGGCTGCCCTCGCGCTCCACGACACGGACGGCATCGTGCTGCACAAGTGCCACTTTCGCGACAACCCCGTGGTCGACGCTGCTGTCCATGCAGCCTATGCAGGCATCGTGTTCGAGGGCGTGACCATCGAGGGCCCGGGTGCGAGCGGCATCCGCGCCACGCGCAGCGGCATCCGCCTGGCGGACTGCGCCTTCCGCGACCTTGCCGCTGACGCACTGTTCCTCGACGCCGGCCGCGCCGCAGTCCGCACGACCTCGTTCGAGCGCGTGCAGGGCCGGGCCCTTGCCGTCACCGCTGGAAGCGAGGCTGCGGTGCTCGACACCCGCATCGTGCAGACCGCCACCGGCATCGAGGCCCTCGACGGCTCCACGGTGCAGGCAGCGAACTGCGAACTCGCGCGCTGTGCGGTGCCCGTGCGCGCAGGCAGCTCGCGCCGGCAGTTCCCCGGTGCAACCGTTGCACTGGCCAACTGTGCATTGGTCGAAGCAACCGGCGTGCCCACGGCCGAGAACCGCTCCACCATCACCCTCACCGACTGCCGCGTGGACGCAGCCACGGCATCCGCTCCCGCGACGCGCAACCTGGTGCTCGTCGACACCGATGCAGGCACCACCGCACGACGCAGTGCGCCGCCTGCCATGGACCTCTCGCCTGCGCTGCGCACGCTGGCGGGACCGCAATGGCGCGCGGTCCGCACCGACGTGAGGGGGGTGGCCGATGGCAAGTGACCGGCGCCGCACCCAACTCAGCTTCCTGCGCTTCGAGTTCAAGTACGTGCTCGACCAGCGGCTGCGCGAACAGGTCGAGGCCGAACTCGGCCACTTCGTCGAACTCGACCCCTGGGTCTCGCAGCAGCAGGACAACCAGTACCCGGTGCGGAGCCTCTACTTCGACGACCCCCACTGGACCACGTTCCACGACAAGGTCGACGGGCTCCACACGCGCTCCAAGTTCCGCCTGCGCACCTATGGCAGCGGCGAGGCGGGTGCGGTCACGCCCCTGTTCCTTGAGCTCAAGGGCCGCGTCAACAACCTCGTCTTCAAGCACCGCACCCCCGTCGATGCGGCCCTCGACCGCAGCCTGCGCGGCAGCGCCCTCGCCCACCGCGTCGCAGGGCTCGCGGCCCCCAGCGACGTACGCGATCAGTACCTGTTCCAGCTGCACCGTCGCGAGCTGCGGCCGGTCGTCCTCGTCGACTACCTGCGCCGCCCCTACGTGAGCCGCTTCGACCCCGAGTTCCGCGTCACCTTCGACTCCAGCCTCGCTGGCTGGGCCTCCGACGGACTCGTGCCACCGCCCGGAGCCAACCGTCGCCTCCTCGTGCCCGGCCACACCGTGATGGAGGTCAAGTTCCGCCACCACGTGCCTGCATGGTTCCACCGGATCGTGCAGGCGTACGAGCTGCGCCGCGTCTCCATCTCGAAAGTCTGCACTGCGGTTCAGGCCCTCGGCCTGGCTGCCGAAACAACCTGAAGCCCGAGAGCCCGATCCCATGGCCACCCTCCCTGCCTTCCCGGTCCAGAACCCGCTCCAGTCGCCTGCCGACATCGTGCAGGTGTTCGGCGTGTTCGACTTCGTGGTCAACATCGGCCTCGCCACCCTGCTGGGCCTCGTGCTCGCACTGGTCTACCGGCACACCCACAAGGGGTTGTCCTACTCCCAGTCCTTCACCCAGACGATCCTGCTCATCGCCGTCATCGTCGCCATCGTGATGATGACCATCGAGAACAGCCTCGCGCGCGCCTTCGCGCTCGTGGGCGCACTCTCGATCATCCGCTTCCGCACCGTCGTCAAGGACACGCGCGACACCGCCTTCGTCTTCTCCGCCCTCGCGGTGGGCATGGCCTGCGGCACCGCCATGTACGAACTCGCCGCCATCGGCACCGCCTTCCTGTGCGGCATCGTGTTCGTGCTCTACGCCACCAACTTCGGCGCCCTCTACAAGAGCGAGTTCGTGCTGCGCTTCACCTTCGAGCAGGGCAAGGACAGCTCGGCCTACCTGACGCCCATCCAAGAGGCAGCGCGCCGCTCCAACCTGCTGCACATCGAGCCCTCCGGCGACGGCCGCACCCTGCGCCTCACCTACGACATCACGCTGAACAAGGACGCCACCGCCGAGAAGCTGGCTGGTGCCCTGGGCAAGGTGGATGGCGTGTCGGACGTGGTCCTGATCGTGTCGAAGCAGGACGTCGACTACTGACCGGGGGCGTTCGGGTGGCGTTTGCCGGGCCGCGGGTTCCGAAGGCCCGCCGGGCCGGGTAGCGTGCGTGCTGCCCAGAGAAACGCCATGAAACAAATCCCATCGCTCTTGTCCGGATTCTTGTTCGGACTCACCCTCGCGCTCTCGGTCCCTGTTGCGGAGGCGAGGTGCCAGATCGTTGCAAATGGCTGGACGGCTGCATCCGCAGGACACACCGTCAAGGCAGTGCCCCACACCGCCGTTGCGGAGGCGCCGGCCCTGTCGGCCGCGATCCTGTTCGAGGCCAACAGGTTCCCGGCCAACTTCCACATCACGGACATCCACCTCGTCCTGCCGGCGGAACAACCCGACCGGGCGTTCGGCTACGCGACTATCTGGGTCCGCGGCAGTGCGGTCATGAAGTTCGCCCTCCGTCCCGAGGCCCACGGCCTGCACCTTGCCGTCGGGTACGCCTTGAAGGGGAACTCCGTGCAGGTGGTCCTCGACGAGGCGCCAGCCGGAGCATGGTCGGCCGTGGTCTATGGGTACGAGACGCGCGCGGTGGAGCCAGGGGGCGGACTTCAGGTACGGGGGCAGTTTTGTGCGGCCCCGCCCGTCACGGTCCACGGCGAGGGGCTGTCGACCTCCAGCACCGTCACCTTGCTGCCCCTCCTCGGGAGCACGGGTGGCGCACGCCGCGGGGACACCTTCGTGGCACGGGAGATCATCCTCTCGGGCCTCGAGGGCACCATGGCGCAGGCGGCGATGGTCCGCACGGCCAGGCTGCGCGTCGACGGCGAGTTGCGGGCGACCTGGACTCTCGGCATCTGCAGGGAGGGGCGCCACACGCTGGGGCTCGGGTTGCCCTTCGCCCTTGCCTCGCAGGCCACGGCCGTCACCGTCGAACTCGACGCCGCTCCCGGCAGGGCATGGAGCGTGACCGTGCTCGGCTACCTGGCGACGGGACTGCACTCCCACCCCGACTGGGAGACCGTCGAGCCCAACCTCAAGAACATGATCACGGGCGGGGGACTGGGAATGGGGAGGCCCATCGGCGCCCGCCGCCCCATGCTCCAGACGCCCATCGAGACGCGGATCCTCGAAGCTCCCGCCGAAGCCGACCGGGTCACGCTGCCAATCCTGGAGCGCGACTTCGTGGTCACGCAGGTCCTCTTTGCCGGAGTCCTGCCCGAGGCGGTGCTGGTCCGCTTGGGTGAATCCACGGTGGGGCGGCTGGCCCTCGGCGAGGGAGCATTCTTGGACCTCGGTTTCGGCTTGCAGGTTCCCCGAGGGATCTTCGGCACCATCCTGCTGGGAGCGGCCGCAGCACCTGCAGGATCGTGGTCCGCCACGGTGCTGGGCTACCGCCACCAGCACTGACCGGCGTCGCACCACCGGCCGGCGGCTGAGCGGCTGCTGCGCAGCACGGCATCGAGGTTACTGACGACGCTGCGGACACCTCCAGTTCCGCTGCAACGCCTGCCGAACTCCGTCCTTGCGCCTCCGGCCGGGCGTCGCTCTACTGCCCGGCCTTCCACCCGGAGAGGTGGCAGAGTGGCCGAATGCGGCACCTTGCTAAGGTGCTGTACCCGCAAGGGTACCGGGGGTTCGAATCCCCCCCTCTCCGCCAGTTTCCCCCCGCGCACGCGGGGGGAGACGGAACGTTCGTGCGGCGGTTCGTTCGATTGGACCGGCGCCCCGCCTCGGCGGGGGCCCCGGGAGGGACATCGTGAGGCGGTTCGGGCAGCGCAACGCAGCGTCTGGGATCCAGACGAGGGTGACCCCCATCGGTAGCCGGTGCGCAGCACCGGTGCTGGCCGCGCTCACCCTGCTCGTGGCCTGCGAGGGCCCCTCGGTCCAGCTGGCCGCCCCGGCGGAGACGCTGGTGCTGGTGGACGGGCGCGCCACGCAACCCGGCCCCCTGCCGTTCGACCACTACGGGACGCGCACGCTCGACGCGGTGCCGCTCACGGCCGAGGGCTCGCTGGCGGACTTCGCCCGGGTGCCGGCGCGCACGCAGGTGACGCTGGCGGAGCCGGTGACGCCCTGGCTGTACCCGTTGGACCTGCCGGTGGAGTTCGTCCTGCGGTGGACGCGCGGACCCGAGCAGGCGCAGTGGCAGGCCGTGGACGCACCCAACCCGCAGCCGGTGGCGCCGGGGAGCCAGCCTGCGGACCTGGACGGACTGAGACAACGGGCGATGGCAGCAAGGAGCGCGCGATGAAGGCATCGGGACTGCGGGGCAGGCGGGCACTGGT
>JBEGVB010000003.1:0-4175 GCA_041178545.1 Planctomycetota bacterium
CAGCACGTACGCGCCCCTTCGTGCAGGTGGCTGCAACCACGGACGGTGCCATGCGTCGTCGTCGTCGATGCCCAGCATGCGCAGGTGCTGCAGCGCCATCGCCATTGCCCCCCAGTGCGGCTGCGGGTCGAACACCGTGACCCGCTGGTTGCCTGACCCGCGCAGTGCGCACAGTTCCTCGGCGTCGCCGAGCACCCAGCCGCTGTGGAGCCATGGGTGCTGGGCAGCAGGGTCACCGCCGAGACGCGACAGCTCCAGCGTCTCACTGGAGATGAATGCAACCACGGCACCGAGGGCCTGCAGCAACGCCGCGTGCTCGGACACGCCTGCAAACCGGAGCACTGCCTCAGGGTGGCGCGCGCGCAAGGCGCGCAGCAGCGGCAGCAGCAACAGGGTGTCGCCCATGGCGCCGCGACGGACGCACAGCACGCTGCGCAGCGGCGGCAACAGGGTCGGGTGGGCGGCAGCCATCTCACTTCGTGCAGGCGGGCGACAGGACCCACTGGACCCTGCCGCCCGCCTCGGCGTCACGAGCTCACGCGACACGAGGTCGCTCGACCACGGATCACGGCTCCACGGGCTCTCGCCCGCGGGGTCGGATCACTTCATCGCCTGGCTGACCTTGCCGACCATGGCGGCGTTCGGCTTCAGGGTCTTGTCGCCAGACTTCTTCCACTTGGCCGGGCAGGCCTCGGCAGGCGCCTTGGCGAGGTGCACGTTGGCGCCGACCTTGCGGGCCAGCTCCTCCATGTTGCGGCCGAAGTTGAGGAAGTTGACCTCGCTGCCCACGAGCTTGCCCTCGGGGCTGATGATGAAGGTGCCGCGCAGGGACACACCGGCATCGGCCATGTACACGCCGAACATGCGCGCGACGTTGCCCGTCGGGTCAGCGGCCATCGGGTAGGTGACGTTGGCGAGCTCGCCCTCGTGCTCCTGCCAGGCCTTGTGGGTGAACTTGGTGTCGGTGCTCACCGTCAGCACCTCGCAGCCCATCGCCTTGAGGCCGGCGTACTGCTCGGCCAGGGCGGAGAACTCGGTGGCGCAGACGAAGGTGAAGTCGGCGGGGTAGAACACGAGCACGGTCCACTGGCCCTTCTGCTTGGCTTCGGCGAGGCTGAACTTGCCGAAGTCCTTCTTGGTGGGCTCGTAGGTGTCCATGCTGAAGTCGGGAACGATCTGGCCGACCTGAACGGTGGTGACGGTGGTCATGGGAATTCGAGTTGGGGCTGTGGGTTTGGAGCGGCGAAACTAAGTCGGCCTCTGGGGAGAAACCAGAGCCGAAGTTCCGAGCCGGTATCTATCCTGCCGGTCCCGCCCCATGAGCCACCCCGCCCAGGACGCCACCTCCACTGCCGCAAAGGCCCTTGCCGCCGCAGGCGATGCCGACTCCGCCCGTGACGTGGGCGCCCTCGATGCCGCCGCCAAGGCGGCAATGGACCGCCTCGGTGCCACGCGCCGGAGCCTCGTCGAGCGGCTGGTGTACGGCCCAGCCCCCACGGCCGACGAGCTGCAGAGCGGTGCCCGGGGCGCCAAGGCGGCCCAGCACCGCGGCGCCGCCGCCGTGGAGGCGGCCATCTCCACCCTGCGCCGCGGCGAGGCCTTCACCGCCGACGGCAAGCTGTCGGACGCACTGCGCAAGGCCGTGGCCGGGCAGGGCGCCTACGGCTTCACGGTGCCGGCCGAGTTCGGCGGCCTGGGCGGGCGCTACGTGGAACTGGCGCTCACCGAGGAGGAGATGGCTGCCAACGGCCTCGGCGCGCTGGCCGTCGAGATCAGTGGCGAGTTGACCATCGGCGCGGGCTCGCTCCTCGCCTACGGCACCGAGAACCAGAAGAAGACGTGGCTGCCGCTCATCGCCCAGGGCGAGCTGATGGCCTTCGGCCTCACCGAGGTGGGCATCGGCGTCAACGCCAAGAAGGTGCGTGCGTACGTCGAGCCCGACCCCGTGACCGGCGGGTTCCGCCTCCACGCCACCGGCGACCGCAACAAGCTCTGGATCACCAACGCCACCCACGGTGCGCTCGTGGCCATCGTGGCCCGCGTCGGCAGGGAAGGGAAGCAGGTCGGTTTGTTCGTGACGCGGCTGCCCGACCGCGACATCGGTCCTGCCGACGGCTTGGACCACCAGTTCTGGTGCCGCAGTTCCGACGCGGACGCGTTCACCCAGAACTTCAACTCGCGCCTCCACTTCGACAACTTCCCGGTCGCGAAGGAGGGCCAGATCCTCGCCGACGGCGTCGAGGTCCTCTTCTACTGCCTGCGGATGGGCCGCTGCATGCTCGCCGCGATGTCGGCGGGCTACCAGCGCATGTTCGCGGCCGACGCGGCCCACTACGCGCGCAAGCGCGAGGGCGTGGGCGGCAAGGTGCTCAAGCACGAACTGCCGCGCATGGCCATGGGCAGGATGCTGGGCGGAGCGCTCCAGTCGCGCGCACTGAGCCACATCTCGCTGCAGCAGGACGCCGACGGTGTCGACCTCGCGGGGTTGCGCGACCTCACCAAGTCCGCAGCGGCCACCACCGCCATGGAGTCCCTGCTCGCGTGCGAACGCGTGCTGGGCGGCCGTTCCTTCGACGCCTCGAGCCGCGTCAACGAGGCACGCGCCAACATGCACGTGTTCGGCGTCGTCGAGGGCGAGGACGACCTCATCCTCATGGGCATGGTGAAGGACGTGACCGACGGCTTCACCACGAGGTACATGGCGGGCCTGCTGGGCGTCATCCAGGCCATGAACATGGGTGCCGACGGCAAGCCGCTGCCCCCCGACCAGCGCATCCTGCGCATCGACCCAGCGGCCTTCGCCAAGGCGCCGGGGCGCTGCCTCGCCGCCTCGCTCAAGCTGCCGCTGCAGGGCTCGTTCTGGAAGCTCGTGGGCTGGGTCGTCACCAACGGCATCGGCGAGGTTCTGCGCCTCCCCGGCATGCTCGTGCCCACGGGCCTCGTACCGCGCTACCAGGCACTGCCGCGCGAGCTGCGCCGCCACGCGCGCTTTGCCGAGCGCAGGCTGCGCTGGATCCGCTGGGCCTGGCTGGCCATCAACATGCACTTCCAGCTGGAGCTGACGCGCGCGCAGGTCCCGTTGCAGCGGCTCGGCAAGGCCATCGAGCACCTGGTGTCCATCGTCGTGCTCTGCCACCACGCGGCGCAGCAGGACCGCACCCAGCAGGCCGTTGCCGCGCTCCAGTGTGAGCAGATCGTCACCAAGGTGAAGGGCATCCGCCTCATCACCGGCCTCTGGCAGATGGACCGCATGCGCAAGCTCCTCGGCGAGGTCGGCGACGACGTCGAGGCCGGCCGCTCGACGCTGCTGGCGGGCACCGAGCCGCAGGCCTACGCGCACCCGTTCGAGGAACGCACCAAGGGCTGAGCCGGGGATGGAAAGAGAGGCGCGGGGACGGGGCGCGGGAGAGAGGGCCGGGGAACGGGAGCGGTGATTGAGGCGGAGGGCGCGGCGGGAGGTGGAGCGGGGATGGAGAGGAGAACCTGTGAAGGGGAAGAGGGCGCGCGGACACGGCGCGGGAGATGAGGAGTTTGGCAGCGTGGGCGAGGAACGCGCGCGGAGACGGAGGCTGGAAGAGAGGCCGGGGAACGGGAGCGGTGGACAAGGCGGAGGGCGCGGCGGGAGGTGGAGCGGGGACGGGGACGGCGAGGAGAAACTGTGAAGGGGATGAGGGCGCGCGGACGTGGCGCGGGAGATGAGGAGGTGGGCGGCGTGGGCGAGGAGCGCGCGCGGAGACAGACGCTGGAAGAGAGAGCCGGGGAGCGGGAGCGGTGGACAAGGCGGAGGGCGCGGCGGGAGGTGGAACGGGGAACGCGCGGGGTGCGCGGGAGTGGTGATGTGGTGTGGTGTGCGATGGTGAGATGGTGTCGTGACGCGGCGTTGCGGTCGTGATGTGGCGCGCTGGTGGCGCGCAGGATTCTCGAGGATGTTCTTGCTTTGTTTGGTTTGGTGTCGTATTTCTGCGTATTCAGGGATGAGAACTTCGGGCATCAAGAGGCGGTTGGGAGTTCGTTCGGCTTCCGAGGCTTGGCTGCTGCCGTTCCGACCCGGGCCCGGCGGCGCGCGCAAGGGGGCTGGCCGCAAGCCCAAGGGCGAGGTGGCGATGCTGCCCCACACCACCCGCGTCGAGGTGTCGCGCCACCATCCCGTGCACGTGACCGTCAAGCTGGCGAAG
>JBEGVB010000004.1:0-8473 GCA_041178545.1 Planctomycetota bacterium
TGAACACCGAGGCCCCGGTGGTGGTGAGGCCGCTCACGGTCTCGAACACGGCGTCGGCCGGGTTGGGCAGGGCATGCGACCACTGGAAGGGCAGCGCGCCGAGCACGATGGCGAGCGCCCAGGCGAGCCCGACGACCGCGATGCCCTCCTTGCGGAAGAACCCGTGCGCAGGCTTCCTGCCGGCGAGCCAGAGCAGCAGACCCGAGGCGAGCCCGAGGACCATGCTGCTCAGGAACCCCGACACGGCGTCGATGCCCTCAGCGGGTGTCTCCTTCAGTGCCACGGCGAGGGGGATCGCCTGCAGCAGCGAGTAGAAGAGGGCGAATCCGGCGAGGATGCGCGCTACCTGTCCCAGGTTCACGGAGGGGACTTGTCCCATCCGGCTCCGTCGCAGTCAACGAACCGTCAGCAACTCACGCCGAACGTCCGCCAGTACTCGTCTGCGCCCTCGGCCCGCAGCGTGGCCTCGGCCCCATAGCCGTGCAGCACGGCCACGGTACGGGTGCCAGCCGCCTTTCCCGCGCGCAGGTCGTTCTCGCTGTCGCCCACCATCGTGGACCAGTTGGGTTCCGCGCACAGAGACGCCAGCGCATGCCGAACCGGCAGTGGGTGCGGCTTCCGGTGCGGCAGGGTGTCGCCGCCCACCAGCACCCGGAAGAAATCTTCGAGTCCGAGGTGTGCCACCACGATGCGTGCGTACTCCTCGGGCTTGTTGGTCACCACCGCCAACGGGTGGCCCGCGCCGTGGAGACGTTCCAGGTGCTCCCGCACGTTCGGGTAGAGGGCTGCGGTGGCCGTGCACTGCACGAGGTGGTGGGTGCGGTAGGTGCGCACTGCCTCGTCGAGGTCGATGGCTCCCGGCGGAGGTGCGTCGCTGCCGTGGGACAGCGCGCGCTGCAACAGCACCCGAGCACCGTCGCCCACCATGGCGCGCACCTCCTCGAGGGCGAGCGGGGTGAGCCCGTGGCAGCTGCGGACGTGGTTGGTCGTCGCCGCAATGTCGCCGAGCGTGTCGGCGAGCGTGCCGTCGAGGTCGAAGAGGAATGCAGCGCGCGTTCGCTCCACCTGCCTCGATATACTGCCGCGCCGATGAAACGCCACCGAGCCCTCCCTGCCTTCCTGCTGGCGCCCGTCCTTGCACTGGCATCGTGCGGCACGCAGCGCGAGTTCCGGGAGGTCACGATCGGGCCCGCCAAGTTCCGCGAGGTCTACGACGCGATCGACCACGTCGCACGCACGGATGGATTCCTGCTCGACCCGACGGAGAGCGACGCAGGCTACGGCATCTGGCAGTCCCGCTGGCGCAACGTCACCCTGCGGCTCGGTCGCTCGGGCCGCTACCGTCTCCGCGCCGAGATCCAGGACGACAAGGACCTCCGCAAGGGCTACTTCATGGTCCTGTACTGCGTGGAGAAGCAGGAGGTGAAGGACCTCTCTCGCGCCGACCGGCACACCGAGGACGACTGGAGCCCGACCGGGCAGGACGCGGACCGGGAGCAGATCTTCCGCGAGCGTCTGGTGCGTCAGGTGAGGCAGCCCGATCCGCCCCGGCCGTAGCGTTCCTTGGGGCGCATGCGCCGATGCCAACGAGGGGGAGGCGTGCAGCACCCATGGCAGTAGGCTTGGTCCGACTTGGGCTTCGTGCGTCGCCGGTGGCGACCCGATGAACGACGTGGTGTCACCGACTTCTGCAGCATCCCCGCCCCTGCGTCACTACGACGCATCCACCGCCGAGAAGGGCGTGCTGCGCAACCTGCTGCCCGCAGCCGGTTACTTCCACACGTTGTGGAGCCACCGCTACCTGGTGCAGAACTTCTTCCGTCGCGAGCTGCTGGGCCGGTTCCGCGGGTCTGCGCTGGGCATGTTCTGGGTGCTCGTGCACCCGATGTTCCTGTTCGCGATCTACTACCTCGTGTTCGGCCTGCTGTTCGGCAACTGGAAGCTCGGCCAGGCACCGGACCCGAACTTCGCGATCTACCTGTTCTCGGGGACGGTTGCATTCCAGGCGTTCATCGAGGGCACGACGCGCGCCTGCACGTCCGTGGTCGACAACGGGAACCTCGTCAAGAAGGTGGCATTCCCGAGCGAACTGCTGCCCGTGCACGTGATCGCCATCGCGCTCGTGGTCTACCTCGTGGGTGCCGCGGTGTGCCTCGCGGCAGGGACCTGGTTCGGTGTGCTGCAGCCGGGGTGGAACCTGTTGCTCATGCCCGTGCTGCTCGCACTGCAGGGCCTCTTCACGCTGGGCATCGGCCTGCTGCTGGCCAACTTCCACGTGTTCGCGCGCGACACGAGCCACCTGTGGGGGATCGTGGCGACGGCATGGATGTTCATCACCCCGGTGTTCTGGTTCCCGAGCCTCGTCACCGAGAAGTTCCGCAGCGAGGAACTGGGGTTCGACCTTGCCGCGTGGTTCGAGGCCAACCCCGCGTACCACATGGTCATGGCACACCGACTGGTGCTCGGCGCGGTGGAGACGCCGGGTCCCGACGGCAAGGTGCTGGTTGCCTACGGCAACCTGGGTGAGCACCTCCTCGTGCTCGCCTGCTGGGCCGTTGCCCTCTTCGTCCTCGGCTGCGCGACCTTCATGAGCCGCCGCCACAAGTTCGCGGACCTGGTATGAAGCACGAACCAGCGATCCAGGTGCAGGGCCTCTCGAAGGTGTACCGGGTGTACGACAACCCGTACCACCGTCTGCTGGAGCGACTGCCGGGCGTGAAGCGGAAGTTCCACCGCGAGGTGGCTGCGCTGCGCGACATCGAGTTCTCGGTGGAACCCGGGCAGTGCGTCGGCCTGATCGGCAAGAACGGCGCCGGCAAGTCGACGCTGCTCAAGATCCTCACCGGCACGACCTTCCCGACCAGCGGGCGCTACAGCGTGCGCGGTGCGGTTGCCTCGCTGCTGGAGCTGGGTGCCGGCTTCCACCTCGACTTCACCGGCCGCGAGAACATCTTCATGAACGCGGCCATGATGGGGTTCTCGCGCAAGGAGGCGCAGCGCAAGCTCGGCGAGATCCTCGAGTTCTCCGAGCTGGGCGCGTTCATCGACGCACCGATCCGCACCTACAGCTCCGGCATGCAGGCGCGCCTCGGGTTCAGCGTGGCTGTGGCCACAGACCCCGACGTGCTCATCATCGACGAGATCCTCGCGGTGGGGGACCTGAACTTCCAACGCAAGTGCGTCGACCGCATCTGGGACTACAAGAAGCGCGGCAAGACGATGTTCTTCTGCTCGCACTCGCTCTACGACGTGCGGCAGATCTGTGAGCAGGCGATCTGGATCGCCGACGGACGCATGCGGATGATGGCGGACTCGGTCCTCGTCACCAACGAGTACGCCACGTGGGAGAGCCAGATGCGCGACCGGCCCGACCAGACGCCGTTCGAGCAGGCTCCCAAGGCAGCGGAGGCGGACAGCACCCTGCCGGTGATCCTCTCCGCAGAACTGGTGGACCCGCGCAGTGGCGAGCTGCGCAACACGTTTGCACCCGGCGAGCGCGCTGCGGTGCGCGTCCGGGTGCGCAACGGCAAGGACCGCGTCCGGCTTGCCCTCGCGATCGGTTTCATGCGCAGCGAGGGCACCCTCTGCTTTGCCCACAGCACCCAGATGGAGGGCATCACGTTCGACCACCGGGAGTGCACGGTGACCCTCGAGCTGCCGGCGCTCCGGCTGCTGAGCGGTGAGTTCAACCTCCCGGTCTGGCTCCTCGACGAGCGCGGCGTGCACCGTTTCCACGAACGACCGGTCGCGCAGAAACTCGTGGTGCAGAACCGCACCAAGGACCTGGGCCTCTTCCTGCAGGAGCACAGCTGGCGGGTCGACGCCAACTGAGGACGCATGGCGCCCGAACTCAGCGTCCTGTTCGTCAACTACAACACCTGGGCCGAGTGCGCGGCTGCGATCCACTCGTTGCGCCAGAACCCGCCCACGCGTCCCGACGGCACCCCGATGCCGTACGAGTGCATCGTCGTGGACAACAACTCGCCGCTGCGTCCGCAGCAGGCCATCGAGGCCCTCGAGGCAGAGCTGGCTGCCGTTCGTGCCGAGCAACAGGACCCCGCATCCGGTGCACTCCACATGCACCCCGAGAACCTCGGCTACAGCCGCGGCGTGAACCACTGCCTGGACCGCAGCCGCGGCAGGTGGGTGCTGGTGAGCAACCCGGACCTGCTCTACACGCCCGGGCTGGTCGACGCCCTCCACCGCGAACTGGTGCGCAACCCCAAGGCCGGTTGCACCGTTCCGAAGGGTTACTGGGACCCCTCGTTCCTCGGCAGGCTGCCCCCGAACACGCTCCCCACGCTGTGGGACGTGGTTGCCTGCACGGCGGGTGAGTACATGAGGCCCCTCGCGCACTGGTACGCGCGTCGGCTGCTGGGTCAGTGGCTCCGGGTGTGGGCTGCCGAGCAGCCGCTGGTGCTGCCCATGATGAGCGGATGCCTCTTCATGGTGGAGCGCGACTACTTCGAGTCGATCGGCCGCATGGACGACCGGTTCCCGCTCTACTACGAGGACTCCGACCTCTCGGTGCGCATCGCCAGGTCAGGGCGCGGCATCGTGCAGGTCCCCGACGCGAAGCTCGTCCACTTCGTCAACCGCAGCGGCCAGACCGACTTCGAGACCATGATGCGGCGACACGGCATCAGCCGTCGCCTCTACTTCGAGAAGTGGTACGGCAGGGCAGGCCTGTGCGTACTGGACCTCTGCGACTGGCTGATGCGCACACCCTTGCTGCGCATGCTGCGAGGCACGCCGCCGGGCTGTGCGTACACCGACCTCGGTGCGTCCGGCGACAAGCCCGTGATCCGGTTGCCGCGCCGTTGCGACCGGTTCCTGCTGCTGATGGGACTCGACGCGCGCTTCTACCTCAGTGGCGCACTGTGGGGGCAGGGCGACACCTGGACCCCGTCGGACGAGCTGTTCGGCAACTTCGCGCCGACGACCTACTGGTACCGCGCCTACGACCTCAGTGGCGGTGGGCTCGAGCTGCTGGGCACCTGGCAGTACCGCTGCAGAAGGGGTGCAGGGTCGTGAGTGCCCCGGTGCTCTCGGTCGTCGTGCTCTCGTGGAACACGCGTGCACTGACGCTCGCGTGCCTTGAGGCGCTGTACCGCGAGACACCGCGCCACGCACGCGAGGTGGTCGTGGTGGACAACGGCAGTGCGGACGGCAGCGCCGACGCGGTTGCACAACGGTTCCCCGCGGTCCGTCTGGTGCGCAACCCGGACAACCGGCTCTACGCAGCGGGGAACAACCAGGGTGCGCACGCAGCCAGCGGCGAGTTCCTCTGCCTGCTCAACAGCGACACGGAGGTGGCCCCCGGTGCACTGGACACGATGGTGGACTTCCTGCGCGCCAACCCCGGGCACGGGGCGGTGGCGCCCATGCTGGTCGACCCGGACGGCACCGTGCAGCGCGCCTGCCAGGAGTTCCCGACCCTGATGTCGGCACTCTGCTTCGACTCGATCTTCGGCAAGTTCCCGCCCGGCAGGTGGGTCGAGGACCGCTACCTCATGCGCAGCTTCGACCACACCACCAGCCGGGACGTGGCACAGCCGCCCGGCGCGTGCTTCATGATGCGCCGCGAGGAGTTCCTCGCCCTCGGTGGTTTCGACGAGGAGCTCTCGCTCTTCTACAACGACGTCGACCTCTGCAAGCAGCTCTGGGCACGCGGCCGCAGGATCCGCTACCTCGTGGACGCGAAGGTGATGCACCACCGCGGCGCCTCCACGCGCAGCTTCGCGCGGTTCCTCGTCGTGTGGCACCGCAACCGCATCAGCTACTACCGCAAGAACCACGGCTGGGTCGCCGGACCGTGGATGCGGTTCGTGATCCGGCTCCGTGTCTGGGAGGAGTGGGTCCGCATCGGTTTCCGGCACCGTGACCCTGCTGCCCGCGCCGCGGAGCGCAGGTTCCTGCGCGAGGCGCAGCGGGAGCTGTGGGCCTCATGAGGGCATGCCTGCTCACGGCCAACTTCCCGCCCGAGATGCAGGGTGGCACGGAGCTGGTGGCCGCCTCGCTCGCGCGCGAGCTGCACCGGCTCGGGCACGAGGTCACGGTCCTCACCACGGGTGAACGCCTGCACTCCGGGGTCGACGTGGAGCTCGAGGACTTCCACGGGATCGAGGTGCGCAGGGTGCCGCGGCACGAGGGCGAGTGGGAGACCGGGGGGCTGCACCGGCCCCGGCTGCTCCAGCTGCTGCACCACGCATTCGAGCACCTGCGGCCGGACCTGGTCCATGCACACCACCTGGCAGGGTTCGGGACAGGCGTCCTGCCGATGTGCCGCGAGCTCGGCATCGCCACGGTGTGGAGCCTGCACGACCTGTGGGTCACCTGCCCGCGTTACTTCCGCCTGCCGCCCACGGGGCACCACTGCCCGGCAGGAGCAGGCAGGGCCGAGTGCGCTCCGTGCCTCGACGTGGACCTGCGCAAGCCGGACCTCCGCGTCGTCGTCGACGCCCTGGTGGAGCGCGACCGCCTGCTGCAGGGCGAGCTCGCTGCAGCACAGGTGCTCACGGCCCCCAGCCGTACGGCTGCCGAACTGGTCCGTCTCCACGCGCCCACCGACCGCCGCGTAGAGGTGGTCCGCCACGGTGTCGTGCACCCTGCCCACACACGTGCGGTCCCGCCGCGGGCAGGGGAGCCCCTGCGGGTCGGCACCTTCGGCAACCTGGTCGCGGCCAAGGGCGTGATGGAACTCGTCGAGTCCTGCGCCGGCCTGCCATGCGAACTCCACCTGCACGGCGCCTTCCTCGAGCCCGAGTTCGCTGCTGCCGTGCGCCGGCGTGCGGCAGAACTCGGCGTGGCACTCGTGGTCCACGGCCGGTACGCACCCGGTGAGCCGCACCCCGCGCACAACCTGCACCTCGCGGTGTTCCCGTCGAAGTGCCAGGAGACCTACGGGCTGGTGGTGGACGAGGCGCTTGCCCACGGTGTGCCCACGGTGGTGAGTGACCGGGGTGCGCTTGCCGAGCGCGCGGGAACGGGCGGCGTCGTGGTCACATCCCTGGACGCGCTCCCGCAGGTGGTGCGGTCCCTCGTGTGCGACCAAGGCAGGCTCGGTGCCCTTCGTTCCGCGGTCGCGCCCGTGCAGCGGACCATGGCACATGCTGCGCTCGAGTACCTCGACTTGTATGGTCCGGCGATCGCAGAGGTGCGCCGATGAACCACCGCTTCAGCCCGTTGCTGCCCAAGGACGCCTTGCGCGCGCCCGTGCTCGCAGTGGCCGCACACCCAGACGACGAGGTCATCGGGGCCGGTGGGCTGTTGGCTTGGCACGGGATCCATGGCCACCGCGTCACGGTCGTGCACGCCACCGACGGTGCGCAGGGCGACCCGTCCGGCATGCAGCAGGACATCCGGTCGGTGCGCCGGGCCGAGGGCCGTGAGGCCCTCTTGCGCCTGGGGATCACCGACCTGCGGCACTGGGACCTCCCTGACGGACAGTTGCCCGAGTGTGTCGACACGCTTGCGCAGCGGCTGCGTGAGCTGTTTGCCGAGGTGCGCCCGGCCACGTTCTACGGATTCTGGTTCGCGGAGGCCCACCGCGACCACCAGGCCATGGCACTCGCAACGGTGCGTGCAGCCGATGCCCTGCCTGCCGACTGCCGCTGCCTGCTGTTCGGCGTGAACAACGTGCCCACGGGCGGGACCCTGTTCGACACCACCGACGTGCACGAGCGCAAGAAGCACGCGCTGCGGGCCTATGCCAGCCAGCTCGCGTACATCGACTTCGCCGCGCTGAGCGACCACCGCGACCGCGTGGCCATGGTCAACGTCGACGTCCCGGGCGTGACCCACGGCGAGTTGTACGCCGACCTGCTCCCGCACGAGCTGGGCCGGGCCATGGCGCTCGCAGAGCCGCTGCAGGCGATGCTCACGGAGCGTGTGCGATGAGTCGTCCCACGGTCAGCCTCGTGGTCTCGGTGTGGAACCGTCGCGAGGACCTGCGCGACAACCTCAAGGCGATCGCCGCCCAGACCGTCCCGGCCGACGAGGTCGTGGTGGTGGACAACTGCTCGCGCGACGGCACGCCCGAGATGGTGCGTGCGGAGTTCCCGTGGGTGAAGCTCGTGTGCATGCCACACGACCGTTACGGCGCGTGCGAGACATTCAACGTGGGGTTTGCCAGTGCCAAGGGCGAGTACGTGGGCATCCTCGACGACGACGTGGTGCTGCAGCCCGACTTCGTCGAGCGGATGCTGGCGGAGTTCGCCACCGAGCCCGAGACCACCGCGATCCTCTCGCCCAAGGTGCTGGAGCCGGGCATGCCCGACTGGTACCGCGACTCCGCCGCCGTGAACACTCCGCGTTACACGGCCACCTTTCGCGGCTGTGGCTCGATGGCACGCCACGACGCGATCCGCCGTGCCGGGTACTACGACATCGAGTTGTTCATCTTCGGCAACGAGCGCGACCTCACCACCAAGCTGCTGAACCTCGGCTACCGCGTGAAGATGGTTCCCTCGGT
>JBEGVB010000005.1:0-3231 GCA_041178545.1 Planctomycetota bacterium
GGATGCGCTCGATGCGGTCCGCAGGCGCGTACACGCCGCGCGAGAACACCTTGTTGCCGCGCTTCTCCTGCACGGTCCAGCTCGGCCCTGCCTCCTTCACGCGGCGCGTGAGCGCAGGGTCACCCGGCGGCAGCAGCACCCAGCCGTCGGGCACGCGCACCTGCTCGCCACGCTCGTTGCGCACGCGGAAGGCATCGAGTCCGGGCCGCACCACCAGGGACTGCTCGCTCATGGCGTCATCGTGGCGCTGCACGCCACGGCCGTCCACGGCGCACCACCGTCACTTGAGCGCGCCTTGGACTGCTGCAGACAGGCCCTCGGCCACGCGTTCGTGGCCCGCCACCGAGAGGTGGCCGCGGTCGGACACGAACTGCACCATTGGGTCTCCCGGCGCCTCCAGCCACGGGGTGGCATCGAGGCACGGCAGGCCCAGCTCCGTGCACACGGCCACCACGCGCTGCTGGGCGAGGCCGCGGCGGAACTGCGCCGGGTCGAACTGCAGCTCGGCGAGCCGCGCGGCCCACGCCGAGTCAGTGCAGTGCCACCACGTGGGCAGCACCAGCACGATGACGGGCGCACCTCGTGCATGGCCAACCGCCTGCTGCAGCGCGGCGCGGAGGTCGTCGAGCACCCGCGGCACCACGGCTGGTGCCGTGGCCGGCCAGGCAGCCTGCTCGTCCACCGCGTCGAGGAACAATCCTGCATGGCACTGCGACCACTCCGGCGGGCTGCCGGGAAACCCCTCGCGCAACGCGAGCAACTCGGGGGACAGCGTCATGCCCGCGAGCAGCGAGGACTGCGGCGCGTTGGTGACGAGCCACGTCTCCAGCCACAGCAGGAAGCGCGAGCGCGTGGCCATCCGGGCCCGCAGCGAGTCGCGCATGAGCACTGCCCACGGCCCGCTGAAGCGCAGCCCGCCCACGACGGCGAAGTCGCGGTTGCGGTTCTCCAGCGCGTCGTTGCCGAGGTAGACGGTGAAGACCACGGCATCCGGTGCGAAGCCGGCACGCAGGTCACCGATGCGTTGCGCAGCCTCGAAGCTGTTGAAGCCGGAGATGCCGCCGTTGCCCACGGTCACGTCGCGGCCGCCGGTGCGCAGCCGTTGTTCCAGCCGCGCGGGGAAGGCCTGTTCGGCCTCGACCCCGTAGCCGAACACGAGCGAGTCACCGACCACGAGCACCCGCTGCTCGCCAGCCCGCTTGGCTGCCACATCGGGTCCGCGCATGCCGAGCGCGTTCACGGATACGGTCGTCCACGGTTCCTGCTCCGACAACCGCAGCCGGCCGCGGTAGCCGGGCCCGAGCCCGGTGCCGCCGCTCGCGGTCTCCGCGTAGAGACCCTTCTGCTGGAACTCCGCCATCGCCGGCGGCAGGTCCCACAGGGCGCGGGCGAGCGCCTCCAGCGAGACGAGTGCAAGGCACCCACCGACAGCGAGCGCACCGAGGACAAACGCCACGCGGCGCCTGCGGCGCCGCGGTGTCGCTCCTGCAGCCTGTGGCCCGCCGTCCGCCTGCGTCATGCAGTCATCATGGCGCGGGCGCACGGGCCCGGACGCATCAGAACTGCCAGACCTCGGCGTTGGACGGCCCGCCGCCCACCATCATCACGGTGTTGTCGGGCAGCCGCACGCCGATCGGCAGGAAGCGCGCTGCCGACATGGAGCCGGTGGCAAACAGCCGGTTGGGCCCCTGCTGGAACACGTCGGCCGTGGCGGTGGTGCCGATCTGGAAGGTCTGGGTCGGGATGTCGATCGTCAGGCGGAAGCCACCGGCGATGAGCGCGCCGCCGTTGGGCAACTGGGCGATGCCGGCGCCAGCGCGACCTTCCTGCATCCCGGGCACTGCCGTGAAGGTGCCGAAGCCGAACAGGCTCGGCTGGTACACGAGGCAGTCGCTGCGGGTGCCGATGATGATGTCCTGGATCTGGCCGGTCTGCAGGAACACGCTGAGGTCGAGCGTGAGCCCGCCTGCCAGCAGCACGCGGCCGTTGGTGAGCGGCGCGGCGCTGTGGAAGAAGCGGGCCGAGTTCATCAGGGCCGGGATGCCGAAGCTGTTGGTGGTCGGGCTGTAGCGGTAAGCCGTGGCCGACACCGTGGGGATGTTGACGATGGGCAGCAGGGAGAGGCCGCCTGCGATCAGCACGTCACCGGTGGTGAGCGTGGTCGAGGTGTGCAGGGCACGCGCCTCGAGCATGGTCGGTCCGGGGATGATGGTGTTGGTGGCCGGGTCGTAGATCTCGCAGGTGTTGGTGAGGCCGTTGAAGATCGACAGCGGGTTGGTCAGGTCGAAGCTGGTCAGGCCGCCGGAGATGAGCACGCGGCCGTTGTTGAGCAGCGACGCACCGTGGCCGGCGCGCGGCAGGGCCATGGTGAGGTTGGTGGTCGTGCCGGCCACCGGGTCGTACACCGCAGCAGCGGTCGAAGGCTGGCCGGTCGTCAGGTCGAGACCGCCCGTGAACAGCACCCTGCCATCGGCAAGACCCGTGCTCTGCGAGAGGATGCCCACGCCGAAGGTGGCGCCGGCAAGCTCCCACTCCTCGGTGCGCGACTTGTAACGCTGGGCCACCGGGCCCGAGCCGCCGGCGAACAGGAACTCGCCGTTGGGCAGCGTCACCACGCCGCCGGACAGGATGGGCACCGCGGGCTGCGTCAGCGTGTCGGCAAAGGTGGCGTTCGTCTGCACGGTCACGCGCACCTTGTTGGAGGTGGACCACGTGGTGCCGTCGCCCTGGATCGCCTGGAAGGCCATCGCCAGTCCCTCGAACGACGGGTCGTACGGGATGGCGATCGAGGCGTTGGCCGCGCCCTGCGCGTTCAGGTAGCCGAAGAACCCGGGCACGTCCATCGCAGGACCGGCATAGGTGTCCGGGATGTCGAGCGTGATGCCGAGCGCAGGCACCGGGGTCGACACCTCGGTGAACGCGTACAGGATCAGGTAGACGTTGTTGGCGATGCCGTTGCGCACCTGGAACGAGGTGTTGCCGGGCATGCCGCCGCCGATCTTGTCGAGGGAGAAACCCTGCGCGGCGAGGGCCGGGGTCAGGGCGAGTGCGGCGAGAAGGGGAAGTGTCGTGGTGCGAGCCATGGTGTGGGTCTTGGGCGGCCGAGAAGACTAGCCGAACCCGTGCCCTTGGTTGGACAGGGTCCGGGTGCGGGGACGTGCCCGGCGGCAAGAACCACGGGCCAGCACGAATCCCCCATGGCATGGGCAGGAAGCCGGGCGGGGAGGAACT
>JBEGVB010000006.1:0-43990 GCA_041178545.1 Planctomycetota bacterium
CGA
Organism: Planctomycetota bacterium; assembly: GCA_041178545.1. Taxonomy (GTDB): domain Bacteria; phylum Planctomycetota; class UBA1135; order UBA1135; family UBA2386; genus JBEATZ01. Next base: position 4 of record JBEGVB010000006.1, read on the forward strand.
CTTGTCCGTGGGCCCGACCGGCGACCTGGCAGTCGGTGGCCGGTTCAGTTCCGCTGGCGGCGTGACCGCCAACTACGTTGCCCGGTGGAACGGCAGCACGTGGTCCAGTCTCGGCACCGGCACGAACAACGGTGTCGACGGGTTGGCATTCCTCGCGAACGGCGACCTGGTGGCCGGCGGGTCGTTCACCACGGCGGGTGCCGCCGGCGTCAGCCAGCTTGCACTGTGGAACGGCAGCGCGTGGTCGGCACTGGCAGCCGGCTTCGGGGACACCGTGAGGTGCTTTGCACAGTTCCCCAACGGGGACGTGGTGGCCGGAGGCGAGTTCCAGGCTGCTGGCAGCGTCTCGGCCAGTCGCGTGGCACGCTGGAACGGCTCCACGTGGTCGACGTTGGGCAGCGGCACACGCAACATCGTCTACGCCCTCGCGGTGTTCCCGAACGGTGACCTGGTGGCTGGAGGGTTCTTCTTCTCGGCGGGTGGCGTCTCGGTGAACCACATCGCACGGTGGAACGGCACCACCTGGTCGACCCTCGGGAGCGGTCTCGGCATGACCGTCCGCGCCCTCGCGGTGCTGCCCAACGGCAACCTCGTAGCGGGTGGCGAGTTCACCACGGCAGGCGGGGCTGCTGCGAACCGCATCGCGGTCTGGAACGGCACGACGTGGTCTCCGCTCGGCACCGGCATGGACGGCATCGTCCACGCGCTTGCCGTGCTGCCGAATGGGGACCTGGTCGCTTCCGGCTCCTTCCTCAATGCCGGCGGCGTGTTGGTGAACCGCATCGCCAGATGGGACGGGAGCACGTGGAGCGCACTCGGGAGCGGCATGGGCAGCACCGTCTACGCCCTCGCGGTGCTGCCGAACGGCCACCTGGTTGCCGGTGGCAGCTTCACCACGGCTGGCGGTGCTGCTGCGAATCGGGTTTCCCGCTGGGACGGCAGTGCGTGGTCGAGTCTCGGCACCGGCATCGGCCAGTTCTCGGTGGACGCCCTCGCGGCGCTGCCGAACGGGGACGTGGTTGCAGGCGGCAACTTCACCACCGCGGGTGGCGTTGCCGCGAGGAACCTCGCCCGCTGGAACGGGACCGCATGGTCCCCGTTCGGCAGTGGCGCGGATGCGGCCGTCTTCGCCCTCGCCTTCCGTCCCACGGGAGAACTGTTGGTTGGAGGTGACTTCCTCACCGCAGGTGGGCTGGTCTCCGCCCGTTTCGCGAGGCTCGCCACGCCCTGCCCTGCCACCTTGGCCACCGTGGGCACGCCGTGCCCCGGTACCGGCGGCGCCAACCTCCTTGCCGCGGTGTCGCGGCCGTGGACGGGTTCGACCTACCGCACGCGCGCCACTGGGCTCGCCAACAATGCGCTCGTGGCCGGCATCACGGGTCTCCTCCCGTCTGCCGCACCGCTGCCGCAGTCGCCGGGCTGCACGCTGCTCACCTCCGCGGATGCGGTCGAGTTGCGTGCCGTGCAGGCCGGGGCCGTCGAGATGCAGGTTGCGGTGCCTGCCTCGGTCTCGTTCGTGGGCCTGCCGCTGCGACAGCAGGTGGTGTCATTGCTGCTGGATGCGAACCTCAACATCACGCAGATCACCGCGACGAATGCGCTCGTGGGCACCGTCGGCGCGTTCTGACCAGCGGGCAGTTCAGTCCCGTAGCAGCAGCAGCGCGACGTTGACCAACTGGTCGACGAGCGTGAGTGCTGCGAGCACGATCACCACGCGGCGCACGGAACTGCTGCCCTTCTGCACCGACCAGTGGCTCGCCGCGTAGCTGCCGATGGCGCAACCCGCGAACAATGCCATGGCCGGGCCCCAGGCGATGGCATCCGTGAACGCGAAGGTGCCCACGGAGGCAACTGCGGTGGTGATCACGAGCGTGCTCTTGGCGGCGTTCACCGCCACCAGGTCGCGTTCGTAGGAGGCTGCCAGCACGAGCGTGGCCAGCAGGCCCACGGCGATCTGGGCGTAGCCCATGTGCACGCCCACGAGCAGGCAGCCGACGGCACCGACCCAGAAGGGGCGCGGCCCGGCGCTCGAGGCGATCGGCTGGGTGCGCAGCTGCTGCCAGAGCAGCAGGCCGAGCACGGCCACGAGGTACAAGCGGAACACGAGGTCCGGCAGCCAGAGCGCGAGCCAGCTGCCGATGGGGGCACCGGGGACCGCCATCAGTGCCTGCCCCCAGGCGCGCGCGGGGATCTTCAAGCCGGCGCGAAGGAAGCCGAGGAAGCCGAAGAGCCCGACGGCAATGGCGGCCGGTCGCAGCGAGGGGTTTGCCGTCGCGAGCGGCAGGCCGCAGGCGTAGGTGAAGGCCATGAGCGCGAGCACGCCGGCGCCGCCCGCGACGTTGTTGATGGCGCCCATGACGAGGCCTGCGCCGAAGGTGACGAGGATCTCGAAGGGGCTCACTGCGTTCTCGGCATGGTGCCGGCGCGCACGGGCGCGCCGGCGGGGGCGGTCAGCCGAGCAGCGGCTTGACCATCTCGCGCTCTTCGACGAGCTCGTTCCAGGAGACCTGTGCCTTCTGGCGCGAGAACTCGTTCATCGCGAGGCCTTGCACGATCTTCCAGTTGCCCTTGCCGTCGGTGGTGCAGGGGAAGCTGCTGATGATGCCGGCAGGCGTGCCGTAGCTGCCGTCGCTCACCACGCACAGCGAGGCCCAGTCGGAAGCGGTCGTCACGGTGAAGAGACTGTGGGCGTGGTCCACGGCAGCCTGCGCCGCACTCATGGCCGACGACTTGCCGCGGGCCTCGATGATGGCCTTGCCGCGCTCCTGCACGGTCTTGAGGAACGGGCCCTGCAGCCAGGCATCGTCGTTCACGGCCTTGGCGGCGGCGATGCCGTCGACCGTGGCGTGGTGCCAGTCGGGGTACTGGGTGTTGGAGTGGTTGCCCCAGATCGTGACGTTCTTGACCGTCGACCAGTGCTTGCCGGCCTTGAGGGCGAGCTGCGCCTTGGCGCGGTTCTGGTCGAGGCGCGTCATGGCCGAGAAGCGGTCCTGGGGGACGCCCTTGGCGTTGTGCATCGCGATCAGGCAGTTGGTGTTGCAGGGGTTGCCAACGACCACCACGCGGACGTTGGGGCCAGCCACCTCGGCGATCGCGCGGCCCTGGCCGGTGAAGATCTTGCCGTTCTCGGTGAGGAGGTCCTTGCGCTCCATGTCCTTGGTGCGCGGCTTGCTGCCCACCAGCATGCACAGGTCGGCGTCCTTGAACGCCACCTCGGCCTTGTCGGAGCAGACCACGTCCTGCAGCAGCGGGTAGGCGCAGTCGTGGAGTTCCATCTTCACGCCCTCGAGGGCCGGCAGCACCGGGGTGACCTCGAGCAACTGCAGGATCACCCGGGTGTCCGGGCCGAAGATGCCGCCCGAGGCGATCATGGGCAGCAGGGAGTAACCGATCTGACCGGCGGCGCCGGTCACTGCAACACGCATCACTTTGCTCATCGGCGGCATTCCAGCGACGACCGAGCCAAGCGTCCAGCGCGAGGCGGCGGATCCTCCGGCCCAGTTGCTGCGGGAACAGGAATTTCCCTCGCCGTGCCCCGACGACCCGGGTGCCTCCTCGCTACGCTGCGCCCCGAACATGCGCAGTGCACGGCTGCATGCAACCACCCGGGGGACGACGCACCGGTTCGAGGTGACGGAAGGGAGCCCCGCGACCCTGGGTCGGAGCTCTGCCTGTACCGTGCGCATCCTCGACGAGCGGGTTTCGCGACAGCACTGCCGGGTCGAGTGGGACCAGGGCAAGCTCGTGGCGACCGACCTGCAGTCCTCCCACGGCGTGGTGCATCGTGCCCAGCGCGTGCAACGCCTCGAGCTCGAGGCCGGCACCAGCTTCCACATCGGCCAGACGTTGGTGGTGGTGGACTCGGTCGACGAGGTCGCGGCACCCGTGCCGGCTGCCGAGCCCGAGGCTGCGGTTGCCGCGCGGGACGCGGCCGAACTCGCGCCCGAGAGCCAGGCAGTTGCAGGCGGCCGCATCGGCACGGTGGTGGGCGGCTGTCGCATCCTCTCGCTGCTTGGCGCAGGCGGGTTCGGCACCGTGTACCGTGCGCAGCAGCTCCAACTCGGTCGCGAGGTCGCCCTCAAGGTGCTGCGGCGCACGGGTGAGTCGGGCCACGACCCCATGCGGGTCGAGGCCTTCCTGCGCGAGGCGCGCACGGCTGCCGCGCTGCACGACCCACGTTTCGTCCAGGTGTTCGAGGCAGGCGAGGACGGCGGCGAGTACTACCTGGTGATGGAGCTGGTGCCGGGCGGCACGCTCGCCCGCCGCCTGAAGACCGGCGGCAGGATGTCGTGGGAGCAGTTGCTGCCGGTGCTGCGCGACGTGGCCGGGGCGCTGCAGGCCGCGCACGAGCAGGGCATCGTGCACCGCGACGTGAAGCCCGCGAACATCCTGCTCACGGCGGACGGTCGCGCCAAGCTGGGCGACCTGGGGCTCGCCGACGACGGCAGCCGGGTCGGCACCGTGGCCTTCATGGCACCCGAACAGCTGCGCAACGAGCCGCTCGACGCACGTGCGGACCTCTACGCGCTCGGGTGCACGGCGTACGCGGCACTGGCGGGCCGGGTGCCGTTCACTGGATCCACGCGCGACATGGCGCGGGGCCACCTGCGCGAGACGCCGCCGCTGCTGGAGGAACTCGGGGTGGAGGTCCCGTTGCCGGTCGAGGAACTCGTCGTCGACGGGCTGATGGCTCGCGACCGCGCCGACCGCGTGCCCAGCGCGGCGGAGCTGTTGCGTCGGCTGGACGCGCTGGAGCGCCCGCGCCCGCCCGTCCCGCAGCGCACGGAAGAGGCTGCTGCCACGCATCCCCCGCGCCGCCGTCGCCCGGTCACACCCAAGGGCCTGCTCGCCCGGTTCCTCGCCGAGCTCATCGTCTTCTCGATCGTGCTGGTGCTCGTGATCGTCATGCTGTTCGTGGTGAAGATGCGCTGGCCCGAACTGAGCCTGGACGAGATCTTCGAACGCATGCGCCCGCGCTGAAACTGCGCGGATTGTCGGTTGCGGGTGCTGGCATCGCCCAGCGATTCCGCGATCCTGTCCCCATGAGCAAGGTTCTCCTCGTCTGCGGGCACGGCCCCGGCATCTCGGCATCGATGGCGCGTCGTTACGGTGCCGCTGGCTACGCAATCGCCCTGGTGGCCCGCAGTGCCACGCGCGTGGAGGCTGCTGCTGCGGCACTGCGGGCGCAGGGCACCCGTGCCGCCGCCTTCGTCGCCGACATGGCCGACCCAGCCGCCATGGCGCAGGTGGTGGCCCACGTCGGGCGCGAGCTCGGCGCAGTGAGCGTGGTGCACTGGAACGGCTATGCCGCCACGGCGGGCGACCTCACCACGGCCCCGGTCGTCGAGGTGCGCCGCGTGCTCGACACGGCAATCACCGGGCTGGTCGCCACGCTGCAGGCGGCGCTGCCCGGCATGAAGGGCCAGCCCGATGCTGCGCTCCTCGTCACCGGCGGCGGCTTTGCGTTCTACGACCCGGCTGTCGATGCGGCGGCCGTCGGCTGGAACGCCATGGGCCTCGCCATGACCAAGGCCGCGCAGCACAAGCTCGTGGGCATGCTGCACCAGCGGCTGAAGGCAGAGGGCGTGTACGTGGGCGAGGTGGTGGTGCAGGGGCTGGTCAAGGGCACCGCCTTCGACAGCGGCAACGCGACCCTCGACCCGGATGCGATCGCGCAGAAGTTCGAGTCCATGCACCGCGCGCGCGCCGAGGCCTCGGTAGTCTTCTCCTGAACCCGCACGGAGCACCCATGACCGCACTCGGCCTGCTTGTCGCGTCCCTCTCGTTCCTCCCCCAAGGGCCCCAGTTCGAGGCGCCCGTGCGTCTCGCAGCCGCCGGCGCACCGGTCCGCGTCGAGTCGCCCGGCTACGCGGCACCCTGCTGGCACGACGTCGATGGCGATGGCGCCAAGGACCTCGTGGTCGGTCAGTTCCGCGAGGGCAGGATCGCGTGGTACCGCAACCTCGGGAAGGGCGCGTTCGCCGAGCGCGCGTGGCTGCAGGCCGGCGGCAAGGACGCCAAGGTCCCCGACGTCTGGTGATGCACGTCCTCCACTCCACAGTTCGTGGAGATCGACGGTGACGGTGCGGTCGACATCCTCTCGGGAACCTACTCGCGGCACGACAAGGACATGGCCGGCTTGTTCCAGGTGCTGCGGGGCAACCCGGACGGCATGTGGAGTGAAGCCAAGCCCTTGCAAGGCACGGACGGCAAGGAACTCATCCTGCCGCGTGACTTTGGCGCCGAGGACGACATCCACCGCATTTGCACGCGGCCCCACGCCTGTGACCTCGACGGCGACGGCTGCCTCGACCTCGTGGTGGGCAACCTCGCGGGTACGTTCGGCTGGTTCCGTGGCGAGGGCAAGGGTCAGTTTGCCCCGGCTGCCCAGTGGCTCCTTGGCGACGACGGCATCACGCTCCAGGTGAAGGGGCACAGCGACCCATTCCTCGTCGATGCCGACGGCGATGGCGACCTCGACCTGCTGAGCGGATCGGCCGCAGGCGGCGTGTCGCTGTCGGTCAACGCCGGCAGCCGCACCGAGCCGAAGTTCACGGGCTTCCGCCAACTGGTGGCCCCGGCCCAGAATGCCGCAGGTGCAGTCGGCGGATCGATGCGGTTCGGTGACGGCCACCTGCAGGGACCCGGGTCCTCGACGCGCGTGTGGGCCGACGATGTCGACGGCGACGGCGTGCTCGATCTCTTGGTGGGGGACACCGTGACGCTCGTGCACACCGCCGAGGGTGTCGACGAGGCGGCAGCGCGCAAGTTCCACGCGGAGTGGGAGCCGCGTCAGGCGGGGCTGATGAAGGAGTTGCAGGAAGGCGCCAACCGCGGCGAGGAGTTCATGAAGGGCTGGCGCGAGCGCATGGAGGCGCTCGATGCCGAGCGGGCCAAGTTCCTCCGCGACGAGATGACCGGTTTCGTGTGGTTGCTGCGCGGCAAGCAGACTCCCAGGCCTGCCTCGCCCAGATAGGCGTGCACGCGGCTATGCGCCGGTGGTCACGGGCAGGTAGACGCGGAACTCGGTGCCGTGGCCCGGCGCGCTGGTCACTGCGACGCGACCGCCCGCGCCCGTGACGATCGCATAGAGGGTCGACAGACCGAGGCCGGTGCCGCGGTCCGGGGTCTTGGTGGTGAAGAACGGCTCGAAGATGCGTTCGCGCACTTCCGGGGTCATGCCCTGGCCGTTGTCCTTCACCCGCAGCAGGACCCATTCTCCCGAGGAGACGCCGTCTGCTACGGCAACCTCACCGCTGACGGGCGCTGGAGCCACGGCGATCTCCACCCTGCCGCCCTCCGGCATCGCATCCCGTGCATTGACGACGAGGTTGAGTGCCACCTGTTCGAGCTGGACGGGGTCGATGCGCACCGGGGCGCTGCCGGGGAATGCCATGACCGTGAGCTGCACGCGTGAGCCCGCAGCCTGCCGCAGCAGCGCACTCGAACGCTCGAGGTGCGCACCGAGGTCGACCACCTGCGAGGGACCTTCGCGCCTGCGGCTGAAGTCGAGCAACCTGCGCGTCAGGCCCGTGGCCTGCTGGAGCGCCTGGTCCAGCAGCTCGACGGACTGCTTGCGCGGGTCCGTCAGGTGGCCGTTCTCCTCGAGGTCGTCCGCGAGGGTGCACACCTCGTTCTCGAGGATCATCAGCACGTTGTTGAAGTCGTGTGCGATCCCGCCGGCCATGCGGCCGAGCGCCTCCATCTTCTGTGCGAGCCGCAGCATGGTGTCGCGCTCCTGCTGGTGCAGCGCGTTGCCGAGCAGGCGCGCGGCGATGAGCAGCGCATCCACCTCGACCTTCTCCCAGGACTGGACCTGCTCGCACGCGTCAAAGCCCATGAAGCCCCACCAGCGGGGGCCGGCGTAGATCGGCTGGACCAGGATGGAGAGGATCTGCTGCATCTCGAGCAGCGGCCGTTCCGACGCGGGGAACTGGTCGATGTCGCCCACCACCGGCTTGCCCGCCTCCATCAGCGTGGCCCATCGCGTGAAGCCTGCCTCGTGCAGCGGCACGTTCTGCAGTTCGGGCACGTCGATCTGCGGCGCGACGCCCGGTGCGACCCACTCGAACCGCTGGCTGACGAGGACGTCCCCGCTGGCAGCACGTTGGTTCTCGAACACGTAGACGCGGCTCACCCCGGTGGCCTCGCCCAGGGTGCGGAGCACGCGGGGGACCAACTCGTGCCATGGCTTCGGCTGGGCCAGCTGCTCCGCGCTCCGGGCCACGGCGGCGAGGATCGCGTCGCGGCGGCGGAGCAAGTCCTCCGTCATCCGCGTCTGCCGGGACCTTCCCTCGCCGGGGCTCGCTTCCGCGCTCATGCGGTCACCATACCGCTGGCTTGTGGTCCTCCGCCGATGGTTTCGTTCCCGACATGGCAAGTCTTGCCGGGCGGAAGCGGACGATGGTCGGACGGAGGCTGCCCTGCTGCGGGCCGCCCCGTCAGACCACGACGACCGGATTCCGAAGGGTCCCGATGCCGTCGAGGTCGATGGTGACCAGGTCGCCTTGGCGCAGTGTGAACGCGTCGGGCGGCACGATGCCGGTGCCCGTGAGCAGCACGGCACCGTGGGGGAAGGACTGGGAGCGAAACAGCCAGCTGCCCAGCTCACCGAAGGTGCGCACGATGCGCGCCACCTCCGTCGTGCCCTCGAACACTGCCGTGCCTGCGCGCTCGATGCGGATGCGGATGTGCCAGCTGCGCGCCTGTGCCTCGGTGGCGAGCGCGATGCACGGGCCGAGGGCGCACGAGTGGCGGTAGGTCTTGGCCTGCGGCAGGTAGAGCAGGTTCTCGCCCTCGATGTCGCGCGAGCTCATGTCGTTGCCGAGGGTGAAGCCCTTGAGCGTGCCGGTTGCGTCGAAGACGAGTGCGAGCTCGGGCTCGGGCACCGACCAGGTTGCATCCGCCCGGATGCCCACCGGGTCGCCCGGGCCGGACACCTTGTGGGGCAGCGACTTGAAGAAGATCTCCGGCCGCGGAGCCGAGTACACGCGGTCGTACGCCGAGGCGCTGAACGTGCTCTCCTCCATGCGCGCGGACTTGCTGCGCAGGTAGGTCACGCCAGCAGCCCAGACCTCCTGCTGCTCCACGGGTGCGAGCAGGCGGACAGAGTGGCGGGGCAGCTGCGGTGCCGAGGGCGTGGAGCGGAGGAGTCCGGCCACGTGTGCCGTGGGGTCTGGCGTGGCCAGCAGGTCCGTCAGGCCCGTGGCCCCCGCAGCCGTGAGGTCTGTCACGGTGGTGTCCTCCAGCAGGCCGGTGCGCGGCCGCCCGTCGGCGGTGGCAAAGCGGCACAGGCGCACGGTGGGTTGGCTCATGCAGGGTCGTCCTCGCCGAGTGCGACGATGCGCTTCTCCACCAGCGGGCCCAGTTCCTCGTCGCGCACCCGCACGTACTCCGGGTGGCGCAGGAAGATGTCGCATGCCGACTTGTCCTGGAAGCCGGAGAAGAGGGCGAGGTTGAAGCCGCCGCTCTCGGCCGCGACGTTGTGGGTCACCGCGAAGTGCTCCACGCCGGGCAGGGTCTCCACCAGCGCCTGCAACTGTTCGCGCGCGCCGCGCACCTTCTCGAGCGTGATGCCCGAGTGCAGCCGGAACAGGATCACGCAGTGGAACATGCGCGGCGGATCGTCGGCAGCCGGGATCCGCCGCGCCAGAGGTTGCCGCCCGATCGTGGACCGGGCGGTACGTGGCTCAGCTGGCCTTCAGGCGCAGCTGTCGGCGCTGCTCGTTCTCGCGGCCGACCTCGTGGCCGTGCCCGAGGGCGTCCTCGCCCTCCTCCCAGCAGAAGGTGACCGGTCCGGACTTGGAGCTGCCGGGGATGTGCACCGTGAGCGGGTGGTTCCGCAGCACGGTCATGCCCAGGGCCTCGAACTCCTCGCGGCAGGTGCGAAGAGCCTGGTCGTGTTCGTAGATCCTGGCGTCGAGCTCGGCCAGGTTCTGGGTGAGTCCCTCAGGGGTCCGCGCATCCTCCAGTTCCGCACGCTCGCGGTGGAGCGTCCGTCGGGCCTTGCGACGCTCGACGAACTCCGCCGCAATCGCCCGGACAAGCGGGAGAATCGCACTGGCTTCCTCGAACGAGTAGACGCGTTTCATGGGTCTGGCCGAGGACTCTCGCCCTTGCCTTGGCCGACCGTCCGGGCCACAGTGGCCCAACGTCAGCCGCGTCGGGTTGGGTGCCTCAGCACTCCACCCTAGTGTGACACCGCAATCTGGTTACCAAGGGTCGGTGGGCGCGAAATCGCGGCACGGAATCTCGCATTGGTGCAACTGCCATGGTGGAACGCGATGTGATGGAGTTCGACGTGGTGATCGTCGGGGGCGGCCCTGCCGGGCTGTCCACCGCGATCCACCTCGCCAATCTGGTCGAGCGGCACAATGCCGAGGTCGCTGCCAAGGGCTCGGGGACCCCGCTCAAGCCCGAGATCGTGCTCATCGAGAAGGCTGCCGAGATCGGCGCCCACTCGATCAGTGGCGCCGTGCTGGACCCCAAGGGGCTCGACGCACTGCTCCCCGACTGGCGGCGCATGGACCCGCCCGCCCCGGTCGAGGCCGAGGTGCACACGGACTACGCGCTGTGGCTCACGGAGAAGGGTGGCCACAAGCTGCCGGTCACGCCGCCGCCGCTGCAGAACCACGGCAACTTCGTGGTGAGCCTCAACAAGCTCGTCCGCTGGATGGGCACCGTTGCGGAGGCGAAGGGCATCCAGGTGTTCAGCGGCTTCCCCGGCGCCAAGCTGGTGCGCGAGGGCGAGCGCGTCGAGGGCGTGCAACTCCAGGACGCGGGCCTCGACAAGCACGGCAACCCCAAGGGCAACCACCAGCCCGGCGGCATCCTCAAGGGCAAGCTCACGGTGCTCGCCGAGGGCAGCCGCGGCTCGATGACCAAGCAACTGGTGCAGGACCTGGGCCTGCAGGGCATGAACCCGCAGGTGTACGGCCTCGGCGTGAAGGAGGTGTGGGAGGTGCCCAAGGGCCAGTGCCCGCCCGGCCTCGTGGTCCACACGATGGGCTACCCGCTGGACGCCAGCACCTTCGGCGGCGGCTGGGTGTACGGCATGGGCGAGACCGGCAACGGCACCAACCTCGTGTCCGTCGGCCTCGTGGTCGGCCTCGACTACAAGGACCCGACGACGGACCCGCACCGCGAGTTCCAGCGCTACAAGCTCAACCCGAAGATCCGCGCCTTCCTCGCCGGCGGCAAGATGATCAGCTACGGCGCGAAGTCCCTGCCCGAGGGCGGCCTGTACTCGCAGCCGAGGCTGTACGGCGACGGCTTCCTCATCGTCGGCGACAGCGGCGGCTTCATGAACAGCATGCGCCTCAAGGGCATCCACCTTGCGATGCGCTCGGGCATGCTGGCCGCGGAGACCGCGTTCCAGTGCCTGCTCAAGGGCGAGTACGGCAGTGCGGCCACGCGCGCCTACCCCGACAAGCTCAAGGAGGACTGGGCCCACGCAGAGCTGTGGCAGTGCCGCAACTTCCACCAGGGCTTCCACAAGGGCCGGTTGTTCGGGCTCCTCAACGGCGGCTTCGCCACGTTGTTCGGCGGCAAGGGATTCCTCTTCGCCGACGAGATGAAGAGCAATGCGGGCCACACCTACATGCGCAAGGTGCGCGACCAGTTCGGCGGCGCCACGCCGCCGAAGCGCGACAAGCTGCCCGAGGACGGCGTGGTCACCTTCGACAAGCTCACGGACGTCTACAACTCGGGCACCATCCACGAGGAGGACCAGCCGTGCCACCTCGTGGTCACGCAGCCCGACCTGTGCACGACGCGGTGCGTGGAGGAGTACGGCAACCCGTGCCAGCACTTCTGCCCCGCGGCCGTGTACGAGATGGAGCCCAAGGAGGGCGCGAAGCACGGCATCGACCTGAAGATCAATGCGTCCAACTGCGTGCACTGCAAGACGTGCGACATCATGGACCCGTACCAGGTCATCAACTGGGTCGTGCCCGAGGGCGGCGGCGGGCCCAACTACCAGCACCTGTGACGCAGTGCCGCCGCGTCACTCGCGCGGCGGCGCGCTGAGCCACCGGTTGCGCTTCTCGAAGAAGCGCCACGGCTTGTCGACCCACTCGCCTGCGTAGTCGATGTGGATGCGCGCGGACTTCCCGACCGGTCCGGTCGGCAGGTCGCACTCGGCGAGGAACAACTCGCTGCCGGCCGCACACAGGTCGGTGCCGTAGGCAGACTTGTCCACGGCCAGGGCCGCACACAGCTTGCCGGGGCCGTTGGTGAGGGCGCGGTCGGTCGCAGCCATGCCCCTGCGCCGGGCGATGAGGTCGAGCCCCAGCACGGGTTCGACCGCGCGCACCAGCACGGCATGCGGGCGGTCGACGGCGCCGCACACGAAGTTGAGTGCCCAGCTGGTGCCGTAAAGGAGGTAGACGTAGGCGTGCCCGGGCGGCCCGTACATGACCTCGGTGCGCGCCGTGCGCAGGCCGCGCCTGCTGTGTGCTGCGAGGTCCTCGGGACCGCGGTAGGCCTCGGTCTCGACGATGCGTCCGCCGACCAGGCCCTCGCGCGTGCGCCGCACCAGCAGCTTGCCGATGCAGGCGCGGGCCACGGCGACCACGGACGGTTCGTAGAAGGAGCGTGGCAGTGGTTTCATGGAGTCACCTCGGGAGGGGAGAGAAACGGCGGCAGCCGGGGTTGCAGTCGTCCCACACGACGTCACACCCTGGAGATGGGCAACGCTGCCACGTTGCCACGTTGGAGGTGCGGCTGCCGCCACCCCATGGGGAACGGTCGGCACGGGATCGGACCGCGATCCCGGCAAATCTCATCGGATGCCGTGCACCCGGGTGCGGTGCACGAGGACCTCGGTCTCCGCCAGCGAGCGCAACTGGGACGCGAGCGCGGTCCCGAACGCGAGCGAGCGCCGTGCATCGAACCCGAGCGGCCCGCCCCAGAGTTCGGCCAGGTCGTGGGGTGACGCGGTCCGCAGCAGGTTGGCGGTGAGCACGGGCTCGACGCGGCGCAGGCCTGCATCGCGCAGCGCGGTCGCCAGCTGTTCCTCGCCGGGACCGCAGAACGCCTGCTGGCGTCCCTTGTCCCAGTGCAGTGCGTTCATGGCGCCGGTCAGGAAGGCCGGCGGCGACTCGGAGGGAAGGTCGACCACGAAGCGGCCGCCGGGCCTGAGGTTGCCGCGCAGGCAGGCTGCGAGCCCGCGCAGGGTGCCCGTGAACATGGTGGTCGGGCAGACGAGGGCGACGTCGAAGGTGCCGTAGACCTCGTGCCCGTGGAAGAACTGGTGCCCGATGCGCGCCGAGGAGCCCTCGAGTGCCTGCGCCAGTGCGACGGACTGGGCCTCGTCGGCGGCAACCACGGTGAGGCTGCCTGCCGGACCTGCAAGTGCCTCGATGGCGCGCACGACCTGGGCGGAGTGGGGGCGCACCAGCAGCACGCGGTCCTTGCGGCGCACGTCGACCAGTTCGAGTGCTCCCGGCAGCCACGGTGGCACGGCGGCTTCGGTCATGTCGTCAGGCTAACCGCACTCCGCGGGTGCGCGAAGCACTGCAGGGTGCCACAATCCTCGCGTGCGCACCGACCCTCGTGAACTCGACAACAAGACCTTCGACCTGTTGGTCGTGGGTGGCGGCATCCAGGGTGCTGCCATCGCGCGCGAGGCCGCGCTGTGCGGCCGCAAGGTCGCACTGGTCGAGGCGCGGGACTTCGCCTCGGGAGCGAGTTCGCGCAGCTCACGGTTGTTGCACGGCGGGTTGCGCTACCTGGCACAAGGCAACCTCGCGTTGGTGCGGGAGGCGCTTGCCGAGCGCGAGCGGCTGTTGCGGCAGGTGCCACACCTCGCCCGGCCCGTGCCCATGCTCATGCCCTTCTTCCCCGACAGCGGGATGGGCCAGCTGAAGGCGAAGCTGGGGATCAGGCTCTATGCCCTCCTGGCGCGGCAGAGCACCCTGCCCGCGCCGCGGGCGGTGGGGGTGCGCGACGCGTTGGCGGCCTTCCCGGGCCTGCGCTCCCGCGACCTGCGCGGCGGCATGGTGTTCTTCGACGCCGCCACCTCCGACGCCCGGCTCACGGTCGCCAACGTGCAGGCGGCTGCTGCCGCAGGTGCCCTCGTCGTCAACCACTGCGAACTCGTCGCACGGCGGCCCCACACGCTCATCCTGCGCGACCACGCGGGTGGCCATGAGGTGCAGGTGCGCGCCCGTACGGTGTTGAACGCGACCGGGCCCCATGCCGACATGGTGCGCGCCCGCATCGGCATCGGTGCCAAGCCCCTCGTGCGCGCGAGCCGCGGCAGCCACCTGGTGCTGCCCCCGCGCGCCGGCGAGACCGCGCTGTGCGCCTTCCTGCCCGACGAGCGCATCCAGTTCGTGGTGCCGCACCCGGACGGGACCGTGTGCGGCACCACGGACGAGTACGAACGCGTGGAGGGACAGGACCCCTCGGTGCCCGAGGAGGACATCGACTACCTGCTCGACGCGCTCGGCTGGCTGCTCGACAAGCCGCCTGCACGGCAGGAGGTCCTCTACGGGACCTCGGGCTGGCGCGCGCTGCCGGTGGGCAAGGGGCCGCCCGGAGCCATCCACCGCGACGGACACGTCGTGCACGAGCAGGTCGCGGGCATCGACCTCTGGACGGTGGTCGGTGGCAAGCTCACCACGCACCGTTCGTTTGCCGAGCGCGTTGCAGCGCAGGTGGTGGGTGGTCCGTCTCGCTCGGTGTCGCGCGACGTGCCGCTGCCGGGCGGCGAGGGACCGCGCGACCTGCAGGACCCGCTCTGGTGGCGGCACGGGTCGGCGTTCATGGATCTGCGTGCACAGTGTGCGCAGGATCCCTTGCTTGAGCAGCCCTTGTGCCCGCACCGACCCTTCCTGCGCGTCGAGCTCGTGCATGCCGTGCGCTCGCTCGGTGCCGTGACGCTCGCGGACGTGTTGTTGCGACGACTTGCCTCGACCGTGGGCCCGTGCCTCGAGCCGGGCTGCCTCGACGCAGCGCACCAGCTGTTTGCAGCACACACGCCTTGGGCCTCGCGTGGGAAGGACGCAGAGGTGGCTGCCCTCACGGGCGAGGTGCAGCGCATGCTCGGCGACCTGGTGCCTGCTGTCTCGGTCCGATGACCCGCGCGCCAGAGCTCCCCGGGGGCCTGCGCGGCCCGTTGCTC
The DNA here is from genome assembly GCA_041178545.1 of Planctomycetota bacterium. Lineage (GTDB taxonomy): Bacteria > Planctomycetota > UBA1135 > UBA1135 > UBA2386 > JBEATZ01. The sequence continues at coordinate 15,131 of JBEGVB010000006.1, forward strand.
GCCGAGCGCATAGGGCTGCACGAGACGCTGGCTGGCACCGTGCGCCTCGTGCTGTTCTGGCGCACAGGCTGCGTGCACAGCCGCCATGCGCTCGCCGACCTGGCGACGCTCACAGAGCGGTTCCAGGGCAGGGCGGTGTCGACCCTGGCCGTGCACGTGCCTGTCCACCCAGCAGAACTCGACGAGCAACTTGCCCTCGCGGAGTGCGCATTGCACCCCGTCCCGCCCCTGCTGCTGCAGGACGCGACACACGAGGCCGCACGCGCGTACGGGGTCCGCTCGCTGCCCACGCTCGCGATCGTCGACGCCAAGGGCGAACTGCGCTTCTGCGGCGGCGGCGAGCCGCACCTGCACCGCACTGCCGATGCCGTGGAGCACCTGCTTGCTGCGGTGCCCGGCGCGGTGCCGGCGCCGTTGCTCTGGCAGCTGCGTGGCCTGCAGGCCGTGCACCACGACGGGTTGCTGGCGGTTCCTGCGGCACTCTGCGTGCAGGGCGACAGGTTGTGGGTGGTCGATGCAGCGCGGCACCGCGTCGTGCAGGCTGACCTCGGCACGCAGCGGGTCGAGCGGGTGGTGGGCAGCGGCCACCCGGGCATGAGCGACGGCGAGCCCGAGGGAGCTGCATTCCGCACACCCATGGGCGCCTGCCCGGTGGAGGGAGGCCTCCTCGTGGCCGACACCGGCAACCATTCGCTGCGGCTGGTGGCGGCGGACACTGGCAACGTGATGACCGTGTGCGGCAACGGCGTGCGCGGCAGCGATCGATTCGGCGGCGGCTTCGGCGGCGGGCAGACGCTGTCCTCACCCCGTGCGCTCCTGTCCCGCAACGGCGGCGTGGTCGTGGCGATGGCGGGCAGCCACCAACTGTGGCAGTTCGACCCCACCACGGAGGCCGCCATGGCGTGGGTCGGCACCGGCGCGCCGGGTCACGTCGACGGCGACCAGGAGGCGCAGTTCCGCGAGCCGCTCGCACTGTGTGCAGGCGATGGCGGCACGTGGGTGGCGGATGCAGGCAATGGTGCCGTGCGGTTCGTCGACGACGCGCACGGGCGCACGCGTACCGTGGCACGCGGTCTCGCGCGGCCAGCAGCCGTGGCCTGGGACGGCAGCGTGCTGTGGGTGGCCGACCCCTGGCAACAGGCGCTGCTGCGCGTGGCGCCGGACGGCACCGTGGTGACCGCGCTGGACCGCGCCAGCGGGATCGAGCGTCCCTGTGCCGTGGTGGTGCACGGGGGCAGCCTGCTGCTGGCCGATGCTGCTCGCGACGGCGGCAGGGTGTGGCGGGTCATGCCGCGAGGTGACGGCTGCGACCTCGCGCGCATCGAACTGCAGCGCTGAGCGCGGGGCCCGTGGCTCAGTCCGGCAGCCGGTGGAACCGCTCCACCGCTGCGCGCTCCAGCGCCTCGCGGTGCTGCGGGTCGGCGACCGAGATGAGCGCGCGTGCGCGCTGCCGGAGGTTCCTGCCGCGCAGGTCCACGGCCCCGTGCTCGGTCACCACCCAGTGCACGTGGGCGCGCGTGGTCACGACACCGGCACCGGGCTTGAGGATGGGCACGATGCGCGAGATGCCCTTCGACGTGGTCGACGGCAGTGCGAGGATGGGCTTGCCGCCGGGGGACAGCGAGGCACCGCGCAGGAAGTCCATCTGGCCGCCGACGCCCGAGAACATCGTGGTGCCGATGGAGTCGGCGCACACCTGTCCGGTCAGGTCGATCTCGATGGCGCTGTTGATGGCGACGACCCTTGGGTTGCGCCGGATCACGGACGGGTCGTTGACGTAGCCGATGTCGAGCATCGACACCATCGGGTTGTCGTCCATGAAGTCGTAGAGCCTGCGCGTGCCCATCGCGAAGCCGGCCACGATCTTGCCGGGGTGCACCTTCTTCATGCGCCCCGTGATGACACCGCGCTCGACCAGTCTCAGCACGCCGTCGCTGAACATCTCGGTGTGCACGCCGAGGTCCTGGTGCTGTTCGAGTGCCGCGAGAACTGCGTCCGGGATGGCTCCGATGCCCATCTGCAGGGTGGAGCCGTTCTCCACCAGTGCCGCGCAGTGGCGCCCGATCGCGCGCTCGGCGTTGCCGAGCTCACAGGGAGCATGGGCAGGAAGCTCGTCGTCGACTGCGACGGCTGCAGCAAAGCGGCTGTGGTGGACGAGCCCGTCGCCGTGGGTGCGCGGCATGCGCGGGTTGACCTGGGCGACCACCACCGGTGCGGACTCGATGGCTGCCTTGGCGATGTCCACCGAGACCCCCAACGAGCAGTAGCCGTGCCGGTCTGGCGGTGACACGTGGACGAACGCCACGTCGAGCGGCAGCACCTTCTCGCGGAACAGCGCGGGCATCTCGCTGAGGAAGGCAGGCACATAGTCGGCATCGCCGCGGGCGACGGCCTCGCGCACGTTGGCGCCGAGGAACAGGCCGTTGACCCGGAAGCTCGCTGCCATGCCGGGGGCGGCACAGGCGTGCTGCCCCTCGGTGTGCAGGTGGACGAGTTCCACGTCCTTCAGGTCGGGCCCGCGCCCGGCAAGGGCGCGCAGCAGGGTCTGGGGCGTGGCAGCGCCACCGTGGACGAAGACCCGGTTGCCGGAACGGACCAGGCCGACAGCATCGAACGCGGAGAGGAATCGCATGGGTGGGGTTGCTGCATTACGCCCGGAGTCCCAAACCGCTGCCATGGGCCGCAGGGCGAAGCTCCCGACCCGTAGGATGCTCCGACCCCGAGTGCCCCCGTGGACCAAGCCCCTCGTTTCCAGCGCCGTTTCCTCGACCTGTTGCCCGGCGACCCGGATGCGAGTCCGTGGCCCCGCGCGGTGCACGGAGCTGCATGGTCCCGTGTGCCGCCGACGGCCGTCTCGTCCCCCCGGCTGCTGGCGTGGTCCAGGCCCCTGGCGGCCGAGCTCGGCCTGACGGAAGCGCGCATGGCCGAGGCCCGCACCGCCGAGGTGCTGGGTGGCAATGCACTGTGGGACGGCATGGACCCGTATGCCGCCTGCTACGGCGGGCACCAGTTCGGCAACTGGGCCGGCCAGCTCGGGGACGGCCGCGCCATCGTGCTCGGTGAACTGGTTGCGCCCGACGGGCGCGTCCACGAGTTGCAGCTGAAGGGTGCCGGTCCCACGGCCTACTCGAGGCGCGGCGACGGCCGCGCGGTGCTGCGTTCTTCGATCCGCGAGTTCCTCTGCTCCGAGGCCATGCACTGGCTCGGCGTCCCCACGACGCGCGCACTGTCGCTGGTCGCCACCGGCGACCCCGTGGTGCGCGACATGTTCTACGACGGCAATGCCCGCGAGGAGCCGGGCGCCATCGTCTGCCGCGTCGCGCCGACGTTCCTGCGCTTCGGCAACTTCGAGCTGCCCACGGCGCGCGGTGACGTGGAGCTCCTGCGCAGAATCGTCGACTTCACCCTGGTGCACCACTTCGCGCAGTTCGGCGCGCCGTCGCGCACTGCGTACGAGCAGTTGTTGCACGAGGTGGCCTTGCGCACGGCGAGGCTCGTGGCGCACTGGCAGGCCGTCGGCTTCGTGCACGGCGTGATGAACACCGACAACATGTCGATCCTCGGGCTCACCATCGACTACGGCCCCTATGGCTGGCTCGACGACTTCGATCCCGGCTGGACCCCAAACACGACGGACGCTGGGCAGCGTCGCTACGCCTACGGCAACCAGCCCGCGGTCGGCCTCTGGAACGTGGCGCGGCTCGGGGAGGCCCTCATGCCGTTGTTCGACGGCAGCGAGCAAGTGGTGGAGTCGGCACTCGGCGCCTACGAGGACGCCTACGGCGAGGCCGCCCGCACCCACTGGGGTCGCAAGCTCGGGATCGCCTTCGACCCTGCCCGCGGGGACGGCGAGTTGTTGCAGGATCTGTTCGACTGCCTGCGCGCCTTTCCCACCGACATGACGCTGTTCTTCCGCGCCCTCGCGCCGCTGCTTACGACCGATGCTGCGCCCACGGCGCTGCCCGGTACCGTGCACGACACGTGGTACGGAACTCCCGAGGAGGGCCATGCCGCGCGGGTGCTGGCGTGGCTGCAGCGCTGGTGGCAGCGGGCGCGCAGCGAGGCAGGCGACCCCGTGGCCACCGCTGTGGCCATGCAGCGAGTCAACCCGCTGTACGTGCTGCGCAACTGGGTCGCCCAGGAGGCCATCGACGCGGCGCATGCGGGCGACCCGTCGAAGGTGCAGCGGCTGCTGCGCGTGTTCGAGCGGCCCTTCGAGGCGCAGGCTGGCTGCGACGACCTCGCACAGAAGCGCCCCGAGTGGGCGCGCAACAAGCCGGGCTGCTCGGCTCTTTCCTGCAGTTCGTGAGGGTCCTGCAGTCCGTGGGCGGCGGGCTGCCGTGCCGCCGAATGGGCCTGCTCCCCGTGGATCCTCTCCCGGTACCCGGTAGAAAAGGTGCCAGCATGGCTCGCAGGATCCTGTGGTTCGTTCTCCTCGTGTCCTCGTTGTCGGGCGCATGCGCGCATGGAGTGGCGACCGAGCCCTCCAGCTACCACGGGCCCGACACCATCCTCAACGTCTCCTACGACGTGTCCCGCGAACTGTTTGCGAAGGTCAACGCCGCCTTCGGCGCCGCGTGGCAGCAGGACGGCGGGCGCAGGGTCGAGATCAGGCAGGTGCACGGCGGCACGACCGCCGAGGCGCGGGCGATCCTGGGTGGGCTCGAGGCCGACGTCGTCACCTTCAACCAGGTGGTCGACGTGCAACTGCTGCAGGACGAGGGCGGACTGATCCAGGGTGCGTGGCGCGAACGCCTGCCGCACGGCAGCGCCCCGTTCTACTCGCTGCCCGTGTTCCTGGTCCGGAAGGGAAACCCCGGCAACATCCGCGACTGGGGCGACCTCGTGCGCAGCGACGTCAAGTTGGTGCTTCCGGACCCGAGGACCTCCGGCAACGCGCGCTACTCCTACCTGGCGGCCTATGCCCACGGACTCGAGCGCCACGACGGCGACCATGCCGGTGCCAAGGCGTTCGTGCAGGCCATGTTCGGCAACGTGGCCGCGATGCCCCCTGGTGGACGTGCGGCGACCGAGGCGTTCGTGGGGCAGGGTACCGGTGACGTGCTGGTCACCTTCGAGTGCGAGGCACGTGATGTGATGCGCGTGCACGCCGACCAGGCCTTCGAGATCGTGATTCCGCGGCAGAGCATCCTGGCGGAGTTTCCCGTGTGCATCGTCGACCGCAACGTGGACCGGCACGGCACGCGGCTGCTGGCCGAGTCCTACCTGAAGTTCTTGTTCGGCGAACAGGCGCAGGAGATCGCAGCCGGGTTCTTCCTGCGGGTGCGTGATGCCGCCGTGTCCTCGCGCCACCAGCGTTCCTTCCCGCCGGTGGAACTCGTCACCGTGGAGAAGCTGTTCGGCGGTTGGGAGCGAGTGCAGGCGGAGCACTTTGCCAGCGGTCGCATCCTCGAGCAGGTGCTCGGGAAGAAGTGAGACTGCCTTCCGACGCGAACTCGCAGTGACGCGACGTCGCCCCTGACGAGTCAGAACTGCGCCCAGCCGGGCACGCGCGGGTAGGGGATCGCGTCGCGGATGTTGGACAAGCCGCACAGGTACACGAGCAGTCGCTCGAAGCCGAGGCCGAAGCCCGCGTGGGGCACCGAGCCGTAGCGGCGCAGGTCGCGGTACCAGCCGTAGTGCTCGGGCACGAGGCCCATCTTGCGCATGCGTGCATCAAGCACGTCGAGGCGCTCCTCGCGCTGGCTGCCGCCGATGATCTCGCCGATCCCGGGCGCGAGGATGTCCATGGCGGCCACGGTCTTCCCGTCGTCGTTGCTGCGCATGTAGAAGGCCTTGATGGCCTCGGGGTAGTTCATCACGACCACGGGGCGGCCCACGTGCTCCTCGCACAGGAAGCGCTCGTGCTCGGTCTGCAGGTCCATGCCCCACTGTGGCGCGTAGTCGAACTTCTTCCCGCTCTTCTGCAGGATCGCGATCGCCTCGGTGTAGTCGATGCGCTCGAAGGAGGACTTCACGAAGGTCTCGAGCCGCTCGACCACACCCTTGTGGATGCGCTCGTCGCAGAACTTGAGGTCGTCCATCCGCTCCTGCAGCACGTACGTGAAGATGTGCCGCAGGAACCGCTCGGCCAGGTCGGCATCGGCCTTGAGGTCGGCAAACGCGATCTCCGGCTCGATCATCCAGAACTCGGCGAGGTGCCGCGTCGTGTTGCTGTTCTCGGCACGGAAGGTCGGGCCGAAGGTGTAGACCTTGGACAGCGCGAGACAGTAGGCCTCGACGTTGAGCTGGCCCGACACCGTGAGGAACGCCTCGCGGCCGAAGAAGTCCTTGCGGAAGTCGACCTTGCCCTTGTCGTCGCGCGGCAGGTTGTGGATGTCGAGCGTGGACACGCGGAACATCTGCCCTGCGCCCTCTGCATCGCTCGCGGTGATGACGGGCGTGTTGACCCAGAAGAAGCCTTCCTGCGTGAAGAACTGGTGCACCGCGAAGGCAGCTGCATGGCGGATGCGCGCGACGGCACCAAAGGTGTTGGTGCGCACGCGCAGGTGGGCGACCTCGCGCAGGAACTCCAGCGTGTGCTCCTTGGGCTGGATCGGGTAGGTCTCCGGGTCGTCGACGAACCCCGGCACCGCGACCTCGTCGGCCTGCACCTCGTAGGCCTGGCCCTTGCCCTGGCTCTTCACCAGCGTGCCACGCGCGATGATGGACGCGCCTGCGGTCAGCCGCAGCACGTCGGTGGCGTAGTTGCCGAGGGTCGCAGGCGCGACGACCTGCAGGGTGGCCTGGCAGCTGCCGTCCGACACCTGCACGAAGGAGATGCCTGCCTTGCTGTCGCGGCGGGTGCGCACCCAGCCCTTCACCTCGACCTTGCTCCCCTCCGCCACGGTGCCGGAGAGGGCCTGCTTGCAACTGACGACCTGCATGACGTTCCTTTGCCGGCCCGGGCCGGGGTGGCGTTCCGGCGCAAAGGCGTCCGGTTGTCGCGGCAAGGATGGTTCCGGCAGGAGCCGCACCGGTCAAGGGTTCGGGTCCGGTGCCGGTGTCGGTCCGCGTCCCGTGTCACGTCCCGGTCGCATGCCCGGGAATCCTCCGCGGTGTCACGCGTTGCAGGTGGTCCGACGTATCATGCCCGCCCCCATGACAGCCCCCCTCCGCATCCTCTGGCGAGGCCTGCTGCTGCTCGCCGCCCTGCTGCCTGCGGTCCGCGTGGCCGCGCAGGATCCCGAGAAGGTGACGGTCGAGACGAGGATGGTCCCGGCGCAGGCCGCCCCCGGCCAGGTCGTCACGCTGGAGGTCGTGCTCACCATCGCCGACACCTTTCACGTCTACGGGGCCAAGGATCCGGTCGGCCCGACCACGCTCAAGCTCGCCAAGGTCGAGGGGGTTGAGGCAGTGGGCGAGGCCGTGGTGCCCGCCGGCACGCCACACGAGGCCTACGGCACCACCAACTACTGGGTCGAGTCGAGTGCGGTGCTCAAGCAGAAGGTGCGGGTCCTGCCGGGCGTGCAACCGGGCAAGCTCAGCGTCGCCGCGCAACTCGACTACATGGTCTGCGACGAGAACAGTTGCGACCCGCCCGTGTCGACGACCGTGAGTGCCTCGCTGGAGGTGGTGGCGGCGGAGGCAGGAGCCGAGCAGCCCGTCGAGATGCCAGCGACCAAGCTGGTGAAGGGCGGCTTCGCAGGGGCCCTCGGGCTCGGCGGCGGTGGCGGCGGCAAGCTGCGCATCGAGGCCTCCTTCGTGCCCGCGGTCGCGCGCGCCGGCGAGCGCGTGGTGCTGCGGCTGGAGTGCGAGGCCGAGGTCGGCTGGCACGTCTACGGCCACAAGGACAACGAAATCAACCGCACCAAGCTGACGGTCCAGGAGGCCGGTGGGCTGGTGCGGAGCGGGGAGTTGCGGGTCCCCGACGGCGAGCCGCACGAGTTGGGGAACGAGACCAACTTCTGGCTCGAGGGACCTTTCACGGTGGACGTCGCCTTCGACGTGCCCTCGGGTGCCGCACCCGGCGAGTCCGCGGTGGCAGGCATGGCCGACTACATTGCGTGCACGCCGGACGCGTGCGACCCGCCCGCGCAGACTTCGTTCCGCGCCACCCTGCAGGTGGAGGCAGGTGATGCGCGAGCCGAGTTCCTGCCCAAGGCATCTGCCTCGGGACCGTCCGGTCCCAAGCCTGCCGACGGGCCCGGTGACTCGTTCGGCGGCATGCTCGGTCTGGTGCTGCTCAGCATCGGCGGCGGGTTGTTCGCCCTCGCGATGCCGTGCACGTACCCGATGATCCCCATCACCTTCAGCTTCTTCACCAAGCAGGCGGAGCGGCGGGGCGGCAACGTGCTGGCACTGGCACTCGCCTACGGCATCGGCATCGTGCTGATGTTCGTGCTCATCGGCGTCGCCGTCGGTCCGGTGATCATCGCCTTCGCCAACCACTGGGTGACCAACTCGGTGCTGGCGCTCGGCTTCGTGTTCTTCGCCCTGGTGCTGTTCGGGGTCGTCAACCTGCAGCCGCCGGCGGCCGTCCAGAACGCGGCCGGCAAGGCCTCGGCCACCGGTGGCCTGCTCGGGGTGTTCTTCATGGGGGCCACGCTCGTGATCACCTCGTTCACCTGCACGGCACCCATCGTGGGGACCCTGCTGGGGCACGTGGGTGCGTCGGGCGAGGGCCTCGGCGACGTCGCGATCGGCATGGCCGTCTTCGGGCTGACCATGGCCGCACCCTTCGTCGCGCTGGCGCTCCTGCCCGGCAGGGTCAAGCAGCTGCCCAAGGCAGGCGAGTGGATGGACACCCTCAAGGTGACGCTCGGCTTCGTGGAGCTGGCCGCAGCACTCAAGTTCGTCTCCAACGTCGACCTCTACTTCGCGTGGAACATCCTGCCGCGCGAGCTCTTCCTGCTCGCCTGCGCAGCCATCCTGCTGCTCGCGTCGCTGTACCTGTTCGGTTTGATCCGCGCCAAGGGATCGACGTTCGACGGGGTCGGTGCCGGCAGGATGACGACGGGCGGCGTCTTCTTCGGGCTCGCGTTCTACCTGCTCTACGGCGCGATGGGCTTCAAGCTCGACTTCATCATGACGCAGTTCGCACCGCCCTACTCGGCGGAGAGCGTGATCTCACGCGGCGACGCCAAGGCCAAGAAGGGCCACGAACTGGTCAAGGACGACTTCTCGGCGGCGCTCGCGCTCGCGCGCAAGCAGGACAAGCTGCTGCTCGCCAACTTCACCGGGTTCAATTGACCCAGCTGCCGCGGCATGGAAAACGACGTTTTCCTCCGCCCTGCGGTCGCAGGGGTCCTGAAGCAGAAGTTCGTCGAGGCGCGCATGCACGTGGACATCCAGTCCAGCCTCACGGCAGGGCAGTTCGCGGACAACAAGGCGCGGCAGCAGGAGCTTGCCGGCAGCTACGCGATGCCGTTCTTCGTGATCGTCGACCCGAGGACCGGAGCCAAGCTCCGTGCCACGGGTCTCAGTGGCGGCCCGGGCAACTGGGAACCGCTCTTCCTCGAGTTCCTGAACGGGACTCCAACCCCCAGGTGAACGCATGGCACGCACGACGGTGACTGCGCTCCTCGCCCTCGCGATCCCGCTCCTCGCACAGGAGCCGCAGGCGAAGCCGGATGCGCAGTCCGAGTACAAGCAGTTGGTCGACCAGACCAACGCCGCGATGAAGGAATGGCAGGCCGCACTGCGCAAGCAGGTGGCCGAGGCCAAGGCAAAGGGCGGCGCCCAGCCCGCCATCTCGATGGAGCCGCCGATCCAGCCCTTCGTGACGAAGGCCATGGAGCGTGCAAGGCACTACGCGGGCACGGAGGACGCGGTGCCGTTCCTCATGTTCCTCGTGATGCGCGGCGGCAACGACCGCACCGTGCTGCAGGATGCCGCGAAGGCGATCCTGAAGGACCATGCTGGCAGCCCGCAGATCGACCAGTTCGTCCAGTTCCTGCCGCGCATCGGCGAGCGGGCGCTTGGCGGTAACGCTCAGGTGCTAGCTGCGTTCGACACCGTGCTCGGTGCCAACAAGGACGCCAAGGTGCTCGCAGCGGCCTACTTCGCCCGCGGCCAGATGCGGATCCCTACCGCCACAAGCGACGAGGAACGCGCGGCCGCCAAGGCCGACCTCCTCGAGGCGGCGAGGCACGGCGACCAGGGCATCAAGGAGCAGGTCGAGAGCTCGATCTTCGAGCTCGAGAACCTCCAGGTCGGCTGCGCCGCGCCCGAGATCGAGGGCAAGGACACCGACGGCGTCGCCTTCAAGCTCTCGGACTACCGGGGCAAGGTGGTGATGCTCGACTTCTGGGGATTCTGGTGAGGGCCCTGCCGGGCCATGATCCCGCACGAGCGGTCGCTCGTGGAACAGTACAAGAATCGCCCCTTCGCACTGGTCGGCGTCAACAGTGACAGCAACCAGAAACAGCTCCAGAAGATGCTCAAGGAGGACAAGGTCACCTGGCGCAGCTTCTGGGACGGCAACACCAGCGGGCCGATCTCGTCGCGCTGGAACATCCAGGGCTGGCCGACGATCTTCCTGATCGACCACAAGGGTGTGATCCGCCACCGCGACATCCACGGCGAGGAGCAGATCGACGAGGCGATCGCCGAGATGGTGGCCGCTGCCGAGAAGGAACAGGCTGGCGGCAAGTAGCCGTCAGGCGCAGCGCAGGGGGTTCTTGCCCTGCAGTGCCCCCTGCTCCGCGGTGTTACTGGCTGCGCAGTGTGGCCTGCTCCGCGGTGTTGCTGGCTGCGCAGTGCCCCCTGCTCCGCGGTGCCTCGCACTGCGCAGCGCGCTATGGTGCCGGGATGGCACCTCGCACGCTTGCTTCCGTCTTGGTCCTGGCCGCGGCTGCCGCGGCACAGCGCGGGCCCGTCCCCCTCGACGAGCCCGCCGTCCAGCGCGCGCTTGCGGCACTGCTTGCCGAGCCCCTGCTGGCAGACGCCCGCATCGGTGTGGTGGTGGTGCGTGGGACGGAGACCGCACCCGTTGTCTCGCACGACGGGCACAAGGGTTTCCTGCCCGCCTCCAACATGAAGCTCGTGAGCGGTGCCGTGGCGCTTGCGACGCTGGGTACCGACTTCCGCTGGACGACACGCGTGCAGAGCGCTGCAGCGCTCTCCGACGGCGTGCTGCAGGGCGACCTGCTGCTGGTGGGGGACGGCGACCCGTCGCTGGGTGGCAGGCCTGCTGCGGACCCCTTCGAGCCCATGCGCGACCTCGCACGCCAACTGGGCGAGGCCGGCGTGAAGCGCATCGGTGGCCGCGTCGTCGGCGTCGACGACTGTCAGGCAGACGAGCACATCGGGCGCGGGTGGCAGTGGGACTACCTGGGCGACGACTACGCGGCGCAGTTCGGCGGCCTGTGCTTTGCCGAGAACTCGGCCACGCTGTTCGTGTCGGGCACCGAGCAGGGCAGTGCACCCCTGCTGCGGGTCGAGCCGGACATCCGCTATGTCCTGGGCCGGGCCGACCTCACGTGCGGTCCTGCAGATGCCAAGGCGGCTCTCGACGTCACGCGCCAGCCGTTCACCAACAGCTTCCTCGTGCGCGGCGCGCTGCCTGCGGGCGCCCCGGAACAGCGCTTCCGGTTGTCGGTCGAGAATCCCACGCGCTACGCGGCGCAGGGGCTTGCCGGCGCCCTCCAGCGCGCGGGAGTGCAGACGGGAGCTGCCGTCGACGGCGACGACGTTGGCGTGCCCGCGCAGCCTTGGCGCGAACTGGCGCAGTGGCAGTCGAGGCCGCTGCGCGAGCTCATGGCACCGATGATGAAGGACAGCCAGAACCTCTATGCCGAACAGTTCGCGCGCACTGCAGCGCGCGTCGCCGGCAGCAACGGCAGCCGTGCCGCCACCGAGGCGCACGTGCGCGAGGTGCTGGCAAGACTTGGCGTCGACAGCAAGGGCATGGTGCTGGCCGACCAGAGCGGGTTGTCGCGCCGCAACCTCGTACAGCCGCGCCAGCTCACGGCCTTGATGCAGGCAGTGTGGTCCGCGCCGTTCCGCGACGCGTACTTCGATGCGTTGCCCGTCGCAGGCGTGGACGGCACGCTGCGCGGCAGGCTGCGGGAGAGCGCGGCCAAGGGCCGCATCCGCGCCAAGACCGGCACCATCGACATGGTCTCTGCCCTCAGCGGCGTGCTGTACCCGCCGGACCCCGCGACACCACCGGTCTTCTTCAGCGTGGCACTCAACCACTACACGTGCACGAGTGCCGAGGCCCGCGGCGCCATGGACCGGTTCCTCGACGCACTTGCGCGCGCTGCAGGCTGGCAGCCCGAGCCGCCTGCTGCCGCCCCGCGCAGCAGCGGCGGGTAGCCGCGCGCATCCGCCCGCGCAGCCACCTCGAAACCGTCCCCATGCCACAGCAGCCCAGCTCGTTCGCGGACACCGGTCCGGTTGCCGTCCTCGGTGCAACCGGCGGGACGGGCAGCGCAGTCGCGCGCCGCATCGCGGCGCTGGGTGGCCGCACGGTGCTGCTGGCACGCGATGCCTCGAAGCTGGCAGCTCTGGGTGCCGAGTTGGGTGCCCCCACGGTCGAGCTCGCCGGTGCGGCCCCGGGCATGGTTGCGCAGGCGCTTGCCGCAGCCGCGGCCGCCCACGGCCCGCTCGGCGGCATCGCCAACTGCATCGGCTCGCTGCTGCTCAAGCCCGCCAACCGCACCACGGCAGACGAGTGGGCATCGGTGGTGGAGACCAACCTCGGCAGCTGCTTCGGCGTGGCCATGGCCCTGCCTGCCGCCATGCCGCAGGGGGGCAGTGTCGTGTTCGTGAGCTCGGTGGCGGCCACCACGGGCATGCCCAACCACGAGGCGATTGCCGCAGCGAAGGCGGGTGTCGAGGGGCTGTGCCGGAGCATTGCCGCAGGACAGGTCCGCCGCGGCATCCGGTGCAACTGCGTGGCGCCCGCGCTCGTGCGCTCGCCCATGACCGAGCCAATGCTTGCACGCGCGGGCATGGAGGACGCGGTTCGCAAGCAGAACCCGATGCAGCACATCGGCACGGTCGACGACCTCGCGAGCGCGGTGTGCTGGCTGCTGGACCCGGCGCAACGATGGGTGACCGGACAGGTGCTCGGCGTGGACGGCGGCCTCGGCGTGCTGCGCACCCCGACCGCCTGACGCACCCGCGAGCGTGCTGGACATCGTCACGCGGTTCGGCTCCGCTCTGCCCCGCACCATGACCGAGACCTTCCTCGAACGCGACTTCAAGGCCTACGAGAAGCACCGCCAGGACGACCCTGAGTACAACGCGCTGCGTCTGAGCGTGCGCCGCAAGCTCAAGGCGATGGTCGATGCCACGCTCAAGGCAGCCAAGGAGCAGGGGCAGGAGTTCAGCTCGCAGGCAGGGCTGCACCACCCCTACGTGTTCAACGCGTACCGCGTGCGGGAGCAGCGCGCCTACCTGTGCCGGAGCCCCAAGGAGCGCAAGAAGCTCGCCTCGTTCTTCGGCGAGGCACTCGGCAAGGACGCGGAGACGCACTACATCCAGACCGTGCTGGAGCTCTGCCTCGACGACATGGTGGTGGAGGCGGCGCTGCGCATCCACCCTCAGGCCTGGTGGGACGGCGAGAACCTGCGCAAGAAGGTGCAGGACCCGCAGCGGATGGCCGAGTTCTGTGCGCTGCTGAAGGCGTTGCCGCCCGGCTTCCAGGTCAAGCTGCACGACTGGAAGAAGGTCTATTGGGCCGCGCAGGCGAAACCGCACGAGATGAAGGAGCTGTTCGGCAGCTACACGCCCGGCAACCACTGGCTGCACGTCGTGCGCGACCTGCCGCGCGAGGACGCGGTGGGGATGGGGGAGGGCGCTGCGCAGTGGGCCACGGCCTCGCTGCTGAGCCTGGTGCCGCTCTACCGCTTCATCCTCTGGTCGCCGGACTGAAGCGGCACCACCCGACGCTCACTGGGCCGGGTACTTCTCCTTCGCCCACTCCGCCCACTTCTCGTCGAACTGCAGCACGCTGATCCCGTAGGCCTGCTGCAGCGCGTCGCGCGAGGCGCCCACGAGGTCGCTCTGGTCCGGCACCCACTGGGCATCGACCCTGCCCTTCACCGCGAACAGGAACTTGCTGAACCTTGCGTGGTCCTGGGACAGCAGGAAGTCGATGCGCGACCAGATGGCCACGTGGTCCTCGAAGGTGAGCTTGCCGAAGTCGCGCCACGTGTACGCCTCGGGGAAGGGCGCGCACTTGCCGGGTGAGGTGGCCAGCCTTCGTGCAATCGGCTCCCACTTCCACGTCGTCTTCATGTCGGCGGGCGAACCCTCGTTCTGGTCGAACGAGTTCCACTTCGGGTCGACGCGACGCTCGAACCAGTGGCCGAGTCCCTCGCGGATCCAGACCGGCAGGTCGTAGCTGTAGTGGCGGAAGCCGTCGAGCAGGTTCTGGCCGACGTTGAACGCCACCGTGCAGTGCATCGCGGTGTCGTGTTTGAGGCGTCCTTCCTCGGACTCCGCGGAGACGGCGAACAGCAGCGAACCAACGTCCTTGCAGTGCCAGCGCTGGCCGTACTTGGAGTCACGGCCGATGAAGTGCTTGAGGTAGTCGCGGTAGGTGCCCTCCTTCTCCACCAGCAGCACGAGGAACTTGTCCTTCATGCCGAGGTAGGGGCCCTGGCCCATGTAGCGCGCACCCGGCTGGATCACGACCTTGGAAGGGTCGGGCGGGAACTCCTCGGGCTTCACGCCTGCCATGGCGCAGAACTCGTCGAAGAGCTTCTCCACGCGCTGGGCGTAGAGGTGCATGCGCAGCCACGGGTCCAGGGTGCGCGTCTTCGGGTTGACGCCGGGCAGCCTCGTCGCGAGCTCCTCCAGCTCGGTGCGGATCTTCCCCTTGGTCTCCGGGTCCATCGGCACGACCCATGCCGGGAGGTCCATGCCGATGCGGAAGTGCTTGGTCTCGGCCCAGATCAACCGTGCGTAGTGGAGGTGCTTGTCCACTTCCGTTGTCTGCACCGGGTTCGGGCCCAGGTTGCCGAAGGGGAACGGCCCGAAGGACACGTAGCCGGCCTTCTCCATCAGCTTGGGGTCGTTCTTGGTGTACGGGTCCTGCCGCCACTTGGGCAGCTTTGCGTCCTGTGCTGGAGCAGCGGCTGCGAGTGCGCCCAGCAGTGCGGCGCACGCGATGCATGCAGCCGTGCGGCACGACCGAAGGAACCGGCTCCTCACAACTTTGCCTTCCATGCCTTGGCCATGTTGATGCCGTCGAACACGGAGAGGTTCTCCATCGCGGCCTCGCCGTTCATGCAGCGCAGTGCGTTCACGGTCTCCTTCACCACGGTGCGGTCCTCGTTGTCGAGGTAGGCCTTGAGCGCGCCCGACTGGTCCTTGGTGCCCAGGTGACGGATCAGCCGCAGGCCTGCGGCACGGTCCACTGGGGAGGCCTTGGCCATCTGCTCCAGCAGCCACGAGCCCGTCTCGGTGCTGCGCGCCATCGGCAGCACCTCCTCGGCGTCCTGCTTCATCCCGTTCCAGTCGCTGCGCGAGCGCACGAGCAGTGCGTCGAGGCCCTCGCGGCGGCCGAGTGCCACGAGGCCCAGTGAGGCCTGGAAGGACACCTCTGCGTCGGCGTCCTTCACGGCTGCCTGCAGCACCGGCACCATGTCCGCGTCGCGGAACCTGCACAGGCGCCTCAGCACGTATTGCCTCACCTCGGTGACCTTGTGCTTGGCGAGGCGTGCCAGCAGTGCGGCGTGTTGCGGACCCACCACGCGGTCCAGCACGCCGAACAACTGCGTGTTGGTGTTCTCGGGCAGGTTGGTGACCTTCTGGAAGAGCAGCGGCGCAACTGCGTCGCCGATCGCGGCCAGTCCGTCCGCGGCCCCTGCGTGCAGCGAGGGGTCCTTGCGGAACTGGGCCAGCATCGCGTTCGCGCGGTCTGCATCGGTGGGCTTGAGCGCGGGCCACTTGTCCAGCTTCGTGGTCGCCGGGGCGGCCGCCGGGGGCTGCTGCGCCTCGGGCTCCTGCTTGGGAGTCGGCGTCTGGGCCACGGTCGCGGCTGCGAGCAACAAGAAGGTGAGGAGGTGCCTCGGGGTCATGGGAGCTTGAGCCAGACGGGCATGGCGTTGCGGTACTCGGGATGGACGAAGCTCGCCTTGGTGGCGAGAGCCGCCTGCTGCTCGTCCAGCCACTTGCGGAAGGTCGGGTGGTCGTGGGTCTGGAACGGCACCTGTACCGCGTCGACGAGGTCGTCGCCCACCACGCCGCCCTCGCGCAGGTCGAGGGCGCCGCACAGCATGTACCCCTGCGGCAGCTCGACAGGGTCGCTCACGCTGCCCAGCTTCGCACGGTCGAGCAGGAACATGGCCACGGGCACCTCGACGACCTGGAGCCCGACTTCGCCGCGCCGGTGGTGCATGCCCTCTGCCTTGCGGGCCAGTTCGAGCGCGTTGCCGCACACCGACTGCATGGCACGCGCCTTCTGCAACTGTTCTGCGCGCAGCTCGGGGAAGGCGCGCTGGGCGAGTCGCAGCGGCACGAGGTGGTCCTCGAGCACCTTGCGCAGCTTGGTGCGCAGGCTCCACTGCGGGTAGACCGAGTCGTAGAAGGCGATGGGCGCGGCTGCGTCCCCCCAGCGGAACTCGATGCCGTCGAGGGTGAGCAGCAGCGTGTCCGCCGCGAGTGGTTGGCTCGTGCCGTCGACCGGTGGCGTCGTCGCTGCCTCGCGCGTGCAGGCGGCAAGCGTGCAGAGCGCAGCCAGTGCTGCGAGCGCAGGACGCGAGCAGTGTCGGTCAGGGCGTGTCATGGCGACTCACGAAGTCGGCGACCGGTCCGTTGAGGAACCGGTACGTCGCGTAGAGCTGGTCGGCGAGACCGGGCAGATGTTCTGCTGCCGTGGCTGCGGGGAACACCCCCTGGACCTCGATCCAGACCGAGCGAGGGTCCTGCGGCCAGGTCTCGATGCGCACGTGGTACATCTCGCGGCCCGGTTCGCGTGGGGGGAAGGAGAGGCGGATGCCGAGGGACAGCGGGCTGCTCTCGAACGCAGACCATGCCTCGCTGCCGCCCGCGAGCAGCCTGCGGCTCACGAACTCGCGACCGTCGCGGTGGTGCTTGGGGGCGATCAGGGCGCGTACGACGAACTGCTGCGCTGCCGAGGAGCCGATGCCCAGTTGCTGGAACCCGAGGCTGGCCACGTTGACCGTGCGGGCGGCGAAGTCCTCGACCGAGATGCCGCGCAGTTCCTCACGCAGCACGATCCGGTCCGGCAGGAACGTGGCTGCGCTCACCTGCCCGGGCTGGGCCGGCAGGTTCACGAGGTGGATGCCGTCGTGGGCGACCTGGAAGTTCTGGTAGGCGACGAGGGGCTGCCGGTAGAGGGTGTTGTGGATGCCCTGGACGAGGTCCGCCCGCAGGGCCGTGGGGGGGAACAGGATCTCGGCCTGGAAGGCGATCGTCCGGGACTCGTAGCTCATCGTCGGGACCATGTTATGGGGGCGGCTGGGGCGGGGCGAGGCGGGAGGCACGGACCGGGGGGCGATTTGCCGCAAGTTGGACGGGAGCTTCTGCCGCTATACCTCGTCTGGGACCGTCCCCGCGGTAGACTCTGCCGCGCAAATCCAGTCGTCGTGCCGCACATGCAACGAAACGTCGTGTACTCGCTCGTTCTCGCCCTGACCGCGGGTTCTGCCCTCCTCGCCGGGACCGGCCTGCAGGACCCCCAGGAGATCGCCGCCAAGGAGAAGGCCGCCCAGTCGGACATCGGTCGGCTGCAGGGCCAGGTGCTCGCCGAGCGCGCCAAGCTGCTCGAGAACATCAAGGTCAACGGCAAGGCCCTCGACCCCCGCGCGGTGATGCGCGAGTGCGTCTACCTGACCGGCGGCAAGCTGGTCGAGTCACGCGTGGCGGACTTCTTCATCATCGAGGAGATGGAGAAGCAGATCCAGGCGGGCCGCGACCCTGCAGAGTTCGCGGTCTCCGACGAGGACGTCGAGGCGGAGCTCGGCACGATGCGTGCGGACTTCGAGACCAAGAACCCCGGCGTGGACTTCTGGGAGGTCGTGCGCTCGCAGTACGGCCTGACCAAGGAGACGTTCCTGCAGCAGCGCAAACAGGCGATCCGGTTCGACAAGGTCTTCTTCCCCGGCAACCCGTCCAACTGGCCGCTGATCACCAAGGAGGCGATCATGGCCAATGCCCAGGGCGAGAACGGTGCCCGGTTCATCGAGGAGCTGGAGAAGGCCGTCCAGGGCAAGGACGAGAAGGGCAACCCGAAGAAGCTGCCCGAGTTCTGGGTCAACATGATGCGCCAGTTCGTGCAGAAGGGCCTGCGCAACTGGTCGGACATCAAGTACGGCTCGCACGGCATCCCCGCTGAGATCGTGCTGTCGGTGAACGGCCGCGAGTGGCCCACCGTCGAGGCCTTCGACTACATCAAGAACGGCCTGTACGTGCAGGACCTCGAGCGCGCGATGCAGGAAGTCGTCGTCCGCGAGGCCCTGCAGCAGGAACTGGCAGCCAAGGGCGCAGGCATCTCCGACGAGGAGTTTGCCCGCCGCTACGAGGAGTACCGCCAGCCCTACGACTCGACCCCGTTCTCGGTCGAGGTCATCGCCACCCGCTTCAAGGGCTATCCCTGCCTCGAGGCCTTCCGCTCGCGCTGGCGCCTGATCACGTCCTACGCGGACATGATCAAGGACGAGATCAACGATGCCAACCTGCAGGCCCACGCCGACAAGTACGCCGGCTTCTTCGCCGACGGCCAGGTGAGCGTGGACCTGATCCCCTTCGTCGCCCGCGACATCCGGACCGGCGCCTGGGTGCCGAATGGCATGGAAGAGGCCAGGAAGCGCTGCGAGGCCGTCTTCGCCGCCCTCGAGAAGAAGGAGATGACCTTCGACGAGGCGCTGGACAAGAAGGGCGAGTTCTTCGCCAACGACGAGTCGCGCGGCCGTCTCGGCTTCAAGCCCCTCAACCAGCTCAAGCAGCAGTTCCGCGAGAGCGAGTTCACCCAGCTGCTGGACGGGTTCTCGGTGTCGATGCACCTGTTCTTCGACGCCGAGGTGGGCAAGACCCTCGGTCCCATCCCCGGCCCGGACGGCTGGTACATCGCACGGGTCAACGCGCGCACGCCGGCTCGCAAGGGCATCGACGTCAAGAACGAGCGCGAGCGCGAGCTGGTGCGCGAGGACTACCTCAACCACCGCTTCATGACCTGGGCCGGCGAGGTGATCGCCAAGGCCAAGGTCGAGTGAGGCGACCCGGTCCGCTAGCATCGGGGGCGTGAGCGAGCCCTCGACCCCGCGCGTTTCCGTAGGAACGCTGCTGCGACGCATCTGGCAGGCCATCTGCGCCCACAAGGCGCTGGTGGCCGCCTTCGTTCTGCTGGGCGTGCTCGAGACCGCCTTCAGCAAGCTGCCGATGGTGCTGATCAAGCCCCTTGGCAGCGTGATGACGCGCCCCGGCGAGGTGCCGCAGGCCCTCGGCCCCGAGGCCGAGTGGGGCGACCGGTTCAACCAGTGGTTCCAGGCCACGTCCAACGACCTGGCCACGGCGCTCGGCATCGGCTTCACCGGTGAGCACGCGCAGCAGATGAACACGGTGCTCGGCTGTGCCTTCGTTGCCGTGATCTGCGGCATCGCAGGTGCTGCCTGCATCTACTTCCTCCAGATCGTCTCCCGTTACTTCGCCATCAAGATGGTTGCGGACCTGCGCGTGGAGATGGCGCGCCACATCCTCAACCTGCCGCTGCGGTTCTTCGGCAGCCGCAGGATGGGCGACCTGATCAGCAAGGTCACCAACGATGCCGGTGCACTGCAGCGTTCCTTCGAGCTGGTGTGCGACAACATCGTCGTCGACCCACTCATGATCCTGGGCAATGTGGTCATCCTCGCGTGGTTCGTCCCCGAGGCGCTCTACGTCATGGCGGTGATGATCCCGTTCTTCGCCATCCCCATCTGGCGGCAGGGCAAGCGTGTGCGCCGGCGCAGCCAGAAGAGTCTTGCTGCCATGGGTGACGCCATGGAGTCGATGAACCAGATCCTCTCGGGCATCCGGACGGTCAAGGCCTTCCAGCTCGAGGCGCAGCGCCAGCACGAGTACGAGGACAACAACCGCACCTTCCTGAAGCGCACGGTGCAGATGCTGCGCGCCAAGGCCATGGCGATGGCGCAGACCTTTGTCGCCTACCAGGTGGGGTTCGCGTTCCTGCTGCTGCTGCTGGGCTGGGTCGTGCTGGTCGAGCGGACGCTCAAGTTCGAGGACGTTGCGCTGGTGATCGCCCCGCTCACCACGACCTACCAGCACGTGAAGCGACTCACGCGTTCGATCTCGACCCTGCAGGAGTCGACGGGCGCGCTCGACGGCATCGAGGAGATCCTCGGCACGCCCATCGACGACGCGTTGCGCGGCGGACGGAAGCTGGGGGCCGTTCGCGGCGAGGTGGAGCTGCGCGACGTGTGGTTCCGCTACGGCGAGGAGCCGGTGCTGCGCGGCCTCGACCTGAAGGTTCCTGCAGGGACCACGGTGGCGCTGGTGGGCCCCTCGGGCGGCGGCAAGTCGACGACCCTCGACGTGCTGATGCGCTTCCACGACCCGGAGCGTGGCTCGGTGCTGGTGGACGGTGTCGACCTGAAGGACGTGAACCTTGCCGACTACCGCAGCCACACAGCCGTGGTGAGCCAGCAGCCGTTCCTGTTCAACGACACGATCCGTGCCAACATCGCCTGCGGCAAGCCGGGCTGCACCCAGTCAGAGGTCGAGGCTGCTGCGCGCGCGGCGAACATCCACGACTTCATCGTGTCGCAGCCGCTCGGTTACGACACCATGGCCGGCGAGCGCGGCTGCAACCTGTCCGGCGGCCAGATGCAGCGCATCACCATCGCGCGCGCGATCGTGCGCAACCCTGCCATCCTCTTCCTCGACGAGGCCACCTCGGCGCTCGACTCGGAGAACGAAGAGCTGGTGCAGCGCGCGCTCGACAACCTGCGCAAGGGGCGCACCTCCTTCGTCATCGCGCACCGCCTCTCGACCATCGTGTCGGCCGACATGATCGTCGTGCTGGACCAGGGCCGAGTGGTCGAGGTCGGCACGCATGCCGAGCTGCTGGCCCGCGGCGGCGCCTACAAGCGCATGCACGAGCTGCAGGCTGGCTGACGCGCGGTTCGGAATCAGGCCAGCAGGGCGACCACCGTCGCGCGGAGCGCGAGGCGCTGGCCGATGGCGTCGAGGCCCTCTGCCGTCTTGCCCTTGAGGTTGACACGGTCCACGGGCAGGTCGAACAGCTTCGCGAGGTTGGCCCGGATGGCCTGGCGGTGGGGGCGCAGTCGCGGCACCTCGGTCTCCACGACCACGTCGAGGGAAACGACGCGGAGACCCTGCTGGCGCACGAGTTCCATGGCCCGCACGCAGAAGTGGGCGGAGTCCCTGCCCTTGTTGGCGGGGTCGGTCTCGGGGAACAGCGTGCCCAGGTCGTCGAGCCCTGCCGCGCCCAGCACGGCATCGGTGGCCGCGTGCAACACGGCGTCCCCGTCGCTGACTGCATCGAGCCCGAGCGGCGAGTCGATGCGGATGCCGCCGAGGATGCACGGGCGTCCTGCAGCCAGGCGGTGCACGTCGATGCCGAGTCCGATACGGGGAGTGGGGGTCATGGCGTCTCTCCTGCAGCGAGCAGCGCGGTGGCGACCAGCAGGTCGTCGCTGCGGGTGATCTTGAGGTTGCGCGGGGAACCCTCCACCACGGCCACCGGGCAACCCACGTGTTCGGCGAGCGAGACGTCGTCGGTGCCCTCGAATCCGTCGGTCCGCGCCTGCGCGAGGGCGCGCACCAGCACTTCGCGCCGCAAGACCTGCGGGGTCTGTGCCTGCCAGGTGGTGGCGCGGTCGACGGAGCCTCGTACGAGCCCGGTCGCAGGGTCCACCTGTTTGAGCGTGTCGGTGGCGGGGAGGGCCAGCAAGGCCGCGCCGCACTTTGCAGCCCTGGCCATGGCCACCTGCGTGGCAGCCACTGGGAACAACGGGCGTGCAGCATCGTGCACCAGCACCAGGTCGCAGTCGGCGCCTGCTGCCGCGAGCCCGCGCGACATGGACTCCTGGCGCGTGGCACCGCCGTCGGCGACCACCACGTTGCCGAGGGCCTGGAGCGCGGGGAGCAGGGGGACGAGGAGCCGCGCGCGGTCGTCGGGGTGCACCAGCACGACCATGCGGTTGCCCGGAGCCCGCAGGTCGACGGCCTTGGCCAACTGCTCGGCAGAACGCTGCAGGATCGGTACGCCCCCGAGCTGCACGTAGGCCTTGGGGACCTCGCCGCCGAAGCGGCTGCCCCTGCCTGCGGCCAGCAAGAGGATGGCGACCTTCACGGCGCGGCACCTTACACTCGTGCCCCGTGGCGGCAGTGCGGATTCTGGGTGTGGACCCCGGCACCATGGTGGCCGGTTTCGGTTGCTTGGAACTGTCCGAGTCCGGCGCCGGGACGCGCGAGGTTCCCATCGCCTTGCGCGCGACCAACACGTTGCTCGTCTCCGGTCGCAGCGACCTCCACCTGGTCGAGGCCGGTGTGTTGCGGCTCGGCCGCCGCGGTGACACGGTGGCGGAGCGACTCGGCGAACTCGCCGTCGCGTTCGCCGCGTTGCTGGACCGTCTGCAGCCCCGCGAGGTCGCTCTCGAGGAGGCATTTGCCGGCAAGAGCATCCAGTCGGCGCTCCGCATCGGCGAGGCGCGCGGCGTCGTGCTCGCCGAGTCGGCGCGCCGTGGCCTCGTCGTCCACCAGTACCCGCCCGCGCGCGTGAAGCGTTGTGTCACCGGCGCCGGCGCCGCTCGCAAGGAGACCGTTGCGGCCATGCTTGCCCAGCAGATCCCCGGCGCAGCTGCCGTGGCCGCCCAGTGGCCGGAGGATGCGACGGATGCGCTGGCCATCGCCCTTGCCCGCGCCGAGGAGCGACGGTCGCCCCTGGTCCAGGCGGCTGCCGTCGCGTCCGCGCTCGACGAGGGGACTCCCCTCCGCTGGCGGCGCCGCAGGTGAGGAACCCACAGTGGCCCTTGCCACGGTGGGTTCGCTAGGATGCGTGGTACGGCGGCTTCGGATCCTCGGGCCGTCCACCCCACCTTGGTCTCCGTGCACCCAGAACCCTTGGCCCGCCTCGAACCCGAATCCCTGCTCGCATGGGCGCGGGCTGGGCTCCACGCGGTGGAACACGGCCTCGTGGCCGTGGCAGACGGGCTCGACTGTGGTGGCGGCGCCGCCGAGCTGCTCGCGCGCGACGCACTGGGTGCCCCGGTGGTGGTGGTCGTCGCCACGGCCGCAGACCGGACGGCTGCCGCCCGCGTCATCGCGGCGCACGACTTCCTCGCGCGCAACCCAGGGTGCCTGCCACGCGTGCTGCCCGAGTGCGGCTTCGATGCCCGCCTTGCCCCGCGCATCACCGTGGTCTCTGCGGGCCTTGCCGCACACGGTGTCGAGTCGTTGCGGCGTCTTGCGATCGACGAACTCGAGGTCCTCGAGGTCGAGTGGTTCCAACTCGGCGGCACCTCGCGCGCCGCAGTGCGGCGGCTCGTGGGACCTGCCCGACCCGAGCCCTCGGCAACGGCACTCGGTGACACGCTGAGTGCGGTCTGGAGACTGCTGGGCGACGCCGTGAGCCGGCTCGACCCCACGCTCCATGTCGACGGCGACCGTCATGCGCGTCGTGTTCTGATGGGCGGCAGGGTGCTTGGCTGTTACTGGGCCGAGACCGGTTCAGTGTTTGCCCTCGTGCCCGGTGGCGCCGCACAGCGGTTGCGCGACACCGAGGACGCAGCCGCGTTCGTCGACGTGCTGCTGCGTCGTTACGCGGCATTGCTTGCCGGCGGCAGCGAGGTCCAGCGGGCCGACTCCGCCCCGACGGCTGCACCAGTTGCCGGTCCGGACGTGGATGCGATCCGCCAGCACCTTGCGGCATCGAGGCTCACCAGCGACCGCTGACGCGCGGACCAATCCAAGTCCAACCGTTGCACTCCTCCTGCGGCGTCCGTGCGGGTGCACGGTCCGACCGTCCGGAGGACACATGTCAGCGGATGCGGATGAGGTTCACGTTGGGTCGGGCACCGGATCGTGCATGGCGCCGCACCGGCGCCGCCTGCTGCTGCAGGTCTGGGTGCTCGCGACGATGGGGTTCGCGGTGCGAGCCATCGCCGGGGGCTGGCTTGGTCCGGTGGAACGTGCGCGCGGCGTGCCGTGGTCACCCGTCACCATCGACGTGAATGTCGCAGGCGTGGACGACCTCGCGGCGCTGCCGGGCGTCGGGGCGGGCAGGGCCGAGGCGATCGTGTTGCACCGCGTGCGTCATGGCTGGTTCAAGAGCCTCGACGACCTCCTTGCCGTCGACGGCATCGGTGCGGAGACGGTGGCGGTGCTGCGGCCCCACGCAACCGCGGGCACGACGGCACTGCGCTGAACTCACCGCCGGTTTCGGGTACCCTTCCCGCCATGCATGCGACGCCGCGCGAGGTCGCCGACTGTGTGCGGAGGGCCCTTGCCGAGGACCTCGGCGCGGAGCCCGTCCATGCCGACCTCGACCTCACGAGCCGAATCTCGGTCCCTGCAGGCATGCAGGCGGGGGCTCGCATCGTGGCAAAGGCGCGAGGGGTGGTTGCGGGCACGCGGGTCGCCGAGGCCGCCTTCCGCGCACTGGACCCGGCGGCTCGCATCGACGTTCGCATGGGGGACGGTTCCAGGGTGCAGCCCGGGGACCTCGTGATGGTGGTCCACTGCGGTGCCCGTGCCCTGCTGGCAGCAGAACGCACCGCCCTGAACTTCCTCCAGCGTCTCTCGGGCGTCGCCACTGCGACCCGGGCGATGGTGGACGCAGTGGCGGGCACTGGCGCCCTCGTCCTCGACACGCGCAAGACCACCCCGGGCCTGCGGATGCTGGAGAAGGACGCGGTGGTGGCTGGCGGTGGGACCAACCACCGCATCGGTCTCTTCGACCAGGTCCTCCTCAAGGAGAACCACTTTGCGATGGCAGGCAGGCCCTACGAGCAGGTGGTGCGCGACTGCGTTGCCGGCCAGGCGGTGCCGGTGGTCGCGGAGGCCCGCACGGTCGACGAGGCCCTTGCTGCCGTGCGCGGTGGCGCGGCCGTCGTGCTGATGGACAACTTCGCGGCCGGCAGGGAACTGCGCGACGCGATCCAGCGGGTCCGTGCGGAGGCGACGGCAAGCGGTCGCAAGGTCCTGGTGGAGGCCTCGGGCGGCATCCGTGCGGAGAACGTCCGCTCCTACGCCGAGTGCGGCGTGGACCGCATCTCGGTCGGTGCGCTGACCCACTCGGCACCTGCACTCGACCTGTCGCTGCTGGTGGAGGGCGCCTGATGCGTCAGAGCCTCCAGTTCTCGCCCGAACAGGCATCCGTCCGCGAGGCGAGGGACTTTGCCAGGGAGAGCGCCGTCTCGCTCGGCGCCAGCTCGGATGCAGGTGACACGCTCGCCTTGGTGGTGGACGAGCTGGTCAACAACTCCATCGAGCACGGTGCCGTGTACCGCAAGCACGCCGCGTTGCTCTCGCTCTCCGTGTCCGTCGAGGACGCCGAGGTCTCCGTTGAGTTCATCGACCCCGACATGCCGCCCACCCTGGTGAGCGAACTCGCCCGGATGCTGGGCTGCTCCCCGGAAGGGCTGCCTGCGGCGGAGAACGAGCGGGGGCGCGGCCTGTTCCTGATCTCGATCTTCCTCGTCGACATCGCCGTCGGGCTCGCGGCCGGCGGCGGTCTGCGGTTGCGCGGCCGCCTGCAGCAGCGCTGACATGGTGTGGCACGTGGTCCAGTGGTGGATGGCGCGCCCGCGCGTGCTCCGGGTTGCTGCCGCAGTGGCTTGTGCAAGCGTGCTGTGGTGGCTCACCGCGATGCCAAGCCGCGACCTGCCCGAGGTCCCTGGTGGCCACTGGGCGATGAACCTCTGCCACGTGTTGGCCTTCGGGGGCCTCGCGGCCCTCGTGCTCGGGGCCCTTGCCGCACGCCCCGACCAGTTCGACCGCCACGCAATCCTCGCAGTGGTCCTCGCCACGCTGCACGGAGGTGCACTCGAACTGCTGCAGGCCATGTCCCCCGGCCGGTCCAGCTCGTGGGGGGATGCGGTGTCGAACGGCTGTGGCGCTGCCATGGCCGTGTGCTGGCTGCTCTGGGTGACGCACCGCAGCCGGCGTGCCGTACTGCTGTTGCCGTTGCTCGCAATGGTGGCCGCAGTCTCCGTGGCGACGGGCTGAGCACGCGTTGCCTGCACGCAACGCCGCTGGCGGGGCGGCGCTCTGGCGAGCATGTTCGCACGCCACCTGTCGTTGGTCGCAGCGCTCCTCGGCCTGGCCGCAGCCAGCCCTGCGCAGTTCCGCATCGAGGGAAGGTTGGGTTCGGTGACGGTTGGAGCCGTGTTCGGTGACCACCACCGTCCCGCAGCACGGGTCAGGTTCGAGGACCGGTGCGAGCCGCGCGGCCACTGGCGCGTGGTGACCGAGCAGGTCTGGGTCCCCGGTCACTGGCACGAGGACCACATCCCCGCCCGCTACGGCTGGGTTTGCGACCCTTGCGGGCACCGGCGCTGGGTGATGCTGGAGCCGGAGCGCTGCCACCGGGTCTGGGTCGAGGGACGGTACGAGTGCCGCACCCGGCGCGTCTGGGTCCCCTGCTGATGCTTGGTTTCCCCGTCGCCACGGGTAAACCGATCGCATGACCGACCGCGGCGACCGTTTCGACCACCCGCTGACCGAGCGCTACGCGAGCCGAGAGATGGCTCGCCTCTTCTCGCCGCGCACCCGGCACACCACGTGGCGCGACCTCTGGATCGCGCTTGCCCAGGCGGAGAAGGACCTCGGCTTCCCGGTCAAGCAGGAGCAGGTCGACCAGCTCAAGCAGGCCCGCGACCAGTTCGACTGGGACCGGGTCGCCGCACTCGAGAAGGAACTGCGCCACGACGTGATGGCCCACGTGCACCACTACGGCGAACTCGCCCCCGGGGCGAAGGCCATCATCCACCTCGGTGCCACCAGCTGCTACGTGACCGACAACGGCGACCTCGTGGTGTTCCGCGAGGCACTGCGGATGGTGGAGCAGCGGCTGGTTGCCGTGTTGCGTGCGCTCGGTGAGTTCGCGCGGCAGTGGCGTGCCCAGCCCTGCCTCGGCTACACGCACTACCAGGTCGCCCAGCCCGTGACCGTGGGCAAGCGCGCCTGCCTGTGGGCACAGGACTTCGCGCTCGACCTCGACGAGGTGCGTCGCGTCATTGACTGGCTGCCGTTCCGCGGCGTGAAGGGCACGACCGGCACGCAGGCTTCGTTCCTGGCGCTCGCCGACGGCGACCACGCGAAGGTCGAGGAACTCGACCGCAGGGTGACCGCAGCCATGGGGTTCCGTTCGGTGATCCCGGTGAGCGGCCAGACCTACACCCGCAAGATCGACTGGACCATCCACCAGGCGCTCAGCGCCGTGGCGCAGTCTGCAGCCAAGTTCGCAACCGACATGCGGCTGCTGTCCCACGAGGGCGAGATCGAGGAGCCGAGCGAGTCGAAGCAGATCGGCAGCTCGGCGATGGCCTACAAGAAGAACCCGATGCGCTGCGAGCGCGTGTGCTCGCTCGCCCGCTACGTGATCGAGGCGACTGGCACCAGCGCGCACACTGCTGCGACGCAGTGGCTCGAACGCACGCTGGACGACTCGGCCATCCGCCGGATCGCGTTGCCCGAGAGCTTCCTCGCGATCGACGGCATCCTCATGCTGGTGGAGAACGTTGCGCGTGGTCTCGTGGTCTACCCGCGCGTGATCGAGCGGAAGTTGCGCGAGCAGCTGCCGTTCCTCGCAACCGAGGAGATCCTGATGGCCGGAGTGCGCGCAGGCGGCGACCGGCAGGAACTCCACGAACGCATCCGGGTGCACAGCCGCGCGGCCGCGCACGCCATCAAGGCTGAGGGGCGCGAGAACCCACTCATGGCGCTGATCGCGGCGGACCCTGCGTTTGCCCGCATCGCGAGCCAGCTGCCCGACCTGATGGACCCGTCCCGCTTCGTCGGCCGTGCACCAGAGCAGGTTGACGGGTTCCTGCAGCGGGAACTGTTCCCGCGGGTCACGGGCGCTCCCACTGCCGAACTCGGGGTCGAGATCCGCGTCTGAACCGATGGCACCGGCGCCATGAGGCACGGTGCACGCTCCGCAGTACAGGGCGCGATTCCCGTGCCGGGGCCTGGGCGTCCCGCGCGCCCCACCCGCACGGTGGGAGCGGGCTAGACTCGACTTGCAGGAACGCGGTCCGCCCGCACACCCGCCTGCGCGACCCTTCCTGCGAGTCCCCATGTACCGCGCCTTGTTCCCCTTGCTGCTCCTCGGCAGTTCCCTCATTGCCCAGGTCCCGATGCCGCCGCACGCGTCCGTGTACAACGGCTACAGCCGCGGCTTCAACTTCACGGCAGCAACCAACTTCAGCATCGCGCAGCTGCAGCTGCCTCTCGAGGCGTTCCAGCAGGGTGACACTGCCGGCTTCCTCGTGCGCGTGAACGGTCAGGTGGCCCTGCGCAGCGTGGGCAATGCCAATGCAATCATCACCACCAACATCCCCATCGTGGTGGGGGACGTGGTCGACGTGATCGGCAACTGGTCGCCTGCCGTGCCCGCCAACTTCACGGCGCACAACTCCTACGGCACGGGTCCGTACGCGACGGTGATCGAGGGTGTCCCGCACACCCTCCAGCGGTGCGGCTGGCAGTGGGACATCGCCGACCCGCGCTACACCTCAGGCGCGTACTTCGCACCGACCACCGGCCAGATCGGTCGCGTGATCATGTGGACCTCGTCGAGTCCCTCTGGCCAGGTGTTCGCCACGTCCACGCCCTTCGGCGCAGGATGCCTCGACCAGAGCTCTTCCTTCTACGAGAACTTCCAGCTCGGGACCTTCGACCTCTCCGGCCCAGCGCCCGCCTCCAACAGCATCCGGCTCAACCCCACGGGCGCCGGCGGTTATGCGGTGCTGCCCG
>JBEGVB010000007.1:0-15675 GCA_041178545.1 Planctomycetota bacterium
CAGCGCGACGTGGGTCAGTACGTCGCCGATGCCGCGGCCGAGAAGGCCACCATCCGTTCGGTCCTGCTCACGCACTCCCACGCGGACTTCGTGGCCGGTCACACCGAGCTGCGCCACCGCACCGGTGCGACGATCCACGTCTCGCACGCTGCCGGCGCCGAGTTCCCGCACCAGCCGCTCAAGGACGGCGACAGGCTGCGCAACGGACTGTTCACGGTCGAGGCATGGGAGACGCCGGGGCACACGCCCAACGCCATGACCTTCCTTGCTTCGGTCCCGGGTGCCGCGGTCCAGCCGCAGTGGGCGTTCACCGGCGACACGCTCTTCATCGGATCGATCGGCAGGCCTGACCTGCTGGACGTCCCGCCGTCCGAGCTGGCGAAGAAGTCCTTCCACTCGATCCAGCGGCTCAAGGGCCTGCCCGACGGCACCATCGTGCTCCCGGCGCACGGCGCAGGCTCGCTCTGCGGTGCCCACCTCAGCCCTGACACCACCTCGACGATCGGCAAGGAGGAGCTGACCAACAGCTACCTGCTGATCCCCAGCGAGGCCTCGTTCATCGCCTCGGTGCTCAGCCACCAGCCCAAGGCACCGCAGTACTTCCGCTTCAACGTCGAGATCAACCGCAAGGGACCTCCCGTCGTGGAGCGCGTTGCAGGGATGCCGCCCGCGGTCGACCCGGCAGGCGTGGCTGCGGCCGTGCAGGCCGGCGGGTGGGTCGTCGACCTGCGCGACCAGTCCGAGTACGCCGCAGGCCATGTGCGCGGTGCGGTCAACATCGCGTTGCGAGGCCGCCTCGACACGTGGACCGGGATCGCGATCCCGTTCGACGCGAGCATCCACCTCGTCGGTTCGGAGGCGGAGGTGCGGGAGGGCGTGTTCCGCCTGCGCCGCATCGGCCTCGACACCGTGGCCGGTTGGCTGCAGGGTGGCATGGCCGCCTGGGAGCAGGCGGGCCTGCCGGTGCAGAAGAGCAAGCTGGTCACGCCCAAGGAACTCCACGAGCTGATGAAGGCCGGCAAGGAGCCGTTCGTGGTCGACGTGCGCACCGCGGACGAGTTCGCGGACATGCGCCTCGGCGACGTGGGCAACATCCCGGTCACGGATTCGCCTCGCTTTGCGCAGATGCTGGACCGGTCGCAGCCGGTGCTGATGGTCTGCGCCAGTTCCTACCGCAGCTCGATGGCCGTTGGTCTCGCCGAGCGGCTCGGGTTCGCAGACGTGGGGTCGCTTGCGGGCGGCCTCGATGCCTGGATGGAACAGGGCCTGCCGGTGAAGGGACGCATGGTCCAGCAGGCGGCTGCCATCGTGCTGCCGGCCGCGATCGTGCCGAGCCAGCTCGCGCACCAGCTGCGCACCGACCCGGCAAGGATCGTGGTGCTCGACATCCGCTTGCCGTGGCAGTTCACCGACTGGTCGATCCCCGGCTCCCGCAGCGTGAAGCCCGACGAACTCGAGGCAGCGGTTGCCGCGGCCCCTGCGGATGCGCAGGTGGTCGTCGTCGACCGCGACGGTACCAGTGCATTTGCCGCCGCAGGTGCGCTGCTCGCCCGCAAGCCGGACCGGCAGCTGCATGCCCTCGTGGGTGGTGTCGTGGGTTGGTACCGCGAGGTCGAGCTCCGCGCCGGCGCGCCCTTGCAAGCGGTGCCGGCGGCTGCGGCACCGCAACCCGCTGCAGCACCCACGGTCGCGAAGAAGCGCAGCGCAGGCTGCTGAACCGGAGACCAACCATGCAACCAAGACCGTTCTGGAACCCGTACCTCGCCGGCATCGGCCTCGGGCTCACCCTGTTGCTCTCGTACCTGGTGCTCGGCACCGGCATGGGCGCGTCGGGTGCCATCTCGCGCATCGCCGCGCAGGCCGCGCATGCCATGGCCCCGCAGGCTGCCGAGTCCAGCCGCTACATCGGCGGCTGGTTCGAGGGTGGCAGTGCGCTGCACTACTACCTCGTGTTCATGTTCGCGGGCCTGCTCGCAGGCGGCTTCCTGTCCGCCTTGCACGCGGGTCGCACGCAGCTTGCCGTCGAGCGCGGGCCGGGTGCGGGCGCAGGACTGCGGCTCGCCCTGACCGTCCTCGGCGGGCTTGCCGTCGGCATCGGCTCGCGCCTCGCGATGGGCTGCACCTCGGGCCAGGCGCTGTCCGGCGGCGCGCTGCTCCAGGGCGGCGCCTTCGCCTTCACGGGGGCCACGTTCGCCTCCGCATTCCTCGTGGCCCCGCTGGTGAAGAAGGAGTGGCGCTGATGAACCTCTTCCAACAAGGCCTGCTCGACGGGCCGATCGGCTTCGCGCTCTCGCTCGTGATCGGCGCGCTCTTCGGCTTCTGGCTGGAGCGCGCGGGTTTCGGCAGCAGCCGCAAGCTCACCGCGATCTTCTACCTCCAAGACTTCGCCGTCCTGAAGGTGATGTTCTCGGCCATGGTCACCTGCGCGCTGGGCCTGCACCTGCTGGCCGCGGGCGGGTACGTCGACCTGTCGGCGCTGGCCGTGCCCGAGACCGCGGTCTGGCCGCAGGTGGTGGGCGGACTGGTCTTCGGCGCAGGCTTCGTGACAGGCGGCTGGTGCCCCGGCACCGCGGCCGTGGGCGCTGCCTCGGGCCGCATCGACGCCGTCGTCTTCCTCGTCGCTGCGGGCGCGGGCAGCCTGCTGTTTGCATCGGTTTACGAGTCGGTCGCGGACTTCGCGACCAAGGGGATCTGTGCAACGTGCTCGGTCCCCGAGCTGCTCGGCGTGTCGCCGCTCGCAGGCGCACTCGGCCTCGCAGCCGTTGCCCTCGGCGCCTTCGTCGGCGCCACCAAGGTCGAGCAGTGGAGTGCTGCAAGGAGAACCCAATGAACGCTGTTCCCGAGAATCGCAATGGTCCTGTCGTGGCGCTGGGCGCCATGGTCTTCCTCGTCGTCACGGCCCTCGTCCTCGGTGGCGGCGGTGCGCGTGAGGGCGGCAACGTCCCGGACGCGGCCCTGCAGGCCGTCGAGACCGGTTCCGACCACATCGATGCCGAGGCGCTCGCCGACCGCATCATGGCCGTCGATCCCGGCCTCGTGCTGGTGGATGTCCGGCCCGCGCCCGAGTTCGCCGAGTGGCACCTGCCGCGTGCTGTCAACCTGACGGTGCCCGACCTGCTCGGCGCTCCCGGCGACGCGTTGTTCGCCCGCAACCCCGAGCTGGTGGTCCTGTACTCCAACGGTCCCGCGCACCCGGCGCAGGCCTGGATCGAGCTGCAGCGACGCGGCCGCACCAACGTGCTGGTGCTCGACGGCGGCCTCGACGAGTTCCGTGCCCGTATCCTGACGCCGCCATCCTTGCGCGGCGAGACCGAAGAGGCGAAGGCCAAGGCGGAGTCGCAGCTGTTCGCGCTGCGGCGCGCCTTCTTCCTGCGCTCCGGCCAGTCGGCACCCTCGACCGTGAAGCCCTGGGCCACGGATCCGGCTGAGCTGACGGCTCCGACGGTTGTCTCCACCCGTTGGCTCGCCGAGCACCTCGGCAAGGTCGCGGTGGTGGACGTGCGCGAGAACAAGGCCGACTACGAGCGCATGCACGTGCCCGGTGCCGTGCACCTGCCCGTGAAGGGCATGCGCGACAAGTTCGGCGAGAAGGAACTGTTCCTGCAGTCGGCCGACAAGCTGGCGGCACGGTTCGGCGCGCTGGGCATCGGCAACGACACTCCCGTCGTGCTGTACGCCGAGGACAAGATGCAGGACGCCACGCAGGTGGCCCTCGCCTTCCTGCGCGCTGGCCACCGCCGGCTCGCGATCCTCGAGGGCGGCCTGCTGCGCTGGGCCGCAGACCAGCTGCCGATGGACAACGCCGTTGTGGCCGTCACGCCCGCGCAGTACGTGCCCATCGCCGATGCCGACGACTTCACCATCACCGTCGACCAGCTGGCGCAGCGCGTCCAGGCGAAGGACGTCGAGATCCTCGACGTGCGCCCGACGGACTTCTTCGTCGGCGACAAGTCCACCGAGGCGCGCCCCGGCCACATCCCGGGTGCCCGCAACCGGTTGTTCTCCAAGGACCTCGTGCGCACCGAGAGCGGCCACTGGTGGCTCGCCGACGACGAGCTGCGCAAGAAGTACGAGGCACTGGGGTTCGCCCCCGACGACTCCATCGTGGTGAGCTGCCGCACCGGCCACACCGCCAGCACGACCTACTTCGTGCTCCGTCACATGCTCGGGTACAAGGACGTGAAGTGGTTCAACGGCTCGTGGACCGAGTGGGCCGAGCGCAAGGACCTGCCGGCAGAGACCGGCCCCGGAGCCAACCAGTGAAGCAGAAGCAGCCGATGCCCGAGGTGATGGTGGAGCGGGTCGCGGAGCTCTTCCGCGCCCTCTCCGAGCCGTCGCGGTTGCGCCTCATGGAGGCGCTGTTCGGCGGCGAGCACTCGGTGGGCGAGCTGGTGGAGGCCACGGGACTCACGCAGGCCAACGTGTCCAAGCACCTCGGCGTGCTGCACCAGGCCGGGTGGGTCACGCGCGAGAAGCGTGGATTGCAGGTGGTCTACGCGCTGGCCGACGACCGCGCAGCGCAGCTGTGCGAACTGATGTGCAACCGCGTGCAGCAGCAGCTGGCTGCCGCCGCGGCGGCAGCGGGCATGGCGCCCTTGCGCAAGCGCAGCTGACCCGGCTGCGCCGGGACCGCCATCGGCTATGGTGCGCGGATGCGCGCGCGAGTCCCTGCCGTCCTGCTGCTGTGTGCCACCGGCCTCGTCGCCCAGCGGTCGCCGGTGGACGACACGTGGGGCCACTCGCGCCACGGCGCCGAGTTCGACGGCGGCCCCCGCCAGGCTGCCTACCTCATGCAGGGCCTCAACCCCGCCGTGCACTTCCCCGTGAGCGGGATCAGCCCTGCCGCACAGGCGTTCTTCGACCAGGCCGTCTGCCAGCAGCACGGCTTCTGGTACCTGGAGGCCGAGCGCAGCTTCCGCCAGGTCGCGATGCTGCACCCCGACTGTGCGATGGCGTACTGGGGCATGGCGCTCGCCAACGTGGAGGACGCCAAGCGTGCGGCCGGGTTCATCGGTCAGGCGGTGCAGCGGGCGAAGCAGGCAACCGAGGCCGAGCAGCGCTGGATCGACGCGTGGGCGAAGTACCTGCAGGTGGACGACGCGCTGCGCAACGAGCTGCAGTCGGGCGACCCCGAGAAGCAGAAGCGTGCGCGCGAGGAACTCGTGAAGCGCAACGAGAAGCGGGACGAGAAGAAGCTGTGCCGCGACCTCGTGCGCGACATGGAGGCCATGCTGCGCAAGGAGCCCCACCACGTCGAACTGCGCGCCCTGCTGGCCATCCAGCTCTGGCGCAACGAGGGACACGGGCTGCCGATCAACAGTCACATGGCGGCCGAGGGCCTCATGGACGAGGTCTTCCGTGCGGTTCCGGGCCACCCTGCGCACCATTTCCGCGTGCACATCTGGGACAACGAGAAGGCCGAGTACGCGGTCGACAGTGCCGTGGCCCTGGGCAGGTCCGCGCCGGGCATCGCGCACCAGTGGCACATGGGCGGGCACATCTTCGCCAAGCTCAACCGCCATGCGGATGCCGCCTGGCAGCAGGAGGCCTCGAGCCGCGTCGACCATGCGTTCATGGTGCGCGACCGCGTGATGCCCTTCGCGATCCACAACTACGGGCACAACCAGGAGTGGCTCGCCCGCAGCCTCGGTCACGTGGGCCGCGTGCACGACGCGCTCGGCATCGCCACCAACCTGGTCGAGTTGCCGCGCCACCCGGACAAGAACGTGCTCTCGAAGGGCTCCGACATCGCCGGCTACGGCCGCTCCCGGTTGCTCGACCTGTGTGAGGACCACGAGCTGTGGGCGCGGGCCGTCGAGCTGAATCGCGACGGCTACCTCGACCCCGTCGAGGACACGAGGCTGGAGGCCGCGCGCCTCGCGGTGCTGGGCCGTGCGCGGTTCCGCACCGGTGACACCGACGGCGGCGCGAGCGCACTTGCCGACGCGCAGCTGCTGCTCGCCAAGGCGCGCGCGAAGCGGGCCAAGGCGGGTGACGATGCCGAGGTTGCCGCCCTCGACCGCAAGGAGCCCGAGGACAAGGTGAAGCAGGCGGTGGAGGACGCACGGCGCCCGGCCACCGACGAGGTGCGCGCCGCACTCGACCTCGTGGCCGAGTTGGAGGCCGAGCAGCTGCTGGCCACCGGCGACGCCAAGGCGGCGCTTGCCGCACTGGAGAAGGCCAAGGCTGTGCCCGCGGTGCAGCGTGCGGACATGCACCTTGCAGCAGGCGACGCGGCCAAGGCCGTCGAGGTCCTGCAGGGCGAGGCCAAGGCCAAGCCCAACCGCGTGCCGGTGCTCGCGCGGCTTGCGGTTGCGTTGCACGCAGCCGGCAAGACCGACGAGGCCCGTGCCCGCTTCGAGGAACTGCGCACCCTTGCCGGCCACGCGGACCTCGACACGCCGTTGCTCGCGCGCGTTGCGCCGCTCGCTGCCGCATGCGGGGCGCCTGCGGACTGGCGGTTGCCGCAGCCGCCTGCTGCCGACGTGGGCGACCGTCCCGACCTCGCCGCGCTCGGCCCGTTCCGGTTCGAGCCCTGGGCCGCGGCACCGCTCGCGCTCCCCGCAGCAGACGGTTCCGCGTTCGTCCTGGACGCACCGCGCGAGCGCGCCACCCTCGTGGTCTTCTACCTCGGCTTCGGCTGCCTCCACTGCGTCGACCAGCTCAAGGGCCTCGTGCCCATGACCCGCACGTTCGCGGACGCAGGCATCGACCTGGTGGCGGTGGGCACCGACCCCGCGGACAAGGCCAGGGAGTCGCTGGCCACCTTCGAGGCGGGTTCCCGCCCCGAGTTCACGATCCTCGCCGACCCCGAACTTGCCGCCTTCAAGGCCTGGCGCTGCCACGACGACTTCGAGTCCATGGCCCTGCACGGCACCTTCCTGGTGGCCCCGTCCGGTCGGGTCCTGTGGCAGGAAGTCTCTGCCCAGCCGTTTGTTAGGTTCGATTGGCTGCTCGCCGAATCGCGCCGCCTCCTGCAGCTGGAGGGCCGTGCCACGGCACCCGCGGCCGGGGTCGCAGGCGCGGCGGCAGGCAGCAAGTGATCGTGCAGGCAGCCCGTCGGGATCCTTGACCCCGGTGGGGGTGCTCCGCACAATCCTTCGCCCCACATTCCGGCTGAGTGCCGGTTCCCGCCCCGACCATGTCCAGACCGCTAGCCGTCCTTTGCCTCGCTGCAGGCCTCGGCAAGCGCACCAAGGTGAGCATTCCCAAGGTGTTGCTGCCGCTGTGCGGTCGTACCCTCGTGGGCTGCGCTCTGGACGCCGCGCAGGGACTCAACCCGGACCGCGTCGTCGTGGTGCTGCACCACCAGAAGGACAAGGTGCAGAAGGCGCTCGCTGACCGCCCGGGCACCGTGTTCGTCGACCAGGGCGCACCGCGCGGCACCGGTCACGCGGTGCAGACGGCCATGCAGGCGCTGGGCGACTTCGACGGTGACGTGGTCGTCGTGTACGGCGACTGCCCGCTGGTCACCACGGCCACGCTGAAGGCACTGCGCGAGGTCCGCGGCGACGCGCCGTGCTCCGCGCTCACCACGCACCTCGAGGACCCGAGCGGCATGGGTCGCATCCTGCGCGACGAGCAGGACCGCTTCGTCGGCATCCGCGAGCACAAGGACTGCTCGCCCGAGGAGCTGGAGATCGACGAGATCAACGCAGGCTTCTACTGCTTCGACGCCGCGGCGCTGCGCCCGGCGCTCGGCCGCCTGCAGCCCAACAACGCGCAGGGCGAGTACTACCTCACCGACGTGATCGCCGACTTCGTGGCGCAGGGCGCCGAGCTGCCCACGCTCACGCTGGAGGACTCCACCGAGGTGCTGGGCGTCAACTCGCTCACCGACCTCGCGATCGCCCGCAGCCACATGCAGGACCGCATCCTGCTGGAGCACCTCGCCAACGGCGTGGTGATCCAGGACCCGGCCAGCACGTACATCGACTCCAACGTCCAGATCGGCGCCGACACGCGCATCCTGCCGTGCACCGTGATCGGCACCGGCTGCGTGATCGGCTCCAACTGCGAGGTCGGTCCCTTCGCGCACCTGCGCGCGGGCACGGTGCTGGAGGACGGCGCCGAGGTCGGCAACTTCGTCGAGGCCAAGAAGACGCGCATGGGCAAGGGCGCGAAGGCCAAGCACCTCACGTACCTCGGTGACGCGACGATCGGCCCCAAGGCCAACATCGGCGCGGGCACCATCACCGCCAACTACGACGGCGTGCACAAGCACGAGACGCACGTGGGCGAGGGTGCCTTCATCGGCTCGGGCTCGGTGCTGGTCGCCCCGGTGACCGTGGGTGCGCATGCACTCACCGGCGCCGGCGCCGTCGTCCGGCCGCACAGCAAGGTGGGGGCAGGCGAGGTGTGGGTCGGCGTGCCGGCCCGCATGCTCAAGGCTCGGGTCCAGCCGGAGAGGAAGGAGCACTGAGATGCGCGGCGATCGCTTGAGAGTGTTCACGGGCACCGCCCACCCCAAGCTCGCGCAGGACATCTGCTCGCACATGGGCGTGCCGCTTGGCGCCGCCACCCTCAACCGCTTCCCTGACGGCGAGATCAACCTCAAGGTCGAGTGCGACGTGCGCGGTGCCGACGTGTTCGTCGTGCAGCCCACCTGCCCGCCGGTGCACGAGAGCCTGTTCGAGCTGCTGAGCTTTGCCGACTGCCTCCGCCGCGCCTCCGCCGACCGCATCACGGCCGTGATCCCCTACTACGGCTACGCCCGCAAGGACCGCAAGGACGAGGGCCGCGTGCCGATCAACGCCAAGTTGGTCGCCAACCTGCTGGTCACCTCCGGCTTCAACCGCGTGCTGGCCATCGACCTCCACGCCGCCCAGATCCAGGGGTTCTTCGACATCCCCGTCGACCACCTCTACGCGCGCCCCGTGATGATCGACCGCGTGCGCCAGCTGGGCGCCAAGGACCCGATCGTCGTGTCGCCCGACGTGGGCGGCACCAAGCTCGCGCGCGCCTACGCCAAGGACCTCGACTGCGACCTCGCGATCGTCGACAAGCGCCGCATCAGCGGCGAGCAGACGGTCATCGAGCACGTCGTCGGTGACGTCCGCGGCCGCGACGTCGTGCTGGTCGACGACATGGTGAGCACCGGCGGCTCGATCGTCGACGCCGCGCGCATCGTCAAGGAGAAGGGCGCGGAACGCGTCTACATCGTCGCGACCCACGCCGTGCTCGCCGGCACCGCCGTCGAGAAGCTCAACAAGGCGGACGTGGAGAAGATCCTGTTCGCCGACACCATCCCGCTGCACGACAAGAAGATCGCAAAGCTGGAGGTCGTCTCCATCGCACAACTCCTGGCCCGCGCCATCGACCGCATCCACCGGAGCGAGTCGGTGAGCAGGCTCTTCGACACCAACGACAACTGAACCCCAACCGCATTCTCCGTCAGGTACAGGTGATCCCATGAAAGTCGCAAAACTCAAGGGCGAGCGTCGCACGGCGCTGGGCCGCAACCAGTTGAACCATCTTCGTGCGCAGGGCTGGCTGCCCGCCGTCGTCTACGGCGAGAGCAAGGAGCCCATGTCCATCGCCATCTCCGAGTGGGAGCTGGAACAGCACATCAAGCACCACCACAAGGTGTTCCAGTTGGAGATCGACGGCACCTCGCAGGCCGCCTTCCTCCAGGACATCGCCTGGGACGTGCTCACCGACCACCCGCTGCACGTCGACTTCAAGCGCGTCGACCTGAACAAGCCGATCCAGGTCGAGATCGAGGCCACGTTCACCGGTCACCCTGTGGGTGCCGGCAAGGGTGGCACGCTGATCAAGGACCACGCCAAGTTCATGGTGAACTGCCTGCCCACGGCCATCCCC
Organism: Planctomycetota bacterium; assembly: GCA_041178545.1. Taxonomy (GTDB): domain Bacteria; phylum Planctomycetota; class UBA1135; order UBA1135; family UBA2386; genus JBEATZ01. The sequence continues at coordinate 9,823 of JBEGVB010000007.1, forward strand.
GAGATCTTCGAGGTGGACGTGAGCAAGCTGGACCTGGACCAGAACATCCTCGCCAAGGACCTCGTCCTGCCCGCGGGCCTGACCCTCGCCGTCTCCGGCGACCTGGTCATCTGCCACGTGGCCAAGCTGGCTGGCCCTGCCGAGCCTGCTGCAGCCCCGGCTGCCGAGGCCGCTCCGGCCGCGGCTCCGGCTGCTGGCGGTGCGGCGCCCGCCAAGGGTGCTCCGGCTGCAGCTCCTGCCAAGGGCGCCCCGGCGCCCAAGGGCAAGGGCTGAGCTGGGGTCGCAGGCGGAGGGCCGGGCGGGTCTTGCCCCTGAGGGCCGACCTGCCTAACCTTCTCGCCCCCCGACTGCAGCCATGGGCTGGCACCGCATCGTCCTCGGGATCGGCAACCCCGGTCCCGAATACGAGGAGACTCGGCACAACGCCGGGTTCTTGGTGCTGGACCTCGTGGCCCAACGTCTGGGGCTCGCCTTCGAGAGGCTGGAACGCCGTGCGGACGATGGTTCGCACAGCTTCTCCGGCAAGGTGAAGGCGAGGGTGGCCGAAGGCAGACGGAAGGGTCGCTCCTTCCTGCTGGTGAAGCCACAGACCTACGTGAATCTCTCCGGTGACGTCGCGGCGCCGCTCTTGCGGCACGCGGGCCTGAAACCGGAATCGCTCTTTGTAATCGTCGATGACCTGAACCTACCGCTGGGCCGGATTCGTGTCCGGCCGACGGGGAGTGCGGGAGGCCACAACGGCCTCAAGAGCATCCAGGAACGCCTGGGTACTGACGCATACCCCCGTCTCCGTCTCGGTATCGGTTCCGCCGCCCCCACGGGCGACGGCATCGAAGGACTCCGTCCGGGCCAATGGCCCGACTTCGTCCTGGCTCCCTTCCGCCCGGAGGAACGAGAGGTTCTCGGTCTTGTCCTTGGTCGCGCCGCCGACTGTGTCCAGCAATGGATCGACGGGGCCGACCTGCAAACCCTGATGGGAACCTTCAACGGCATGCCCGACTGTGGCGCGCGCTAGCGCGGCACCGCCGGCGGCCCTGACGGAACCCTCTCTTTTCGGGCATGTGCCCGGGAGTCAGTGACCCTTGGAACGCAACCGTACGTACGAATGCATGTGCGTCCTCGACAACCGCGAGGTACGCAAGGGCTGGCAGCCGCTCAAGGATGCGGTCACCGCCCTCTTCACCAAGCATGGCGCACAGGTCCTCAGCGCGCGCCGCTGGGACGAGCGTCGCCTTGCCTATCCCATCAACCTCCAGCTGCGCGGCACCTTCCTGCTGACCTACTTCAAGGCAGACACCCAGCAGGTCGCCAACATCCGCCGCGACATGCAGTTCAGCGACTCGGTCCTGCGCAGCCTGATCGTGTCCTGCACGGAGGTCCCCGCCGAGGCCTACACGCCCGAGGCGGAGTTCGACGTCAACGCAGTGCAGGTCGAGGACATCCGCACTGCAGCGCCGGCCCCTGCCGCCGTCGCCGAGGAATCGGCCGAGGCTCCCGCTGAGGCAGAAGAGGCCCCTGTGGCCGAGGAGAAGAGCTGATGAGCAACTTCGGTGGTGGTGGTGATCGTGGCGAACGTGGCGAGCGTGGCGGCAAGCGCGGCAAGTTCTCGCGCTTTGCGGCTCCTCGCAAGCTGGTCGAGCCTGAAGAGCCGCTCGACTACAAGAACGTTGGCTACCTGTCCAAGTTCGTGACGCCCAACGGCAAGATCCAGTCGCGCAAGCGCACTGGCTTCAACGGGCAGAACCAGCGCATGCTGGCCGAGGCGATCAAGCGTGCTCGCATCATCGGCCTGATGCCGTTCGTGGGGAGGACCTGATCCATGGACCTCCTCCTCCGTCAGAACATCGAGAGCCTCGGTCGCGTCGGCGACGTCGTGAAGGTGAAGTCCGGCTACGCCCGCAACTACCTGTTGCCGCGCGGCCTGGCCATCCCCGTGACGAAGGCCAACCTTGCCGAGATCGAAGTCGCCCGCAAGAAGGCCCTCGCCGAGGAGCAAGTCCGCATCGGCACCCTCAAGGAGCTGGTGGGCAAGCTCGTCGAGACCTCGGTCACGATCGAAGGTCGCGCCAACGAGGAAGGCCACCTGTTCGGCTCCGTCAACGCCGCACAGATCGCCGAGGCCCTCCGCGCGAAGGGCTTTGCCATCGACGAGAAGCAGGTCCGCCTCGAGCACCCGCTCAAGGAGATCGGCGTGTTCGATGTGAAGCTGCACCTGCACCAGGAAGTCGACGCCACCGTCAAGGTGTGGGTCGTCCAGCAGAAGCCGCAGTGAGTTGACCCCGGGGCGGCTCCGTCCCATGGACGGGGCCGCCTCCACCAGCCGAGGCAGAACACATGAACGAAGCCATCCGGGTCGCCATGGTCAGCCTGGGCTGTGCCCGCAACCTCGTCGACTCCGAGGTGCTGCTGGGCCACGCAGTCGAAGAGGGACTGCAGGTCGTCAAGGAGCCCGAGGACGCCGACGTCGTCGTCGTCAACACGTGCGGGTTCATCGAGACCGCCAAGCAGGAGTCCATCGACACGATCCTGTCGGTGTCGCGCCTCAAGGAAGAGGGCAACCTCAAGGGCGTGATCGCCGTGGGCTGCCTCGCGCAGCGGTACGGCGAGGAACTCAAGCAGTCGATCCCCGAGCTCGACGCCGTGTTCGGCATCAGCGACTACTCGGGCGTGCCCGCCATCGTGCGTCGCATCGTCAACGGCTCGACGAGGCGGTGGGCCGCCACCGTGACCGGCGGCAAGCCCAAGGGCCCGCGCAGCGACGCCAAGCGGCTGTTGCTCACGCCGCGCAGCTTTGCCTACCTGCGCATCAGCGAGGGCTGCGACCACAAGTGCACGTTCTGCGCCATCCCCAAGATGCGCGGCCGCAACCGCAGCAAGCCCATGGACGTGCTGGTCGAGGAGGCGCAAGGCCTCGCGGCCGCCGGCATCAAGGAGCTGGTGGTGGTGGCCGAGGACAGCACGGCCTACGGCCTCGACTTCGCCCGCAAGCGCCTCATCCACGAGCTGATCGCAAAGCTTGCCGAGGTCGATGGCATCCAGTGGGTGCGCCTCATGTACGCGTACCCGCACACCGTGAGCCAGGACCTCACCGCGGTGATGCGCGAGCACCCCAAGGTGGTGAAGTACCTCGACATCCCGATCCAGCACATCAGCACCAACATGCTGCGCGCGATGAAGCGCGGCGTCAGCTCCGAGCAGGTGCGCGAGATCCTCGACCGGCTGCGCACCGAGGTGCCCGGCATCGCCGTGCGCTCGACGCTCATCACCGGCTTCCCGGGCGAGACCGAGCAGGACTTCGAGGAGGCGCGCGCGCTCGTCAAGGACTACGGCTTCGAGCGGCTGGGTGTGTTCACGTACTCCCGCGAGGAGGACACCCCTGCCTTCGACATGCCCGGCCAGGTCCCGGCTGAACTGGCCGAGGAGCGTCGGGCCGAGCTGATGAAGCTGCAGAAGAAGGCAATGGACCGGTTCCAGAAGGGCCTCGTGGGCAAGACGCTGCCCGTGATCGTGGACGGCTTCGGCAGCGACGGCACCACGCTCGTCGGCCGCACGTGGGCCGACGCGCCCGAGGTGGACTGCACGGTCGTGCTGCCCGGCGACTGCGGCGCGCAACCCGGCGAGATCGTCGACGTGAAGGTCCGCAGCACCGGCGACTACGAACTCACGGGCGTGCTCGCGACCGCGAGGACCAAGCGGTGAACCTGCCCAACGCCATCACGCTCTCGCGTCTGGCGGTGTGCATCGCGGTGTTCTGCTGCTTCGAGTGGGTCGCGGATCCGGCACACGTGGATCCCATCCTCGCGTGGACCGGTTTCTGGCTGTTCCTGCTGGCCGCCTGCACCGACTTCCTCGACGGCTACTTTGCCCGCAAGTACGGCCAGGTCACGGCGCTGGGCCGCGTGATCGACCCGTTTGCCGACAAGGTGCTGGTGGTGGGTGCGCTGGTGGTGCTGCTGCGCTTCCCCGCCGCCACCGCGATCATGCCCAACTGGTACGTGATCGTGGTCGTGGCGCGCGAGTTCCTGGTCACCGCGGTGCGTGGGCTGGTGGAGGCTGCAGGCAGGCCGTTCCCGGCCGACCAGCTCGGCAAGTGGAAGATGGTCAGCCAGGTGTGGACAGCAGGCGCGCTCATGATGATCGTGGCCGGCGACACGTTCTGGACCTGGGCTGCCGTGGGGGGACTCTGGGTGAGCCTCGTCCTCACGGTGGTGAGCGGCGTGAACTACGTCTGGAAGGCCAGGGACGTGCTGTTCCGGTGAACGCATGAGCCTCCTCGACCGCCTCCGTTTCCTGCTCGTCACCTCCTGCGGGCTCGGCCTCTCCCCCTTCGCGCCCGGCACCGTGGGCACCCTGGGTGGCGTGGTGCTGGGCCTGCTGCTCCAGCTCGCCTTCGCCCCGGCCCACGTGATGACGGCCTACTGGGTCGCCGCAGCCGTGCTGTTCGTGCTGGGCTGCATGCAGACCGACTTCGTGAAGCGCACCTTCCTCGGCGAGGACCCGGGTGCCTTCGTGCTCGACGAGGTCATCGGCTACCTGGTCACGCTGGCCCTGTGGATGGCGCTCACCGGTGAGCAGCCGAATGCGCTCGCACACGCCGGCGCCTTCTTCCTGTTCCGGGTGTTCGACGTGCTCAAGGTCCAGCCCTGCAGGCGGCTCGAGGACCTGCCCGGCGCCCTTGGCATCATCGCCGATGACGTGATGGCTGGCGTGTACGCGGGCCTCGCACTCTGGCTGTGCATGCCGTTCTTCGGCACCTGATCCGCCGGGCCTCCTCGCCCCGGAAACGACACGACGGGTTCCGGCCCGGGTGCGTCGCACGGTAGCCTCTCACCCCCATGGCACGTTCCCGTACGGGCAGCAAGCAGGGCAGGATCGCCGTCCCCGTCGCGCTCACCGGCGCGGGCATCGGTCTCGGCGCGGCCCTTGCCGCGAGCCTGCCGATGCTCCAGTACACCGACAACCCGCGCGCGCTCACCATCTCGCTGGTGATGAGCGCTCTCGGTGCGGTGGTGGGCGGGATGGTCGGCTGGGTGCTGGGTGGCCGCATGGCCAGCCGCCTCGTCGACCTGACGCTTGCGATCGCCAAGCTCGGCCGCGGCGGCACCGAGGTGAAGGTCCGCTACTCCGGCAACGACGAGATCGCCGCCATCGGTCGTGGGCTGCACTACCTCGCAGGCGACCTCGCCGAGATGCAGCGCCAGCAGGAGAAGGGCGGCGGCTCGCTGGCTGCCATGGACCCGCAGGTGCGCCAGTACCGCGACCGCATGCTGCAGGACCAGTTCCCTGACGCCGAGGGCCTCGAGCTGGACGGCGCGCTGAGTGCCGGCTCGCGCGGCGGCCTCGACTACCACGACGTGGTCGAAGTCGAGGACGGTGTGGCCGTGCTGATGGTGATGGGGGAGGGCGCCGGCGCCATGGCCGTGGTGGCCTCGCGCCTCGCGCGCGACGAGGTGCACGATGCGTTGCGTCGCGGCGACGCGCCCCGGGCCGCGCTCGAGCGCGCCAACAAGGCCATGAAGCAGAAGCTGCCTGCCGGCTGCTGCGCGAAGGTGACGCTGCTGCACGTGGGTTCGGACGGCGCCGAGCTGTACCAGGCCGGCAGCCGCGCCCCGCTGCTGCGCTGCGCGCGCGGCGAGGTGCAGCAGCTCAATGCCGAGGGCCTCGCGCTGGGTCTCGACGACGGTCCCGTCTTCGCGAAGTCGCTGCGTCCCCTCGAGGTGCCGATGGCGCCGGGCACGAGGTTGTGCATCGTCAACGAGGCCGCCATGCGCGCCGAGGGCTTCCTCGCACTCGTCCAGCAGCATGCGCCGAAGCACACCGCCATGTTCATGAACGTGGTGCTGGGCGGCATTG
>JBEGVB010000008.1:0-2528 GCA_041178545.1 Planctomycetota bacterium
GGTACCACGACATGATCGAGGAGGACGAGGCCGAGGTGGACGACAAGGTCATGCAGCACCTGCTCGAGAACGGCCACCTGCCCCAGGAGGAGTTCGAGGCCAACCTCCGTCGCGCCATCGCGCGCGGCAAGCTCGTGCCTGCCTTCGCCGTGTGCCCCAACCGCGGACTCGGTCTCGAGCAACTCATGGAGTTCGTCACCCTCCACTTCCCGTCGCCTATCTGCTTCGGCGGCCACGGTGCCGACCGCGTCGGCACCACCACCTGGGGAGAACTCGTCGAGCCCGAGTTGCGCGGCCCGTTTGCCGCAAAGGTCTTCAAGGTCGTGTCCGACCCCTACGTTGGTCGCCTCTCCTTCCTGCGCTGCTTCCGCGGCACCATCGAGAAGGACAAGACCTTCCTCGACGTGCGCTCCAACAAGGTCGTCAAGGCTGCGCACCTGCACATGATGCACGGCAAGGAGACCCGCGAGATGCAGCAGGTCGTCCCCGGTGACCTCTTCGTCGTCAGCAAGGTCGAGGACCTGGCCGTCGGCGACACCATCACGGCCGAGGCCGCGGCGCTCCAGTTCCCGCAGGCGCGCTTCCCCAGGCCTACCTACTCCCGCCACGTATGGCCCAAGTCGCGCAACGACGAGCAGAAGTTCGGCCACGCGCTCGAGCGCCTCGTCGCCGAGGACCCCAGCCTGTCCGTGCGCCGCGACCCCGAGACCGGCGAGATGCTCGTCACCGGCATGAGCCCGCTCCACCTCGACGTCCAGTTCCAGCGCCTCCACCGGCGCCACCAGGTCGAGGTCGAACAGGGCCCGCCCTCCATCCCGTACCGCGAGACCGTCACCACGGCCGCCGAAGGCCACCACCGCCACAAGAAGCAGACTGGCGGTCGCGGCCAGTTCGCCGAGGTCAGCGTGCGCATCGCGCCGCGCGCCCACGGCGAGGGCTTTGCCTTCGTCGACGCCGTCACCGGCGGCTCCGTCCCGCGCCAGTTCATCCCCGAGGTCGAGAAGGGCGCGCGCAAGTTCCTGCTGCGCGGTTCCCTCGCCGGGTTCCCCGTCATCGACGTGCAGTTCGAGCTGTACGACGGCAAGTCGCACGCGGTCGACAGCGACGCCATGTCGTTCCAGGTCGCGGGCGAGCGCGCCTTCCTCGACGGCTACGCCAAGGCGCGGCCCATCCTGCTCGAGCCCATCATGGAAGTCGAAGTGCTCGTGCCCGAGCGCTGCACCGGCGACGTGGCCTCGCACCTCTCCGGTGCGCGCGGCCGCCTCACGGGCATGGAGACGATGGAGGGCATGCAGCGCATCCGCGCCCAGGTCCCGCTCGCCACAATGCTGGAGTACAACAACCACCTGCGCTCCTTCACCGCAGGCGAGGGCACCTTCACCATGACCCTCGGCCACTACGAGGCGGTGCCGCCGCACATCCAGGCCGAGATCGTGCGCGCGCGGAAGGCGATCGTCGAAGAGCACCTCGTCGCCAACCACTGAGGTGGGGGGATGGAAACCCTGGCGCGCGTGCGCGTGCGCCTGGGTTGCAGACGGGAGGCTCAGCGCTCGGCGAACAGCGCGTCGATGGACTCTGCATCGAGGATGCGATCGACCCAGGCTTCCAACTGCTCCAGCGTCGCGCCCTGCAGGCGAGCTTCTGCTGCCGCCGCGTCGACGTCGAAGCGGCGTTGGAGCAAGCGCCCGAGCATCAGACGAGCCTCTTCGGTCTTGCCCTCGGACTTGCCCTCACTCCGTCCTGCCGCCCGCCCTTCGCTCCAGATCCGCTGTCCCGTGGTCATGCGCACAACTCCTTGGCTGTCCTGTGGTGGTTTCAGTTCCATGGGCAGTTGCTCCTCCGTCATGTCCGTGACGTAGAGAACATACCACCCGAGCGCTTCGAGCATCGCCGTGGGGTTGGGCGGGCCTTCGTCCCGCAACTCCTCTGCGATGAGGTCCTGCCAGCGCGCGAGCGCAGCGAGCGCCGCATCCACGCTCCCCACCTGCGGCAGCGTGCGCAACGCGAGCAACACCAACGCCGCCAGTGGATGCAGCCCGCGCGCACGGATCTGTTCCTCGGTCACCGTGCGCAGGTCGTCGACCAGCAGCCGGAGTTGTGGCTGCAGGGCCTCAAGTTCTGCTGGCATGCATGCCGTCTGACCTTCGGTCACGCCGCTTGCGCCATGCTGCAGCACGATCGGCACTACGGGCGGCACCTGTTTGTCGCGCTTGCGAAACCAGTGCTTCCGCAGCACGGTGTAGCGCAGCATCTGGTCATGGGTCCCAGAGGACGCGGCACTCTTGTGCTCGACCACGATCGCCACGCGCAGCACGCCATCGACACCCATCACCTCGAAGGCCAGGTCGGCCACGTGCAGGCTCAACTTCAGCCCCACGGTCTCCTCCCGCGCCACCGCCAGCGTCGACCAGTCCAGAATCTCCGCCACCGCCGCGGGCACCACGCTCCGGAGCCACTCCAGAGCAACCCGTGGCTCCGCGAAGGCAGCACGAAACAGCACGTCGTGTGGTGTTCCCATGCAGCACCTC
>JBEGVB010000009.1:0-114465 GCA_041178545.1 Planctomycetota bacterium
AACGAAACTGCGAAGATCCATGCAAGGGCTCCTGACCGCGGCGGGAGTCGCCGCTCGGTCAGGACCCTGTGCGCAGGAACCGCCTCAGGTCGCAGACGAACCCAGTTCGGACATCTGGATCCCTCAGACCCAACTGTTGGTCAGCAGTTCCCCCATGCCGCCTGCACCTGGGACGATGTACTGCACGTCGTTCAGCCCACGTTCCTGCTCCGGGTGCGTACCAGGGACCGATGCCAGCGCTTGTGCCGTGGAGAGACCTCGATCCAGACGTCCCGTGTAGAGCCTGACATCTGGCTGTTCCTTGGTGACCTTGCGAATGGCTTCGGGCGTGGCCATCAGGTGGAGGGCGATCACCTTCCGCGGCTTGCCGCCGAGTCGGAGGTAGTGGTCCAGCACGCTGCACACGGTCCCACCCGTGGCGCCCATCGGGTCCGGGATGACGACGATCGCATCCTCGACACTGCCCCCGATCTTGCTGCCGTCCATGCGGACTCCGGTCACCTGGTGGTGCTCATCGGTGACCCGCGACATGTTGAGGAAGTCGATGCGCACATTTGCAGCGGGGATCACCTCGCAGGCGGTCTCGTAGCAAACCTGGCTCGGCAGGATTCCCGCTCGGATCACGGCACAGATCACGAGCTTCGTCTCCTTGCAGAACACCGGACCCTCGTAGAAGCCCTTGGGCTCGGTTGCTGCCATGCGCGTCTTGACTCGCCCCTGCACGACGGGGAACTCGCGTGACAGGGTCGTGAACGCAAGCCGCTGGTAGGCAGAGCGCACGAGCGCCGGCAGTTGCTCGGTTCCCGTCTCTGGTGCGCTGATGCGCGCGAGGAGCGTCAGCAGGAAGGGATCCTGGAACAGATGGACGTGGGGGCCGTAGTGGTGCTCCATCAAGGATCGATCCATGGGCACAAGATAGGCACTCGGTCTTGCGAATGGCAGGGCAAGTCCCGGTGCCAAGGGGCTGCTCTCCAGCAAGGCACCTTGTCCCCGTTCGTGCACGGGCCCTGTGTCAGGGCCGGTTGCACGCTATCCTCCCTCGCCATGCTTGTTGCCCCTGCAACCGCCCTCGCACTGCTCCTCCCGCAGGGTGAGCAAGATCGTCCGGTTGGCATGACCGTGGTCGTGGTCGACGTCGGGCAGGGAGACGGAACTGTGGTGCGTGCGCCAGACGGGACGATTCATGTCTTCGACGCCGGACCACCCGGCCAGGGAACGGCTTCGGTCCTGCCCGTCATCAACAGCCTGCAACCAACGGGCTATGGATACACCTTCCTGAGCCACTTCCACGACGACCACCAGGGTGGCATGGACGAGGTGCTGGCGCGCCCGTTTCTGCTCGCACACGACCGAGGTGACCTCCGCCGCACCAACACAAGTGCAGACACCAATGGCTACCTCACAGCAGCTGGCAACCGGAGGCGCACACTGCAGGCAGGGCAGGTGCTCCAACTGGGTGGGGGAGCCACGGTGCGCTGCGTCGCGGTCAATGGCGTCGTGGACGGCGGCGGCGGTGCGGACCCAGTGGTCTCCGCACAGGAGGAGAACTCTCGGTCGGTTGCGCTGCGGCTCGAGTACCGCAACTTCTCCATGTGGATCGGTGGAGACCTCACAGGCGGCGGCAACAGCACGGCGGACGTGGAGAGTGACGCTGCCCTCGCCTGCGGCGACGTCGACATCTACAAGCTCAACCATCACGGATCGAACACCTCGACCAACACCAACTTGGTGAGTCGCCTGGCTCCCGAGGTTGCGGTCGTGAGCTGCGGCCTCGGGAACTCCTTTGGCCACCCGACAACCACCGTCGTCAACCGACTGGTGCAGGCCACGGCGATGCGCTCGCTGCTCAGCACCACTCGAGGCAGTGCGAACGTGATCGGATTCGCCGTCACGGGCAGCATCCGCATCGACACGGACGGCATGCGGTACCGGGTGGCGGGGACAGGCGGCAGCTTCCTCGACTTCTGGACGGACGAGGTTGCGTCCAGCGCATTGGCCCCCGGGGAGGTCCGCATCAGCGAGGTGCACCGCAATCCTTCCGTGGTGCCCGACACGAATGGCGAGTACGTCGAGCTGACCAACACTGGCGGCAGGCCGTTGGCGCTCCGCGGCATGCGCCTGACCAGCAACAGCGGAACCGTCACCTTGGCCAGCAACCTCATGCTGGTTCCCGGCAGGCCCGCTCTCGTGCAGGTGGACGGCGATGCCGGACGCAACGGTGGGCAGCCGCTCGGCTTGGTCCTTCCCTTCCAGACGATTGCCCTCGGCGACACTGCAGACTCCCTCACGGTGCAAAGTGGCACCACCAGCGTCGACAGTGTGACCTGGGGTACGGGCTTCCCGGGTGGAGTTGGCGTTTCTGCCGAGAAGCGGTCGCTGACGCAGTCCAACTCCACTGCGAACTGGGGATCCGCGGGTGTCACCTTCGGCGCGGGCGACCGGGGTTCGCCCGGTGCCCGCAACCCGGTTGACAGCACCACCTGGCCCGTCTTGGTGGATGCAGCAGCGCGCCCCGGCGAGCTCGTCCTGCGCGGCACCGCAGTGGCGGCACCAGCAGGCTCCTACAGTGCGCTCGGGATCGCGTTCAGCAGTTCCCCAGGGTTCCCGTTCCTGGGAGCCGTGATCCCGCTCAACTACGACCTGCTGCTGCAGTCCTTCCTGGGTTTCCCCGGCGCGATCGCCCTGATGCCTGCAGGCGGCTACCGTTCGGTCTCCCTGCCTTTGCCCCAGCCAAACCCCTTGCAGGGTGTGGGCATCGTCGCGGCACACGTGGTGTTCCAGCCGGGCACCAGCAGCGTGGTCGGCATCTCCAGTCCCCTCAGTCTCACCCTGCCGTGACCAAGGTACCTCCCTTCCGTGTCCTGCTCCCGCGCGACGCCTTGCTGCGTCGCACCGCCGAGGTTGCCCGTCAGATCGTGGTTGACCATGCTGCGGAGCCTCCGTGCCTCGTCGCGGTGATGGAGGGCGCGCGTACGTTCGCGACCCATCTTGCACGACACCTGCCTTGGCGTGATCCCGTGCACGAGATCAGGGCCAGTTCCTACGGTTCTGGGACGGTCAGCAGCGGGACGGTCAAGGTTCTCACCGGTCACGACATCCCCGCCGACGGGAGGGACGTGCTGATCGTCGAGGACATCGTCGACACCGGCAGGACCATCGCAGCCTTGAGGGAGCACCTGCTGGCCTCCGGCGCACGCAGGGTCGGGGTGGTTGCCCTCCTGAGCAAGCCAGCCCGCCGGGTGGTGCCAGTCGACATCGACTACCTTGGATTCGAGATCCCTGACGAGTTCATCATCGGCTTTGGCCTCGATGTGGCGGGGCGGTACCGCGAACTGCCTGATGTGGTGGTCTACGACTCCGAGGTGGAGAGGTCCGCCTTGGGCTGGTCGACTCTCGGTTGATTGCGCATCCGCGTGGCCTAGACGGGGAGACCCATCCAAGGAGACCACGATGAAGTGCCCTACCTGTGCTGACTCCGCCCTCGTGATGACCGATCGCCAGGGAGTAGAGATCGACTACTGCCCTCGCTGTCGCGGTGTCTGGTTGGACCGCGGCGAGCTCGACAAGCTCATCGAGCGTTCGATGGCACATTCCGCGCCCGCCTCCCAGCCCTCACGGCGGCACGACGACGACGATGATGATCGTCGCCGCGAGCATTCCCCCTACCCTTACGGCAAGCGCAAGTCCTGGTTGTCCGAGCTCTTTGACTGAGGACCGTGCAGAGGTCCGAAGTGGGCTCGCTGCTGGGCTGACTCCCGGCCGGTTGCGTTGCGGTTGGTCCAAGCGTCCGACCTCAGGCTTTCCTCCAAGACAACCCGTCCAAATCCACGGAAGTCGTTGCACAAGGGGATGAGCGGCTTCTGGCCTGCTCACTCCCCTCAGTGTCGAAACGCCGAGCCCAGTTCGGACATCTGGACCTTCAGATGGCCAGTTCCTTGAGCAACTGCGGCGCAGGCATCACCGACTCCATCACCCAGAGGATGTAGCGCGCGTCGACGCAGATGTTGCGCGACCGTTCCGGGTTCCAGCCGAAGTCGCCGGACACGGCCTCGAAGACGCGGTCGAAGTTCAAGCCGATCACCTCGCCCTTGCCGTTGACGACGGGGGATCCCGAGTTGCCTCCCGTGGTGTCGCCGTCGATGAGGAAGCAGACGGGCACGTCGCCCAGCTCCGGGTCGACGAAGCGGCTCGAGGTCCGACTGGCAGCGGCCTCGAGCAGCGACTTGGGGTTCGCGAACGGCTCGGTGCCGTTCTCCTTGCGCAACAGCCCAGCCACCGAGGTCTTGGGCGTGTTCAGCACGCCGTCGCGCGGTGAGTAGCCCTTCACCGAGGCGAACGACACCCGCAGGGTGCTGTTGGCATCGGGGTAGAAGCTCTTGCCGCGGAACTCCTGCTGGGCCCCGATCCACCGCCTGCCGAGGTCCAGCATGCGGCCCTGCCGTTCGTTGACGCGGTTGCGCCACTCCATGCGCTCCCTGGCGATGCCGAGGGCGAGCATGACCATCGGGTCCTGACTGCCCTTCAGTGCCTCCAGGCCACCGCGGAAGAGCTGCTGCCGGGTTGCAGCATCCGTGAGGCGCGTGCGTGCAAGCAGGTCCGCGGCTGCCGCTGCACCGTCCGCACCGTTGAGCACCTCGGTGCCAGCGAGTCGTTCCGCGTCACTCCCAGCAAGGGCTTCGCCCAGGAGGACGGCGAGGAGGGGCTGTTGGAGCAACTCCATGTCCCGGCTCAGGTTCTTGTTGGCGAGGGTCGCGAGCGTTGCCGGCGGGACGACACCGTCCTTGCTGCGCAGTGCTGCCTCGCACGCGTCGACGGCAGCGCCGAGCAAGGGAACGAGACCCGCGAGCTGCCCGAAGACGAACCCGGCCTGGAAGTCGCGCGGCATCATGGCCGCCTCAGCCTCCTCGTGGGCAAGCATCTCCTTGAGCACGTCGCCATGCGACTTGGTGCGCGCCGGGTCAGCGGCGAGCCACGCCGCGAACTCTGCCTCCTCGCGCAGCTTGCGTTCGACGGTGCCGTTCCTCGAGAGGCCGAACACCATGCCGCGTGCGTTCTTCTGCACGTTGGCGAGGCTCTTCATGGTGGCCGCCACGGCGAGCTCGCGCTCGCCGCTGGTCGCGGCAAAGCGGCCCAGCACGTCGAGGACGCTGGTGAGCAGGGCCTCTCGACGGGGATAGAACCAGCCGAGGCGCACCGCCACACCCGCACTCGTGCGGTAGCGCTGGGTGTTGCCGGGGTAGCCCATGACGACGGCGAGGTCGCCCTCCTTCACCCCAGCCGCACTGAACCGGAGCCAGTGCTGGGGCCGGAAGGGGACGTTGTCCTTGTCGTAGGCACGGGGCGAGCCGTCAGGCGCGCAGTAGGCGCGGAAGAACATGAAGTCGCCGGTGTGTCGCGGCCACTCCCAGTTGTCGACCTCGCCACCGAACTCGCCGATGGCGCGCGGCGGCGCGTAGACGAGGCGCACGTCAGTGAGGCGGGTGCGAGTGTACAGGTGGTACTCGCGGCCCTCGAGGAACGTGGCGATGCTGCAGGTGACGTTGGGTTCCCTGGCGTTGCCCTCGCGGACGAGCTTCTGCTTCAACTCCTCGGTCACCTGGTGGCGTTCGAGGTCGCTGGTTGCCCTCGCCTGTGCCTCGTGGAACTGGCTGGTCACGTCCTCGATGCGCTTCAGGACCTGGACCTCCATGCCCTTCGCCGGCAGCTCGTCGGTGCGCGAGGCCGCGGAAAAGCCGTTCTCGAGGTGGTTCTGTTCGACCGTGCTGAGGGCGCTCACGGCACCGAAACCACAGTGGTGGTTGGTCATCATGAGGCCCTCGCCGCTGACGAACGAGGCGGTGCAACCGGAGATCTGCACGGTGGCGGAGAGCACTCCGCCTCGCTCAGGGTGCCAGAACTCATCGCGGGTGAGCTTCATGCCGCGCTTCTCGAGGGCAGCCCAGTCCATCTCGCGGACCTGGGTCGGGAGCCATTGGCCCTCGTCGGGCAGGAGGAAGAGTGCAGCGAGGAAGAAAGCGGCCGTGCGGATCAGCATGGTGGGTTCCTTGGCAGCCTTGTACGGGTCTGCTGCCGCGACTGCGAGTCCTGGTGGCGTCATTGACCGGGCTGCGCAGCCCGGTGATGGTGCCGGGATGCGTCGCCTCGCGCCCTTCCTGTTCGTGCTGCTCGGTGGCAGCCTCCTTGTGGCCCAGAACTCGACCGCGAAGCTCCGCAAGGCCCCGGGCGAACTGGCGTCTCGCGCGGGCAGTGCGGTGGAGTGGCGCAAGGACCTCGATGCGGCGCTTGCCGAGGCCAAGGCCCTGGGGCGGCCGGTGTTCGCCAGCGTGGTTTCGGTGGCCGGGTCGCCGATGGACCGTCAGGACGAGGTGGCCCGTTACCTGATGGCGGGCCCGTTCTCCTGGCCTGCGGTGGTGGAGTTGCTGAACACCCAGTTCGTCCCGGTGCAACTCGTCGATCCGCGCGCGCAGGTGGCCCACGGCGTGAAGCCACGGCAGTTCGTGGAGCCGGGCTGGCTGGTGCTGGCGCCGGACGGGAGCGAGGTGCAGCGTGTGCACGAACTGACGACCCTGCACCCGCACTGGGTGGTGCGCAGGCTGGGATCGGCTCTCGGTCTCGATGCGCAGCCGACGGGATTCCCCTGCTCCGCGCCGTTGGCGGATGCGTGGGACCTGTGGCGCGCTGGCGAGCCAGGCCCTGCTCTCGCCGGGGTGGACGCAGTGCTGGGTGCGAACCCGTCGCCCCGCAACGAGGCAGAGGCTCGCTGGCTGCAGGGCGCGGTCCTGTTCCGCACCGGGAAGCCCGAGTTGGCTGCTGCGGCATGGCGCGAACTGGTCGATCGGCTGCCGCAGGAGCCGCTGGCCTGGAAGGCAGCGATGGAACTGGAGGGCCACGGTCCGTTCGTCCACGGCTTCGAGGTCTACGACGCCCTGCCTGAGGCCGCGCTCGTCGCCTCCACGGGCAGTTCCCGTGCCCCGGAGGGTGCCTACGCGGAGCCGGAGCTCTGGTGCCGTGGGATGCGCTTCCTGTTGGCGATGGAGGACGGCAACGGCCTGCTGCAGGACAGCATCTACGACTTCGGTGGCACGGACTCGCTGCCCAACGTGCATGCGGCCGTGACCTGCCTCGCGGGCATGGCCCTCTTGGAGGGGCGCGCTCGCGTGCGCGACGGCCGTCTGCCCCCGGACCCTGCGCTGGAGCGCGCCGTCGATGCCATGCTTGCACGGATCGGGTCCCGTGCCGCGACCGAACAGGTGCTCGCGCTCGAGGACCGCGACGAGATCCTCTGGGCGCATGCGTACCGGCTCCGGTTCCTCGCGCGCTGGATCGAACTCGACCCGGCACAGAAGGACCAACTGGCACCGCGCCTGCAGGGAGCCATTGGTGCCCTCGGTGCGTTGCAGCCTGAGACCGGCGCGTGGTTCCACGAGTACCCGAACCCGTTCGCGTCCGCGACGGCCCTGCAGGCCCTTGCCCTGGCCCGGGCGCAGGGCGGCAAGGTCGACGAACTCGTGGTGCAGCGCGGCCTGCGCGCACTGCTCGCCTGCCGCGCTCGCAACGGTGCCTACACCTACAACTTCCCGCGCCGGGGCGAGCCGCGCGCGACGGTGCCTGCGGCGGCCGGACGCATGCCGCTGTGCGAGCTCGCGCTGCGTTCGTGGCAGCAGGGCAGCGACGAGGCGCTTGCGAGTGCTGTGGCTGCAGCCTTCGAGCACCATGGGCTGCTGGCCGGCGTGCGCAAGTACGACGACCACGCGGATGCACACGGCTACGGCGGCTTCTTCTTCTGGTTCGACATGCTGGGCCGTACCGAGGCCCTGCTGGCACTGCCGCCCAGCGAGTCGCGCGCGCGGCATGCTGCTGCACAGCGCGCGCTCATCCTTGCACTGCCCGAGCTCGACGGTTGTTTCGTCGACAGCCATGAACTCGGCCGCGCGTACGGGACCGCGGTCGCGCTCCTCTGCCTTGCAGCCCTCGACCGGGGCTGAGGTCGAGCGGTTCTGGCAGCGCGCCGCGCACACGCGGCGGCGAGCCCGGCTCGACAGTGAGGTGCCCGCGCAGCCCGGTCGGGAAGACCTGGATGCCGCGGGCACGGGCCTCGACTCCCTGGGCCGAGAGTCCATCCGCCGTCCCACAGCTCACCAGCAGGGCAGCAGGTCGGACTGCGTCCAACAGGCGGGTCGATGCGGGGGTCGGCCTGCCGTGGTGGGGTGCCACGAGCACCGTGGACGGGGCTGCAGCACCTGAGCGCAGGGCGGCACCGATGCCGCGAGCCTCCGCGTCGCCACAGAGCAGGAGGGAGATGCCTTGGAGCTGTATCCGGACCCATAGGCTGCCGTCGTTCTCGTGCCCTGGCAGCAGGCTCGGTGCCGCCACGGCCAAGTCGTCATGCGGTTCACACACCTCTCCCGGCGCGAGCAGGATCAGTTCTGCCCCGTGGTCGCGCAGCGCCCTCCCGCAGGGCTCGTTCGAAAGGTCTGCCGGGAGCACGGCACGCACCACCCGCGCGTTCTCGAGCAGCGCCGGGATCCCGCTCACGTGGTCGCGGTCGCCGTGTGTGATGACCAGAAGGTCGACGCGGCGCCGACGCAACCGTGCCACCAACTGCTGCGCCGGCCAGTGCGGGTGGTCCGCGCTGCCGCAGTCCACGACCACGGTGCTCCCGTCCTCCAGGGTGGCCACCGCACACTGGCCGTGGCCGACGGCCAGCAGTTGGAACCCAGGGGTCGGTACCCTCGTCGGCAGGAAGTGGGGTGCGCAGGCAAGGGCCGCGGCGACGGCCGCGCCGCGTGCGCTCGGGTACGCCACCACGGCGGCTGCTGCGAACGCGAACCCTGCCACGAGCGCGAACGGCTCCGGATTGCTGGACGCAAGGACTGGGGTGAACGGCAGTCCGTCGGCGAGGCGTACGGTCCCCGAGTAGACGGCGCACAGTGGGGGCAGGACCCATGCCGGCAGTGCTGCTGCAACCGGTGCGACAGTACCCCCAACGGCGGCAGCGAGCCCCAGCAGCAGCAGCACTGCCACGAGCGGGGCCAGCAGCGGGGTCAGGGCGATCGTCCACGGGGCGAACTGTCCGAACCAGAGCAGGGTCCACGGTGCCGTGGTGACCATGGCCCAGACCGAGGCGCGCAGCGGAGACCTCACCCATTGCTCGAGTGCGCCTTCGGCCCCGCTAGGCCTGACCGAGGCAGCACATACGAGTCCCATCACGGCGGAGTAGCTGAGCACGAATCCCGGCGTCAGCAGTTCTGCGGGTGAGAAGTGCGCCGTGAGGATCGCAGGCGCGGAGAGCCCTCCTGCTGCGGCCAGTCTCCTGCCCTCGTTCGCCGCGACGGCCCCGACCACGCACGTGCACACCGCACGCACCACCGGGGCCTCGGCGCCGGCAATTGCCCCGTAGGCAACCAGCAGGAGCAGCGCGATTCCCAGTGCGAGGCGGTTGCGCACTGGACGCATGCGCCGGCCGCCAGGCATCAGGCCCATGGCCCAGGCGAGCATTGCCGCGTGCGCCCCGCTGACCGCGAGCAGGTGGCTGAGTCCCGTTGCGCGGTGCGCCTCGCGCAGGTCGGACGGGATCGCAGCCCGCTCGCCCAGGACCAGGGTGACCAGCAGTTCGCCTTCCTCACCGCCCACGACGCCGCGGATCGACCTTGCCAGCGCATTCCGTGCCTGCGCGGTCCAGCGGGCGAAGGAGGGCCTGCCTTGACTGCACTGGACGCCTCCTGCCGACGTTCGCAGGGAGGTCGGCATGCCAGGGCCTGCGGCAGGCGTCGAGCGTGCGATGCAATGCACCCCGTCGCCCGGAAGCAGTGCACTCGGCCCTTCCACCCAGACGCGCAGGCGCCAGCCGTGCTGCTGCACCACGATCCGGGTGCCGTCCGGCGATGCGTCGGCGCGCACCAGCACGCCTGCCACTGCCACGGGTCCGTCCGGCAGCCCCTCGGCCCAGTGTTCCTTCGTGCCCAGCGATGCGAACAGCGCTGTGACGGCGAGCAACTCGGGCCCGGCCCGGCCCCGGCGGAGGCTGGCACCGAGCGCCGTCGCGGCAACGGCCGCGCCGCCCGCAACGCCCAGACTGTGCGTCGCGATGGCGGCGACCGTGCTCCAGACGGCTGCGAGGAGGACGGGGATGGCGAGTGGGTGCACGACGAACCGTGCTTCCTCCGGCCCTCGCGTTACCATCTTTTCCCATGGTGCACGCCATCTACCCGGGCAGTTTCGACCCCGTGACGCGGGGGCACGTGGATCTCGTCGAACGTGCGCTGCCGCTGTTCGGCCAGTTGACCGTGGCCGTCGCCATGAACAGCAGCAAGCAGTCGGTGTTCACGCCCGAGGAGCGCGTCGCGATGCTGCGCGAGGTGCTGCCGACCGACTCGCGTCTCCACGTCACCACCTTCCACGGCCTCGTGGTCGACTTCTGTGCGGCGCACGGCATCGGTGCGATCCTGCGCGGTGTCCGCACCGTCTCGGACTTCGAGTACGAGTACCAACTCGCACTCACCAACCGTCACCTCAGTCCCGGCATCGAGACCGTGTTCGTGATGCCGAGCCTGCAGTACAGCTACGTGTCCAGTTCCCTCATCAAGGAGATCGTGCGCAACCGCGGGGAGGTGCAGAGCTTCCTGCACCCCGGGGTGGAGCGCCGCCTCCGCGAACGCCTGTCACCCAAGCCATGAAGTCCACCACGGTCCACACCACCTCTGCTCCTGCCGCCATCGGTCCCTACAGCCAGGCGGTCGTCCACGACGGCGTCGTCTACTGCTCGGGCCAGATCCCCCTCGACCCTGCCACCATGCAGATGGTGGGGGCCAATGCCGCCGAACAGGCCGAGCAGGTGATGAAGAACCTGGGTGCCGTGCTCGCGGCAGCAGGGTCCGGGTTCGATCGCGTCATCCGATCGACCATCTACCTCACTTCCATGTCCGACTTCGTCGCGGTCAACGAGGTGTACGGGCGGAACTTCCCGACCCACAAGCCGGCACGCGCCACGGTTGCCGTGAAGGAACTGCCGCGCGGCGCGCTGGTGGAGATCGACTGCATCGCAGCGGTGTCGTGAACAGGGCGCGTGGGCGCCGCTCGGTGCTCTGGCGCGCTGCTTCAGTGCTCGGCATCTTGCTGCCGGTCGTGAGTGCTTGGTACGCCTGCGACGTGCCGCCCGCGCCCGGTGAGTGGCAGTTGGTCCAGGCGATCCACCGCGCCGAGGTCAGCCCTGCCGTGCTGGCATGCATGGGTGGGGCGCTGCCCGAACAGCTCCCCGCGGCGGGGACGGAAGGTGCCGAAGCCCTCCTGCGCCAGCTCCGTGGCGTGCAGCTCGGTTGGTGGGCAGCGATGTCTGGGCTCTGCTGGCTGGTGGCCCGTCAGGCACTCGGTCACCCGTTCCCGCTGTTCGCATGTGCACTGCTTGCGCTGCTCGGGCCGGTCGAGGCTGGGGGCGGCGTGTTGCGGCCGGAGGTGCCGGCGTCCGTGTTCGGCATGCTGGGTGTCCTCCTGCTGCAGTTGCTGCCTGGCTTGCGTCCTCCGCGCGTCCGTCGTTGGGCGCGTTACAACACCCTTGCCCTCGTGATGACCAGTGGTTGTGCGCTTGGCATGGCCATCGCACTCTCTCCTGCCAGCGCATCCTGGCTGCTGGTGCCTGCGCTCCTGCTCCTGCTCGTGTTTGCAGGACTGTGTCTGCAGACGGGCCGTGTCCTCTGGCGGCGGGGGTGGCCTTCGGTCCCGCTGCGCGCGGTGGGCAAACGAGTGTTGCCCTGGGTCCTCCTCCCGATGTCCGCGATGGGCTCGGCTGTAAGTATCCTCGGCGCCGGTTCGAGGGTGAGCCCGCTCACGACGATGGAGTCCTCGCTCCTGCCCACGGGAGTGACTGCGTCCGCTCTCGTCGTGCTGCTCGCAGCTGCGGGAGGGCTGATCCTGCTGTTCGGCATCGGCACCTCCCTCGGGCGCCCACGGCGGCTCGGGGCAGTCATCCCGATGTTCGCCTGCTGTGCCGTTCAGGTCCTCAACGGTCTCATGGTGCCGCGTGGCTTCGACACCACCAGTGCATCTGTCCCGCTCGCCCTCCTTGCAGCCCAGGGTGCAGCCCTGCCGCTGGTCGCGGTGCTTGCAGTGCGGGGGTGGAAACGCTGATCCAGATGTCCGAACTGGGCTCGCCTCCCGGGGCCAAGCGGCAGAGTGGCTTGGTTGCGCCGCACCGACCAAGAATGGGCTCGGGATGAAACTGCTTTGCAGCTTTCCCAGAATCTCGGGTCGAAGTCTTGCCGGTCAACCCACAAAGGGAATGTGCCCCTCTTCAGGTCGCCTCACTCTGCGGACTCTTGCAGGCGAGCCCAGTTCGGACATCTGGATCCTAGGGTGATCTCCCGGCCCGCCCCACCGCCTCCCGCAACTCCGACTGCCCATCCCTCCCGCCCCCGTGCAGGTTGAGTGCCGCGATCCTGCCCCCGCGGTCGAGCACGAGGAGGGTGGGTGCGGTCTCGACGTGGTGGCGCAGGGCCAGGTCGGCCATCCAGCCGCGGCCGTCGCAGACGACCGGGTGGCGGATGCCGAGTTCTTTCACCCTGGCAGCCACCAGCGCAGCATCGGAGTCCACCGAGACGAAAACGACCTGGAGGTCCTGGTGTTCCTTGCGCACGGTCTCGACGAGCGACAGCAACTCCGGGGTGTTCGGGTCCAGCACGGCGAGGAAACAGAGCACTGCAGGCTTGCCGGCCAGGGCTGCGAGCCCGATCGCGCTGCCGTCCATGGCCGTGGCCGTGAAGGGGACCGATGGCGACCCGACGCCGAACTTGGATGCCTTGAGGCGGTCGCGCGCGATGCCGCCCCAGTAGGTGTCCGGCAACTCCGCTGCGAGCTTTTCGAGGGCGACGTAGTAGCTGTTCTCCTCGAGGTCCTCGCGCTCGCGGATCGCGTCACACTGGTGCCAGCGGACCTCGGCGCGGGCTGCGTCGTCCTTCGCCGCCGCAAGGGCCTCGGCGAAGATGCGCTCGCCGAGCGGGACCTCGCGCAACAGGGTCATCAGCACGCGTGCCATGGCCATGCGTTCCTCGAGCGGGGCCTTCTGTGCCATGGCTGCCTCGACGAGTGCAGCCCGCAGCGGCTTGTCCTGCAGCCGCTGGGCCATCTCGGCTGCCGTCAGGAGCAGCATGCCGGAGGCCTCGGAACGGTCGACGGCAGCCAGTGCCTCGAGCGCGCCCTTGCGGTTGCCCCTGCCGATGCGGATGTCGGCCAGCATGAGCCGTCCGTTCCAGCGGTCGTCACCGCGCGCCTGCTCGAGGAAGGCCGCCAGTTCGCGCTCCTGCTGTTCCATCAGCGTGGCCCGTTGTTCGCGCGTGGGGCTCTCGGCGCGTTGCAACTGCTCCCACTGCATGCCGAACCGCTGCTGGAGCCTGGCAAACGTCTCCTGTGCGGCAGCAAGCGGGGCCAGGATCAACAGGACGGCAGAAGTGAGTACGCGGGGTCGCATGGGGTCATCATAGGCCGCTCGGCAAGCGCGCACCCCAGTGGTTCCGCAAGGCGACCCTTGCACGGGTCGGCACGAGGGCGTGGGATGGCGGCATGGCGCCCGTGTTGCGCGTTTCCGGGCGGGTGGTGCGCAGGCCCTGCGGTTGGTCGGCCCGGCTCGACGCACTGGAACTGGGGCCCGGCGAGGCCGCCCTCCTCTGCGGGCCGAGCGGCTGTGGCAAGTCGACGCTGCTGCGGAGCTTGGTGGGTCTGCACGACCGGGAGGCATTCGCGGTGGCGGGGGAGGCGCTTGTGCTCGGCGAGGATGCCACGGCCATGGCCGCGCCCGCGCGTCGGCAGCTCCTGCGGCAGCGAGTGACCGTGCTGCCGCAGGAATCGCATGCCGCGCTGGACCCACTGCGCACGGTCGGCGACCAGTTGGGTTTGCTGGCCCGCTGCGAGCCCCGCGCGGTGCTCGCGACGCTGGAGCGACTGGGAATCCGGGACCCGTTGGCATTCTGTCGTCGGCACCCGTGGGAGGTGAGCGGCGGCGAGGCGCAGCGCGTGATGTTGTCGGTTGCACTGCTGCGCCGTCCGCAGCTGTTGCTCGCGGACGAGCCGACATCGAGCCTCGACGACGCCGCGACGGCGCAGTGGTTCGCGTGCCTCGCCGAGCTGCGGTCGGCAGGCTGTGCGGTGCTGACCTCCTCCCACGACCGGCGCATGCAGCAGCTGCCCTCCGCCACGCAGTGGCAATGGGACGGTGAATACGGTTTCCGCACCGGGGCCGTGCCGCACCCATGGCACCCGGTCGCACCCCCGGCCATGGGCAATCGCGTCATGGCCTCGGTGCGCGGCGTGTCGGTGCATCGCGGGGGACGCACGCTGCTGGACCGGG
This sequence comes from Planctomycetota bacterium, assembly GCA_041178545.1. Taxonomy (GTDB): domain Bacteria; phylum Planctomycetota; class UBA1135; order UBA1135; family UBA2386; genus JBEATZ01. The sequence goes on from JBEGVB010000009.1 coordinate 14,336, forward strand.
TGGACCTGGTCCTGCACGAGGGCGAATCGGTGGCGCTCTGCGGCCCCTCTGGCGCCGGCAAGTCGACCCTCGCCCGGGTGCTGGCCGGCCACCTTGCACCGGACGCAGGTGCAGTGGAACGACCCCTCGGCCCGCACTCGGTGCAACTGGCCTTCCAGGACGCATGGGCCTCGCTGACGCCGGGCCGCACCGTCGGCTCGCTGCTGTCGGAGGCAGGGACTGCGCCCGCGCTGGTGCACCGCCTCGGTCTCGACGCAGCCCTGCTCGACCGCACGGCTGGTGAACTGTCGGGCGGCGAACGGCAGCGCGTGGCCCTGTTGCGCGCACTCGGGCCGCGTCCATCCGTGTTGGTGCTCGACGAGTCCGCCTCGATGCTGGAACCGGACCGCGCACGAGAACTCGTTGCGTTGCTGTGGGGTCTCGACCCGCGGCCGGCACTGCTCTGGATCACGCACGACCAGGAGTTCGCCCGTGCCGTTGCCTCGCGGGTGCACGGCATGGAAAGTGGACGGCTGTGCTGAGCCTGTTGTGCGCATCCCTCCTCCTGTGGGCCCAGGACCCCACGGTCCACCTGGTGCAGGCAACCGTGCCCGGGGTGCGGCTGCAGTCGGTTGCGGTCGCGCTGGACGGTCCTGTGGACGAGGCCTTGTGCCGCTACCGCGAGCTGGTTGCGGCTTCGGTGCTGCCCGCTGGTTCGACGCACGGGATTGAGGTGGTGCACGGCGAACTGGTGGTGTTCCGCGCGGAGTTCGCAGCCGACGATGCCGCACCCGGGGCGGCATGGCTGACCACCCTGCTCGGGAAGTCCAATCGCCCTGACGCCGACCTGGCCGAGCTCGCGGTCGGACGTGCCGCGCTCGCCGCGGACGATGCCGCGTGGCTGCAGCCCGGCTCCGTCTTCCGCACGCAGATGCTGCGGCGGCTCCTGCCGGAGCAGGCACCTGGGTGCGTGGGCTGGTTGCCGGACCCGCAGCAGGTGGCGGCGCGCGACCTGGGCGAACTGACGGCTGCGCCCCTGCGCGCCCGCGCGGTGGCCATTGCTTGGGTGGGGGGCCATGCCCTGCCCCCATCCGTCGTCGCAACGGACCTCGCGGCCGCGCTGGGCCCTGTCGCCTCAGGCACGGCACCTGTCCTCGGTTCCTTTGCCCCGGACCTCCCGCGGGAGGAGGCGCAGCACGCACGGGTTGCCGGGCCCTTCGTCGCACTCGGGTTCCGCACGCCGGTTCCCGCACCGCCCGCCCTGGCACTCGGCATCGAGGTGCTGCGGACGCGCGCACTGCGCACGTTCCAAGCCCACCGCGGTGGCGAGGACCGTGCGCTCGCACCTTACGTGGCATGGTCCTGGGTTGCCGGCGACCCGCTGCTGCGGCTGCACCGCCGTGGCCCCAAGTCGGTCCCGCGCCCCGGCGAGGACGGCTCCGCGCCGCGCTGGCAGGAGGACGCGCAGCACGCAGCCGGTGAACTGGACGCGCTGCTGGGTGAACTCGTGCAGCACCCACCGACCGCACGCGAGGTCGGCTCCGCTGCACGCCTGCTGCAGGCAGAGCTTGTGCTGCCCCCGTGGGGCGCGGCAATGGACCGCTCGTTGGCGGAGGCACCGGAGGGGCTCCGCGCCCGGGCCCGGGTCATGGCGCTCGCGGCACTCCGCGGCTGGACCCGGTCCGACCTCGATGCCTTGGGTGCCGTCCCGCCGGGAGCAGTTGCCGAGGCGCTGGAGCAAGTGCTCGTCGGCACCGGGCGCTGGAGCGGGGTGCTGCACCCTGCAGCGGGCTCGCTCAGTCCCCTCGTCCGCTGACCCTGCTGAAGCCCGGGGCCGTTCCGTGCCGATAGGTGGGGACACGCGGAAGCGTCCCTGCCATGGGCTACATCAACGTCTCCGAGCGAACGATCCACGCCAAGCTCGTCTACTACGGAGTCGGCGTGGGCGGGAAGACCACGAGCCTCCAGCACGTGCACTCGATCCTGTGCCCGCGCAACGAGGTGCAGCTCGTGTCGATCAACACCGAGGAGGACTCGACGCTGCTGTTCGACTTTCTCCCGATCAACCTCGGCACGGTGGGCGGCTACAAGGTCCGCATCCAGGGCTTCACGGTGCCCGGGCAGCCCAAGTACCGTCAGATGCGCAAGTACGTGCTCACCGGCGCGGACGCGGTGGTGTTCGTCGTGGACAGCCAGCGCAGCCGACTGCAGGAGAACCTCGAGGCGCTGCAGAGCCTGAAGGACAACCTCGCGGCACTGGGGCCCGAGATGGGCTCGGTCCCGATCGTCGTCCAGTACAACAAGCGCGACCTGGCGGACGTGTTGCCGGAGCCGGAACTGGACCGGCACTTCCGGCTCCGTCCCGAGGACACCACCTTCCCGTCGGTTGCCACCGACGGGCAGGGCGTGTTCGAGGCCTTCGTGCACGCCGCCAGCTCGATGGTGGAGCAGAAGGTCCATGCGTTCGGGCTCGGACGTGGCACGGCAACCCCGGCTGGTGTTGCAGAGGGTGTCCGCACCAAGCTCTGGACGCTCTGCGACGAGCGCAGGCGCGACCGCGAGCGTGAGCTCGCGGCCCCCAAGACGACCAAGGTCGTGCTCCAGGACGAGCCCCTGCACGCAGCACCCGCCGCACACGACGTCGAGGAGGCCGAGCTGCACTACGAGCTCCGGGACGAACTGCCTGCCCGTCGGGGCGGTCCCGTGCTCAGCGAGAGGGAGCTCTCCGTCGACCTCCGGATGGTCCCGGAACCGCAGGACACCGTTGGTCCTGTCGTCGCACCGAGCGTGCAGCGCCTGCAGCCGCGCAGGGAACGCGAGTTGCCCCCGCTCGACGTGGACACTTCGCTCCTCGACCACACCGTCCAGTCCAACCTCGAGCTCGCCTACCGCATCGGTGAGCTCGACGAGTACCGCCACCTCCTCGAACGCAAGGTGCGCGAGCTGGTGGAGTGCGCCCAGAACACGGTGCACGACCTCAACCGTCCGTTGAGCGTGCTGCGCCTGATGCTCTCCTCGCTCACCAAGGGACTGTTCGGGACGCTCGAGCCCAAGGCCGTGCAGGCAGTGCAGAACGGCATGCTGGCCGTCTCCCAGATGGAACGTCTCACGCGCGACCTGATCGACAGCTCGCGTCTGGACCACGACGGCATCCCCATGCAGTTCGCGTCCGTGGACCTCTCGTTGCTGGTCGCGTCGGTGCTGCAGGGACAGCGGGCCGAGATCGAGGAGCGAGGCATCCGCTTCCGCGTCGAGCCGCTGCCGGTGGTGACTGCGGACGAGTGGGGCCTCACCAAGCTGTTCCACAACCTGGTGGGCAACGCGATCCAGTACGCCTCCCGCGACCGGGTCCCGGTCGTCTCGATCCGCTGCAACGAGGTCGAGGACCATTTCCACGTCGAGGTGGAGGACAATGGCATCGGCATCCCTGCAGGCGACCGCGAACGGCTGTTCCGCCGCTTCGAGCGGGGCAGCAACACGCAGGGGGTGAGCGGCACGGGGCTCGGGCTCCACATCGTCCGCGAGATCGCCCGGGCCCACGGGGGCACGGTCACGGTGGACAGCGAGGAGGGTCGCTGGACCCGTTTCACGGTGGTGTTGCCGCGCGTGCCGTTCGAGGCCCCGCACTCGAAGGTGAGTGCGACGGCCGAGGCGGCGGACCTCTGAGCGCTGGCGGCCGAGGGACGGGCTGGCCGCGCAGGTGGGGCCGGAAAGTGCGCGACGCCGGGAGGCTCGAGGCCACCGGCGTCGCATGTGGTACCTCCGCTAGGGGTCGAACCTAGGACCCGCGGATTAAGAATCCGCTGCTCTACCAACTGAGCTACGGAGGCTTGTTGGGGCCGAGGACGGTAGCGACCGAGTGGGGTCGATGCAAGCGCGAGTTGGCGGCCGGGCGCCCCTTCGTCTTGACCTCTGCCACCCGCTTTCCTAACGTCCCCGCCCCGAATCAGCGCAGGCTGTCTCGCACGGTGGCTGTAGCTCAGTTGGTTAGAGCATCAGATTGTGGTTCTGAGGGTCGCGGGTTCAAATCCCGTCAGCCACCCCAACTTCCCCTCCTGCACGGGGTCGCAGAGAGGCGTTTCCCATGGTGAACCTGCCGCACGGCACCGACCGGACCCTTGCCGAGGCCGCGGACCAGCGTGCAGCACCCGAGACCTCGCGACGCACTGCGTTCGTGGTGGGCGCGGTCCTGCTGCTCGCCGTGGCGCTCGTGGCCTGGCTGCGTCATCGCCAGCAGTCCGGCTGAGCGCCCCCGGGGTGGGCACTTCAGGGCAGTCGCCGCGCCGCGAACTGCAGGTGCGACGCGGATGCGAACCAGTGCGGCTTCGCGTGCACCGACTCCTCGGCGGCCACCAGCCTCGCCCGCAGTTCCGCGTCCTCCAGCACTTCCTCGTGGCGGCGCTGCACGATGCAGGTCTTGCCGATGCGCGAGCAGACCTCGAAACCGTTGCGCGCCAGCAGCGCACTGAGTTCCTCGGCATCGAACATCTTCATGCCGAACCGCTCGTCTGCCTTGTGCCCACGCCACTCGGTGCGACCGCTGCGCAGGATGTCGAGTGCAGCGCCCACCTCGCCCTCGTCCATCAGGGTGCGCACGCCGGCGACGCGGTTGTCGACCGAGAGGACCAGCGCGGCACCGGGCCGCAGCACGCGGTGCAACTCCCGCAGCGCACGGTCCGGGCTCTCGCAGAACGACAGCGGGTCGCCCTGCCCGGTGGCGAAGTCCAGCGACCCGGTCGGAACCGCGGCCATGTCCTCCAGGCCGGCCTGGACGAAGTCGCTCTCGAGACCGCGCGCGGCCTCTGCCTCCGCGGCCTGCCGGGCCTGCTCCAGCATCTTGATGGAGGGGTCGAGGAAGGTGACGTGCATGCCTGCGCGCAGCATGCGGATGCCGAACCAGCCGGTGCCGCACCCAAGGTCGGCGCCCCGGGCCGGGCGCTGCGTCGGCAGGAACGGCTTGAGGTGGCGCCACGAGAGGTCTCGGTACACGCGCCAGTAGGCTGTGTCGTACACCTGGTCGTACTTCGCTGCGACGCGGTCGTGGTACTTGCGGTTGGCGCGCATGCCGGGGCAGCGTAGCGAGGCCCCGGCGGGGAAGCACACCTCGCATCCGTTGCTTCGCGGGCCCACAGCGGGCACCCTGCACCCATGACCGAGGCCACGGCAACCCCTGCAGTCCACCCCGTCCCGCTCGAGCGGATCGAGCGGCGCGTCGTGGCCTACTGGTACCTCACCGACGTGACCAGCTCGCTGGTCTTCTGCGCGATGCTCTGGTTCGCGACCACCCTGGTGGCCGAGCACGCGGAGGACTGGCATGCGCTCGCGCGCACGGTGGCCTTGGGGCTCGGCAGCATCTCCCTCGGCTGGAACCTCGTGGCACCCGGCCTCAACTACGCGCGCTGGCGCTACGGGATCGACGACGAGCTGCTGTACATGCGCTACGGCATCGTCTTCCACGAGGAGCGGGTGATCCCGATCCGCAGGATGCAGCACGTGGACCTGTTGCGCGGCCCGGTGGAGCGAGTGTTCGGCCTGGCCACGCTGGTCGTGTTCACCGCCGGCAACGAGGGCTCTGCCTTCCGCGTGCCCGGACTCGCGGTTGCGACCGCCGAACGGATGCGCGACCGCATCCTGAGGGCACGCGGCGATGACGTCGTCTGACCCCGGCCCGGTCGGGCCGACAGGCGACGTGCCCGAGTCCCCTGCTGCCGTGCAAGCCGCCACGCCGGCGCAGGTTCCAGCGCAGCCCGCAGTCCCCGTGCTCGCGCGCGGCCACCTGCATCCCGCCGTGCTGCTGCTGCGGCTGTTCGACGCGCTGCGCCAGAACCTGCTCCCTGCGCTCCTCGGCGTGGTGGTGGAGCCTGCGTTCCTCGCGGTCGCCGGCGCATTGTTCCTGCTCCAACTCGGTCACGCGCTCGCCCGCTACCTCACCATCACCTACACGCTCACGGCCGAGGAACTCGTGGTGCGCGAGGGCATCCTCAGCCGTCAGGAGCGGCGGATCCCCTTGGACCGCATCCAGGACCTCGGCTTCGAGTCGACGATCCTGCGGCGTGTGCTCGGCCTTGCCGTCGTGCTGGTGGAGACGGCTTCCGGCAAGGGCGCCGAGGCCCGTCTCGACTCCCTCGGCCAGGACGAGGCCGTGCAGCTGCGCGAGACCCTGATGGCCGCGCGCGCCACGCGCACGGGGGCGAACGTGACCACGTCGGTACCAGGTGACGTGGCGACCGCGCCCGCGCTGCCGCCGGAACTGCTCGTCCACCGCAGCGCGCCCATGACGCTGCTCCTGCGCGGGCTCACCGACATGCGCATCGGTGCGGTCGGCCTGACGTTGATCGCCTTCCTCGAGGTCGTGCAGCAGTTCGGTGCGGTCTCGGACCTCGAGGGGATCGCCCGCAGCGTGCTGGACTGGCTGGGCGGCTTCCCGGTGCCGGTCGCGGCCCTGCTGCTTGCTGGAGCCGTGGCGCTTGCCATCGGCCTCGGCATGGCTGCCTCCGCACTCGGCAACCTCGTGATGTTCCATGGGTTCGTGCTCACGCTGCGCGGCAACGTGCTGCAGCGCCGGTACGGCCTGCTCACCACGCGCTCCAAGTCGCTGCCGCTGCGCCGCGTCCAGCGGGTCCTCGTCGAGCAATCGTGGTTGCGCAGGCTGCTGGGCCTGTGCGTCGTGCGCGCGGACTCCGCCGGTGCCGGCATGGACGACGCGAGCGAGGGGACCGGTGGCTGGGACGTGGTGGTGCCGATGGCGCGCGTCGGCGAGGCCGATGCCTTGCTGCCGGTGCTGGTGCCCGAGCTGCAGGCGGCTGCACCGCCCTGGCAGCCGGTCTCGCACCGCGTCGTGCTGCGCGTGTTCCTCAAGGGTGCCGTGCTCGCCGCCGTGCTGTTCGGCGCCTCGCTGCTGCTGGGCCGCGTGCTGCCGGAGCCGCTCCAGCCCACTGGCACACTGCGTCCCGCCCTCTTCGCGCTCTGGCTGCTGCCGTTGCTGCCGGCTGCCTGGGTCGTGGGCTGGCTGTCGTGGCGCAACCTTGCCTGGGCGTGGGGCGGCGGGATGCTGGCCCTGCGCTGGGGCATCGTGGGCCAGTACCGCGCATTCGTGCCGGCCCGCAAGGTGCAGTCGGTGCTGGTGGAGGCAGGCCCGCTGCAGCGGTTGCTGGGCCTTGCCACCCTCACCGTGCACGTGGCCGGCGGTTCTCCCACCAGCCTCTCCGACCTGCCGCGCGACGAGGCCGAGCGGCTGCGTGCACGCCTCGCCGCAGAGGCTGCGCACGCGGCGCGCGGTGACTGGTCGGTGCGCCGGGCCCCGGTCCCCGCGCCTGCCTGAGCCTGGCGGTCAGACGCGCGGTGAGCGCGTGAGGTACTCGATCAGGTCGAGCTTGGTGATCAGGCCCAGCACGCTGCGGTCGCCGTCCACCACGAGTGCAACCTCGCCGCGCTCGAAGATCCGCGGCAGCTCGCTTGCCGGTGCGTTTGGCAGCACCGTGCTCACGCGCCGCACCATCACCTCGGCAATCGAGGTGGTTGCCTTCGCGTGCCCGTCCACGAGGACGCGGAGTGCATCTGCCTCGGTGAGGATGCCGGCCAGCTTGCCCTGGTCGGTGACGGGCACCTGCGAGAACCCGCGCTCACGGAACAGCGTCACGGCCTTGGCCAGCTGGTCCGAGACGTCGACGGTGACCACCGGCTTGCGCTGCATGGCGCGCAGCAGCTCGTCCACGGTCCCGATGGCCCAGTTCTCCTCGAGGAAGCCGTTCTCGCGCATCCAGCGGTCGTCGACGAACTTGGTGAGGTAGTTGCGCACCGAGTCGGTCAGCATCACGAGGATGCGGGAACCCGCGGGGAAGTCCTTGGCGACCTGCATCGCGGCCCACACGGCCGAGCCGCACGAACCGCCCACGAGCAGGCCCTCCTGGCGGATGAGCTGCCGTGCCACCCGGAAGCTGTCGTGGTCGTTGGACTTGACCCAGATGTCCACCAGCGAGCGGTCCAGCACGTCGGGGATGAAGTCGTAGCCGATGCCCTCGACCTTGTAGCTCTTGATCGGGCCCGGCCCGGCGAGGATCGAGCCCTCGGGGTCGACGCCCACGATCTTGCAGCCCGGGATGTGCTTCTTCACCGTGCGGGCGACACCCGTGATGGTGCCGCCGGTGCCCGCGGTCATGACCACGGCATCGCACTTCCCGTCGAGCTGTTTCACGATCTCCATGCCCGTGCCCTCCTCGTGGGCCTTCGGGTTGGACGGGTTGCCGTACTGGTCGAGGATGTGCGAGTTGGGGATGACCTGCTGCAGGCGACGGGCCACGCCGATGTGGCTCTCGGGGGAGTCCCACGCGGCCTCGGTGGGGGTGCGGATGATCTCCGCACCGAGTGCCTCGAGCACCACCTGCTTCTCGCGCGACATCTTCTCCGGCATGGTGATGATGACGCGGTACCCGCGCACCGCGGCGGCCAGGGCGATGCCGATGCCCGTGTTGCCCGAGGTGGGTTCGATGAGGGTGTCGCCGGGCTTGATCCGTCCCTGCTTCTCGGCGTCCAGCAGCATGCGGATGCCGATGCGGTCCTTGACCGAGCCACCCGGGTTGAGGAACTCGCACTTGGCGAGGAGTTCCACCGGCAGGTCCCTGCCGAGGCGCGAGAGCCGCACGATCGGGGTGTTGCCGACGCACGAGAGGATCGAGTCGTGGATCTGTCCCATGGGCGGATTCAAGCAGCACGCCCCACCGAAGGGAACGGCGGACAAGGGCGGAGGACCCTCGCCGGGCCGATTGCGCCCATCGTGCTTGTCGCCCCATCCCTTGCGATGCACAGTGCTGCGCCGCACAAGGGCAGCCATGAGCAGCGATCCGCATCCACCCGAGGTCTCCACGCCCGCCCCGCACCCTGTTGCAGAGGGCGCCCCGCCCGCTGCGGAAGCCTCCTCCGCGTCCGGTGGGGAGAGTGCTCCGCCGGGTGGTGAGGGTGGCGCGGAACCAGCAGTCCACGGTGGCGAAGGTGCGCCCGGTGAGGGTGGTCGCCGCCGTCGGCGCCGCCGGCGCCGCGGCATGCGCGACGGTGCACCGCAGGGTGCTGGGGAGGTGGACGGAGCGGAGGGCGGTGCGCCTGCTGCTGCGCAGGGCAACCAGCGTCCCGAGCGCCAGCACCCGCAGCGCGGGGAGCGCGGCCGGCACCACGACCGCAACCGCCACGGCCAGCCGCACGACAGGCCGAAGCGCGCGCCAGAGCACCATGCGCGCACCGCCGTCGAGGCGCTCGGCCGCATGGCGCACGCGCTGCTCAAGGTGGGTGGAGTGGACGTGCTGTCGATGCCGCGCTGGCTCGACCTCAACTTGCGCATCCCGCTCGACCCCTCGGACGTGGTGCAGGCAGCCGACCTGGCGGCACAGCAGGTGCTTGCCCGCGTGCGCGAGGTGCGCGAGCACGAGCGCGCGCTGCGTCCCGGTGCCGTGTACTGCTACTTCCAGGGCTCGGCCGAGGGCGAGGGCACGCGCCCGAAGGAGCCGCGGCAGGTGTTCGACGGCTTCGGTTCCACCGGCAGGCCGGTGTTCACCGACTTCGTCACCATGGCCATCGAGCGCAAGGACCCCGGCATCGACCGGCTGCTCGGGGGCGAGGACGTCGTCCTCACGCACGTGACGATGGGTCGCGTGCTGCGCACCCAGCAGCTTGCCGAGTTCGGCGGTGACTCGCCGGTGTTCCGCATCCTCGGCCAGGTCGACGCCGGCCTGTTCAAGGTGCTGGGCGCCGAGCAGCGCGCAGCCTTCAGCTTCCAGCTGCTGCGCGGCACCACCCTCGAGGGCAAGCCGCGGCTGCGGCTCCATGCCGTGGGGGCCGTCGACCTGATGGACCTCGCCGACCCGTCCGTGCTGCACATCCTCAGCCGCTTCCAGCGCCGCCTCGACGCCGAGTCGTTGCGCCTCGCGGGCAAGGCCGTGCACGGCGAGGTGGACGAGGAGCAGTTCGTGCTGCCCCTGCTCAACGAACTGGCGCAGAAGCTGGCAGGCCGGCAGAAGCACCGCAGCCGTCGCACCGCGCACGCCGACGAGCGCAGCGAGGAAGGGCAGCGCCCCACGCCTCGCGCCTACCCCGACGCCACCGAGGCCCACGACGGCGCGATCCTGTGGGACACCGAGAAGTCCACGGTCGTCGTGCTCGGCCCCAAGGGCCGCGTGCACGTGTTCACGCCGCAGGCGAAGCACGTGACCTCGGTCATGATGCAGGGCTCTGCCGTCGAGCGTCGCCGCCACACGGGCCGCTGGCGGCTCGCGGAGCCCGACGAGCGCGGCGAGTTCCGCATCCAGCTGCGCCGCCTCGTGGCGAGCGGCGAGGACAAGCCGACGGCAGACGAGGTCCCGCAGGCCCTGGTCTGAGGTGGCTGCCGTGCTCAGGCCGTCGCGCCGAGCACTGCGGTGACGATCACCAGGTAGATCGTCGCGCCCGACAGGTCGGCGATGGCGGTCACCGCGGGCGTGCTGATCATGGCCGGGTCGCCGCGCAGCATCTTGACCACCAGCGGGGTGAGCGCACCGAGGAGCGCCGCGGACAGCACGTGCCCGAGCATGGCAGCTGCCACGACGAGGCCCACGCGCAGCACCTGGTCCATTGCCACCTCGCCACCGCCGATCCAGTCGACCACGAGTGCGTCGCCGAAGGCGATGGCAGCGAGCGCGACACCCAGCGTGGCGCTCACGCGCAGTTCCTTCCACAGCACCTGGCGCAGCTGGCGGTCGCCCACCTCGCCCATGGCGATGGAGCGGATGACGAGTGCGCTGGCCTGGGTGCCCACCATGCCGCCCGTTGCCATCACCATGGGCAGCAGTGCGAGCAGGAGCGTGGACCCGCTCTTGAGGCTGTCCTCGAAGCCCTGGATCACCGAGGCGGTGATCACCCAGAACACGGCCAGCAGGCAGATCACCGGCGCGCGGCGGCGGAAGTGGCCCCACACGCCCATTGCCATGTAGTCGCCCTCGACACCCTCGATGCCGTGGCCGGTCACGCCGGCCATCTTCTCGATGTCCTCCTGCGCCTCCTCCTCGACGATGTCGACGGCGTCGTCGTGGGTCACGATGCCCACGAGCCTGCCGCCCTCGTCGACCACGGGCAGCGCGATGAGGTCGTAGTCGCGGATCACGCGCGCGGCCTCCTCCTGGTCTGCGGCTGCGCTGACGGACACGATGTCCGTCTTCATGATGTCGCTCACCAGCTGCTCGTTGGGTGCGAGGATCAGGTCGCGCAGCGACACGAAGCCGACCAGCTTGCCGCTGCGGTCGAGCACGTAGCTGTAGTAGATCGTCTCCTTGCTCGGTGCCTGCCGCCGCAGCTCCTCGATGGCCTGCCGCGCGGTGAGTGCGGGGTTGAGGACCGCGTAGTGGGTGCTGAGGAACGACCCGACCTGGTCGTCGGCAAACGTGCCGCGCCGCAGGAGGTCTTGGCGTGCCGCCGACGAGAGCAGCGGGAACAGCTTGTTGCGGACGCGCTCGTCGAGTCGGTCGAGGAACTCGGCGCGGTCGTCGCTGAAGATCGAGTCGAGCACGCGCTGCACGCGCTCGCGGCCGGCGCCCTGCACGTACTCCTCCTGCACGTCGGCGTCGAGGTAGCCGAACACGTCGCGCTCCATCTCGACCGGCAGCAGCGACATGATGGTCGCGATCTCCTGCAGGTCGAGGGCGCTGAGGATCCCCGCTGCGTCCGTGGGGTGCATCTCCTGCAGCACGGCCACGAGGTCCGCCGTCTGCCCTTCCTGGAGCAGTTCTCGGATCTCGGGTGCGAGGAGGGTGTTGCGCATGGCGGCTCCGGCGCACGCACCTTACCGGGGCCGACCACGCGATGGCCACGACCGTACCGAGCCTTTGCAACCGTCGCGCGGGTCCGGGTTGTGGGCAGCGCGCTTGACCGGGGGGTGGGGGCGTCGGTACCGTCCTCGCCTCGCAGTTCCGGGCTCGTCCCGGTTCGGCCCTAGGTCGGGGCGTGGCTCAGCTTGGTAGAGCGTTGCGTTCGGGACGCAAAGGTCGGAGGTTCAAATCCTCTCGCCCCGACCAGTTTCCTTCCTGCGGCCAGGGTCGCGGCCTTCCCTGCCACCGACCGCCCTGGCGACTGGAGCGCCCTGCGTGACTGCCTTCCCCGGCATCCGGCCCCGCACCCCCGAGGAGATGGACCACGCTGGTTCTGCCCTCAACCGCGCTGCGGCGCAGACCTTGCAGGCGGACCCGTTCAGCTGCCGCACCGAGTGGGGGTTCTCGTACCACGAGTTGCAGGGGAACAGGCGCCGGCTGCACCTGGTCGAGGGCGAGCACGGCTTCGTGGCACTTGCCGAGGTGCCGCGCGGCGACGGGGTGCGGGTGTTCGAGCCCGTCGAGTCGCTGTGGCACTTCGGCTGCCCGCTGCTCGGCACCGAACCGGTGGCCGTGCTGGCGGAGTTCCTCGCGCCGCTGGAGGAGAAGGGCACGCCGTTCGGCCTGCTGCTCAGCGGGCTCGTGGCATCAAGCCCGCTGGTGCGGGAACTCGGCCGCGAGTTCGCGGCGCGCCTCGACCTGGTGCGGCACCGGCGCGTGGTGCTGCAGAGCGCGTCGCTGGAAGGCGGCATGGACGGCTGGCTCGGCCGCCGCAGCGGTCACTTCCGCAGGCGGTTGCGCGCGACGTTGCGCCGCGCGGCGGAACTCGGCATCGAGTTCGAGCGCCGTGTGCCGCGCACGGCAGCAGAGGCAGCAGCCGTGTACGAGCGCATGCTGGCCGTGGAGCGGAAGAGCTGGAAGGGCATCGGCGAGTGCGGGATGGCCGAGGGATGGTCGAGTCCGTTCTACGGCACGATGCTGCGGCGGCTCGCCGCGGCAGGGGACGGGCGCGTGGTGTTCGCCCGCGCGCAAGGGCAGGACATCGGCTTCGTGTTCGGCGGGATGGCGGGCGGCCACTACCGCGGCCAGCAGTTCAGCTACGCCGAGGATTGGAGCCGCCACTCGGTGGGCAACCTGCTGCAGCACGAGCAACTGCGCTGGCTCTGCGAGGAGGGTGCGCTGCGCTACGACATGGGTCCGTGGATGGAGTACAAGACCCACTGGACCGAGGTCGAGCAGGTGGTGGAGACGCGGGTGCTGCGCACGCCCTGAGTTGCGCTGGACCGACATGGCCGGGAGCACTGCCGTGGCAAGGCGCAATGCGGTCGGCACCCGGCCGGGACAGGGGGGTGGACGGTTTGCAGGGGGTCTGCGAACCTCCTTCCGCCGCGGGCAAGGGTACCCTTCCTCAACGGAAGCCGTCTCTCCCGCATCGGGTTCGAGCGCGCGCGCGAAACCGAGCCGTTCTCCATTCCCAACCCCGTTCCCACCAAGCTCCACATGTCCCGTCCCGCCAACCTCGTCCTCGCGCTGGCCGTCGCTTCCCTGTGCGGCACCGGCAGCCTCTTCGCCCAGTCGACCCTCACGCCCCTTGCCACCTTCGGCACCAACGGCTGGCTGCAGCCCGGGTCGTCGACCTACCTCGGCACGGGCAACCTCGAGCGCGGTCTCGCCTACAACCCTGCCACCGGCAACCTGATCCTCTGCAGCCGCGCCGTGGCCCCGGGCCTGCGCATCCTCAACGGAGCCACCGGTGCGGACCTCGGCGGCCTCGACACCACCGGCGTCGCGGGCGGCACCTTCACCCTCAACCTGGTGGACTGTGGTGCAGACGGCACCATCTACGCCTGCAACCTCAGCACCTCCGCGGCCGCCAACTTCAAGGTCTACAAGTGGGTCGCCGAGGTCGTGGCCGTGCCACCCTCGGTGGCCTTCGACAGCCTGCTCACCAACACCAACCGCGTGGGTGACTCCTTTGCCGTGACCGGCGGCACGCCGTCCACGCCCGTGCGCTGGGCTGCTGCCGGCTCCAACAGCTCCACCGCGCTGCCCGGCTCCAACAGCCAGTTCCACGTCGGCTCGACGGACGCCAGCAACACGGCCTCGTCCTTCACGGGGATCCCCGGAACGATTGCCACCTCCAACGGCTACCGGCTCGGCCTGACCTGGGTCGACCAGGACACGGTGGTGGGTTCCCAGGGCGCGACGGCGTACATGACGGACTTCAACACCGCCACCTCGACCGCCAACGTGGTTGCCGCGATCACCACCAGCGCTGCCCAGCGCGCCATGGACTACGCGGTGATCAACGGCACGCCGGTGCTCGCGATCCTCGACTCCAACTCGTCGATCCTGTCCGTGTACGACGTGAGCTTCCCGACCTCGCCCACCCTGCTGGCCTCGGGCACCGCGACCTCGGGCGCCCTCAGCGCCAACGGCAACGGCACCGGTGCGGTGCAGTGGGGCGCAATCACCGGCAGCACGGCCACCGTGTACGCCATGAACTCCAACCAGGGCATCCAGGCCTTCACGTTCTCGCTGGCCCTGCCCGCCACCGCGCGCAGCATCGGCGCGGGCTGCGGCACGCCAGCCCTCGCCCTCGCTTCCTCGGGTGCGCCCATCCTGCCGTCGACGGTCAACCTCGACCTGACCAACATGCCGACCACGGCGTTGGCCTTCTACGTGCTCGGCTTCAGCGACATCCCCGGTGGCGTGCCGCTGCCCGTGGCTCCCACCTGCAACCAGTACGTGGTGCCGACCTCCACCAACCTGGTGGTGCCCACGACGCCGGGCAGCGCGACCTACACGCTCAACGTGCCCAACAGCCCGTCGCTCGCCGGCCTGGTGTTCTTCGGCCAGGGCCTCTCGTTCGACACGGCCAGTGGCGTGATCCAGTCCTCCAACGCCCTGCGCTTCTTCCTGCAGACGTTCTGAGCGACTGGGCCCGCAAGGCCCGGTTCCCCGCGCCCGGCGCGCCCCTGCGGTGTGCCGGGCGCGCTCGTCTCCAGTGCTTCGCCGCGCGCTCTCAGCGCACCACTTCCCACGGGAACCCCTCGTCCGTGCGACCGAAGTGGCCATAGGCGGCGGTGGGGAAGTAGATGGGGCGCCGCAGGTCGAGGGTGCGCAGGATGGCGGCGGGAGTGAGCTCGAACTCCTTGCGCAAGCGCTCCGTGACCTCGGCATCGGTCATGCCGCCAGCGGTGCCCTCGGTGTCGACCACGAAGCTCACCGGCTCCGCCACCCCGATCGCGTAGGCCAGTTGCACCAGTGCCTTGCGCGCCCAGCCGCGGCCGACCACCTGCTTGGCGAGGAAGCGCGCCATGTACGCGGCGCTGCGGTCGACCTTGGACGGGTCCTTGCCCGAGAAGGCGCCGCCGCCGTGGGGCGCCGAGCCGCCGTAGGTGTCGACGATGATCTTGCGACCCGTGAGTCCAGTGTCGCCGCGCGGCCCGCCGGTGACGAACCGGCCGGTGGGGTTGACCAGTTCGCGGTAGTTGCTGCTGCGCAGTTCCCTCGGCACCACGGGGTCGATGACGTGCCGGCGCACCTCGGCATGCAGCTCTTCCTGTGACACGTCGGCTGCGTGCTGGGTGGAGAGGACCACCGTCTCGACGGCCACCGGCCTGCCGTCGACGTAGCGGAACGTGACCTGCGACTTGGCATCGGGACGCAGCCAGGGCAGGTGGCCCTCCTTGCGGACCTGGGCCTGCCTGCGCACGAGACGGTGTGCGTACACGACCGGTGCCGGCATGAGCTCGGGCGTCTCGTCGCAGGCGTAGCCGAACATCATGCCCTGGTCGCCGGCGCCGAGGACGCCGCCAGCGCGGTCGACGCCGCGTGCGATGTCCTGCGACTGGCCGTGGAAGTGCACCTGCACCTGGCACTGCCACGGGTCGATGCCGCTCTCGGCATCGGTGTACCCGGTGTCCGCCAGCACGCGGGCCACGATGCCGACCACCTTGTCGCGCACGCGGTGGAAGTTCGCGGGCTCGCGCGTGCGGAACTCCCCGGCGACGACCACGTCCTGGTCGGCCAGCAGCGTCTCGCAGGCGACGCGCGCATCGGGTTCCAGGCGCAGGAACTCGTCGAGCACGGCATCGCTGATGCGGTCGGCGAGCTTGTCGGGATGGCCCTCGGAGACGGACTCGGAGGAGAACAGGCCGTTGCGGATGGACATGGGGGACTCTCGTCGGGCACGGCGCGCAAGGCGCCATGCCGTGCTCATAGCCGCTCGACGCGCTCCCATGCATGGGCCGGACTGCTGAAGTGGCCCCAGCGAGCGAGCTCGACCAGGTCGCGTTCCGCGTAGGCATTCCCACTGCGCGTGAGACTCAGGTCGAAGGCGCGTGCAAACGCGGCCACGTCGAGCAACTGGCCTGCCTCGCCTGTCGCACGCAGCACGCGGGCATTGCGGTCGCCCGGGAACCAGCCGAGGTGGACGGTTGCCTCGCGGGCGATGCCGAGGCGCACGATCGCCTTCGCGAGCCTGCGTGCGTGCAGGCCGCCGGCGCGGTCGGCCTTGAAGAAGTCCTTGCCGGACCACGCCCCGCCGCCGATGGGGACGCGCGGGCCGTAGGCGTCGACCACGAGCTTCTTGCCAGAGAGCCCGTTGTCCCCCTCGGGCCCGCCGACCTCGAAGGCGCCTGCGCCGTTGACGGTGAGCGAGTCGGGCAGCTGGGGCGAGAGCACCGGGAACTCGGCGGCGCAGGCCGCAAGTTCCTCCGCCGCGGCGATGCGGACGGCCCGGTGCAGGCCGATGGCATCCGCATCGGCGCGCTGCTGCAGCGAGCAGCTGAACGAGTCGACGTGGAAGGAGGGGGAGCCTCCCTGGTGACGTTCGGCCAGCGTGACCACGACCTTGCCGTCGGGACCGAGCTGGAGGTGGGGGCTCTGGTGCCGCAGCGCGTGCAGGCGACGGGCGAGGCGCCCCACGAGCCAGTGCTCCACCGGCAGGTGGTTGGTCGCCTCCCACGGACTCGCGTACCCGACACAGATCGCCTGGTCGTCGGAGACCTTGCGGAACGCATCCTCGCCCTCCTCGAACGGCCCGAGGCAGAGGCTCGGGTCGACGAAGAGGGACTCGGGTGCCGGTTGCCAGGACTCGTCGTAGCCGGCGCTGCGGTAGACGTCGCGCACGAGCGCAGGCACGTCGATCGACTCGGCACCCGGGCAGGCGATGCGTCCGGTCACGTGCACGCGGTTGCAGTGCACGGCGACCTCGACGCCTGCGAGGGCGCGGTGGTGGAGACTGGTGGCCGCCTGGACCAGCGCGTCGGCGACGGCGTCGGCGAGCTTGTCGGGGTGGCCGGGGAAGACGAACTCGGCAGGGAACAGTGCAGTGGTCATGGCGTGGTTGGCTCAGAGGTCGATGGAGTGGTTGGCGACGGCATCGAGGTCGCCACGGTGGACGGATGTGCCGGCGTAGGCGACGGCAAGGCGGACACGCTTGAGGGTGGCGAGGTGCTCACCCAGTGGCGCGCCGACGAAGCCGTCCGTGACGAGGAGTGCGCGGCGCACACGGTTCTTCGCCATGTGCTCTGCCACGCAGTCGATGGACGTGCCGAAGGTGCTCTTGCGGACGCCTGCGCGCAGTTGCTCGCGCGTGATGTCCACGACCTTGGTCGAGAACAGGTGCACCTTCGGGTGGAGCAGGTCCTGGCACTCGACGACGGCGCCGTAGAGGTCGGACAGCACGCTGCCCATGCTGCCGGACACGTCGACGTAGACGTGCACGAGCGCACCCTTGGCCGTCCTGCGGCGGACGCCGGACTCCGCGTCGTGGAGGAGCGTGGTGGCGCCGAGCGCGCGGAGCACGATGCTCCGGCGCCCCAGCCGCGGCACGGCCGACTGGAACACGGCAGGCGTCGTCGCGAGACGGGGCAGGCAGCCGTGGTTGCGTGCCTCGGCCACGCGCCGGATCAGCGACCGCAGTCGTGCGCGCTGGTTCGGCTTGCGCACCTGCAACAGGGTCGGTGGCAGCAGGTCCGCGAGCGACCGGCCCTTGATGGGCGTGGGCGGCTGCGGCCACTGCTCGACGACCTCGCGGACGAGGTCGAACAACACGGGCGACGACTTCTCCAGGGTGTGGCCCGAGGCATCCTCTGGTGCGTGGTTGCCGAGGAGCGGCAGGTCGGCCAGCAGGTCGGCGCCGGAGGTCTTGCCCCTGCCCGGCTTGAGGAGCAGCCCCGGCAGCAGGTCGTGGACCTCCTGGTAGCTGGCGCCGGTCTGGGAGTAGAGGGCCAGGTGCACCTCGTGCACGCGCGTGGCCTGGCGCGCGTGGAGCCTGCGCACGCCAGGCGCCATGCGCACGGTGCCGTTGGGCCAGCCGGGTGGGGGCGCGAGCAGGCACTCCGGGAAGAGGTCCGGGGAGTAGTAGTCGCGGAAGAAGGCCGTGTGCTCGGGCCGTGGGAACATGCGGCACACGAGCCCGTTCACCACCGCGTCGAAGACGAAGTTCTGCACCCTCGTGATGCGTGGGAACAGCGTCGTGTGACCGAGCAGGACGTGGTGCAGCTCGTGCATGACGAGCACGAGCAGCTTCTCGGGCGTGGCCGCGTGTCGTGCGACGAACTCCGGGTTGACGAGGAGGCGAGGTTGCGCCACGCACTCCACTGCTGCCGTGGGCACTGCCGTGGTCTCGACGATCTCGAGGATGCGGAGCATGGCAACCAGCGAGTAGCTGCCGTTGGGGAAGGCATCGAGGATGCGGGTCTGGAGGCTCTCAGCCATGGGCCGTGCCTCCTGCCGCCGGGACGGCAGCTGCGAAGGCCGGTGGCACGAGCAGCGACACGAGGACCCTGGCGCGCGCGACCTCGAGCGAGGGTGGCTTGGCGCGCAGCCAGACCGTGTCGGTGCACTTCGACAGCACGGCAAGGGTCGTGAGCACGTCGGGCCACGGTGCTGCATGCGTCTCGTGCCAGGGGGTCACGAGGCAGCCGTCGGGCAGCTGCAGCTCCTGCGCTCGCGCGTCGATGCGCCGTGCGAGCTCGGCCTCTGCCTGGGCATGGACCCGGATCCTGCTGGTGGGGTCGACCAGGCGCAGCAACTTGGCAGGCTTGAGCTCCAGCACGTCGTTGCCGAGCCTGAAACCCAACGGGGTGCCGTGATGCCGCAGCAGGGTTGGCGTCGTTGCGGGCCCGGTGGGTGCGGCGCCGAGGCCGTCGAAGCGGACCACGGTCTTGGGCGGCACACTCATGTTGTGCAGCAACTCGGGTTGCTCCGGGTTCATGCGGCCCCCAGTCGCTGGTCGGTGGCAGCGAATGCGCCGAAGGCGGCCTCGACGTCGGCAGGCGTTGCCAGCTTCTTGCCGGCGAACAGCGAGACGACCGCGTTGGCCTGCAGGTGGGCGCGAGGCTGGGCCGGGTCGAGCCTGGACAGCAGGTCCTTCAGCCGGTTCCACGCCTCGTGCCGCGAGCTCTTGCCGTCGAGGGCCTCGCTGAAGACGGGCGTCGACGCGATCCGTGCATAGCTGTCCCCGGCCTGCGCAGCCAGGGCTGCGTTGAGGCGCCCGATGGCACCCGTCTCGAACAGGTGGACCACTGCAGCCTCGCGGGCCCCGTGTGGCAACAATGCGAGCACGTCGCCGGTGACGCGGGAGAACTCCTCGCGGGGCAGGCCGGGTGCGCCGACCGCCAGCCGCAGCCGCTCGACCGGGTCGCGTGCGCAGAGGATGGCGTGCAGCGGGTTGTCGTGCTCGAGGACTGCAGCCTTGGAGGCCTCGCGGTGGGCGATCAGGACCTTGGTCTCGGGCACCGGGATCCCCTGTGCACGCTGGGGGATCGAGCAACGCAGGGCCACGAGCGCGGCATGTTTGGCCGTGGACTCCGGGTCGAGCGCTCGCGTCGCCGCACCCACTGCAATCACCGCGCGGTGCAGCATCCCCGCGCGACGGGCACTGAGTTCGATGCCTGCCTGCGCGAGCAGGGAGCAGACCAGCGAGACGTATTGAGCGACCTGCTCACGGAACGCCTCACTCGTGCCGGCAACCAGCCTGCGCGTGTGGTCCAGCGCGGAGCGCAGGCCTGCCGCGCCGGTGCCGTCCTGCACGTGCTCTGCCGCACGGATGAGTGCCACCCGGTCCGCTGGCGTGAAGTCGCGCCAGTCCGGCATGCTGACGACGTAGCCGAACCGGTCGGCGAGCGCGGCATCGAGCGGTTCGGAGCCCGAGTAGCCGTTGTCCGCGTCCTCGCCCGAGGGCGGGTTCATCGCGGCCCAGCGGTGCACGAGCCCCTCGAGCTCGATCCCCTGCACACGCCTCTCGTGCACGATGGGGAACAGCTTGTTCTGCACCTCCGGCCGGCAGCGGCTCACCTCGTCGAACACCACGGCGCCCGCGCCCCAGATCGTGGCGGGGGTGCGCACGTACTCGAGACCGCCTTGCGGCGTGGGCAGCGGGAAGCCGACCAGGTCGTCGAAGTTGAGGAGGCTCGCGTTGTAGTGCCGGAACGGGAGCCCGAGCGCCTCGGCAATGCGCGTGAGCAACAGGGTCTTGGCGGTCCCGTGCGGGCCGATCAACAAGAGCGGCGTCTCGGTGGCGAGTGCCGCGAGGATGGGGGCCTCCAGCGAGGCCAGGCCGACGATCCCGAGTCGGCCGAACAGTCCGGAGTGCATGGTGCGTCTCTCCCGTCCCGATGCCGCTTGCGCGGCAGGCCCGGACGGAAGGGCGCAACCGACGCTTTAGCTGCACTTGGTGAGTCGCCCGCAAGTGGTCTTAAATCGGCGACGCCGGCACTTCGCGGTGGCCTGCAGACCGGCACGCAGGGCAGGGATCAGCCATGCCATGGGGTCGCTTCCCGTTTGCTTGCTGCAGGAGATCCTGCAGCCGCACTCGCGAAGGCGATCCACCTTGCCCGGGAGGCAGGTTGGCATGGGCGTGAGCCCAACTCTTCGTGCGGGGAGAAGCCTAGCACGCGGCGCCGCCCCTGTCGCGCCTTTTTTCTGCAACGTGTTGCCCCGGACGGTCTGCACGGCGCGGCGTGCGGTACGCTCGCGCCCGTCCCACCGAAGAAAGGCGTCTCCCATGCTGCGTCCTTCCCGCCTCCTCTGCGTCTCGTTGCTCGCGCTCGCGGCGGCACCCACGGGCAGCCTGCGCGCCCAGTCCAACGCCGTTGCTGGCCGGGACCTGATGCTGGTCAACACGTGGGCGCTGGAGCAGTACCAGCGCGTCGGGACCTACCCGAACGGCCGTGGCGCGATGGGTGCATGGACCACGGTGTGCAACCGCGGCACGGCGCCCATCCCGTTCACCGCGGCAATGAACCCGGACCACTCGTTCATCCACTACATGGTGTGCCGCGAGTCGGACGGCCGCTTCGTCCAGATCTCGAGTCGCGGCGGCGTGAAGCACACGTTCGGTTCCAGCAACGACCCCAGCACCTGCGGTTCGTGTGCGGGGCCGGGCAACTACAACCAGGTCGAGGTCGGTTGCTCGGACACGTACGCCAACTACCAGGCCGTCGACCACTACTGGCTCGGCCCGCCCGACGAGGTCGACCCGTGGCTCGGCACGTGGGTCCCACAGTGCTCGTTCTTCGACCGCGGTGAGCCTGCGGTCAGCCCGGCGCAGGCTTGCGACGGCATCCGCAGCCTGACCCAGTCGCAGGCCTCGGCCCTCAACGCGACGGTGAACCACCAGTCCTCCGTGCACGATGCCGACTGGCTGGTGCCGGGTGCCCAGTTCTACTACCTGTCGGGTTACATCTGCCCCGGCGAGCCCGAGATCAACCGCCTCAACACGATGGCTTCCCGCGGCGTCGTGCCGACGTGGAACGGCACGCGGTGGCAGTTCGCGGACACGGGCTTCTACATCAACGGCACGATCCTGCAGCGCTGGTCCGGAGCCACGGTGACGTCCGCCACCAACGGCAACGACGACGGCCGCTTCTACGTGGCCGTGAAGGTGACCGGCCCCGTGAACGGGCTGTACCGCTACGAGTACGCGATCCACAACCGCGACAACGACCGTGGCCTCGGTGCGTTCCGCATCCCGGTCTGCCCCCAGGCGCGCGTGGTCAACCTCGGCTTCCGTGACATCGACCAGGACCCGCTGAACCAGTGGACGGCAGCACGCAGCGGTGCCGAGATCACCTTCACCACCAACGGCAACCCGCTCCGCTGGAACGCACTCTTCAACTTCTGGTTCGAGAGTGACGCGGCCCCGGTGGTGGGCCAGGCGTTGTCGCTCGACCAGCACGACATCGGCCCGGGTGCGCTCACCGTGCAGGTGCAGGGCACTGCGCCGCTCGGCCTGTACAACCAGGTCCTCGGCGCTGGTTGCGGCAGCCCGGTGCCACCCGTGCTCTACGGAGCAGGTGCCCCGGCGCGTGCAACGATCGGCAACGCGTCGTTCAGCCTGGGCTGCAGCGGCAATCCCGTGGGCGTGCCCGTCGGCTTCGTGATGAGTTTCAGCCAGGGCAGCACGCAGCTCGCAGCCGGCTGCACCCTCTACTCGTCGAGCCTGGCCACGGCCAGCAGCCCGATCATGGCTGTGAGCGATGCTGCAGGCACGGCAGGCGCGAGCCTTGCAGTGCCCAACAGTCCCTCGCTCGAGGGGATGTCCCTCGACTTCCAGGCATTCAACCTGCGCACGGGTGGGGCCCTGCTCTCGGCCTTCGACCTGAGCAATGGCTTGCGCGTGCGCGTTGGCAACCTCGTGAGCGGCTGCCCGTAGTCGGGATGGCGACGGCACCGTGAAGCTCAGGATCCTCGCCGTCGGCAAGCTCAAGGACACCGCGCTCGAGGCGCTGGTGGCGGAGTGGACCAAGCGTTCGCGGTCCTTCCTGCCGGTCGAGCTCCTCCACGTCCGAGACATGGCTGCACTGCGGGCGAAGGCCGTCACGCCGCACATCGTGCTGGACGAGCGCGGGACGCAGCCGAGCAGCACGGAACTTGCCGGCTGGCTCCGCAGCTACCGCGACCGTTCGGTGCGGCAACTCGACTTCCTGGTGGCGGACGCCCACGGGTTCGAGGACGCCGACCGGTCTGGTGCCGACCGCGTGCTGTCGCTCTCGCGCCTCACCCTCCCGCACCGGTTGGCGCAGGTCCTGCTGGTGGAGCAGCTCTACCGGGCGGGGACCATCCTCGCAGGCCACCCGTACCACCACGACGGCTGAGTCCGTGGGTCAGTTGCGCCTGCGGCCGCGGCCAACCTCGCCCTCGGCAGGCTCTGGCAGGTCGGGTGCGAACACTACGCGCAGCGCAGGCCTGACTGCGCGCAACCGCGTCACCGCCTCGGCACCCACTCTCGACTGCCACACGTGCACGCTCTCGAGTGCAGTGGCTGCAACCAGTGCGTCCATGGCCGCATCGCCTGCCTGTGTGGCAAACAGGTTGAGCGTGCGCAGCTGCGCCAAGGCCGCGACCGCGCGCACCGTCTCGTCGCCGACCGACGTCTCGCGCAGGTCGAGTTCCACCAGCCGGGACATCGAGGCCAGCACCTTGGCCGAGGCATCGGTCACCTTGGTGCGACCGAGGTCCAGCACCGCCACGTTGGGGGCGACCGCGGCAAGCACGGCCACCACGGCATCGGTGGTGGCGGGCTCGTTGCCGAGGAAGCTCACCCGCAGCAGCGGGCTGTCGTGTGCGACCGGTCCGAACTGTGCCTTGCCCTCGAGCTCCCGCAGCACGGACAGGTCGACGGGCGCGAGGCCCTTGGCAAGGTCGGTCCAGAACGTCTCGGCACCGCTCCCGTTGGCCGGTGCTCCTGCCCGTTTCGTCCCGTCCTTGGCGCCTGCGGCCGCCGCCGTGGCGGGGGCGCTGCCCTCCCAGCTGCCGAACATGGATGCCGTGTCCTTTGCCGAGGCGATCCACTGCTTCAGCACGTCCTTCTCGCGTGCCGACAGCGCCGCCTTCTTGTCCTTGGGCGGCATGCGGTCCTCGTCGTCGTCGGGCAACGAGACGACTTGGTGGAGTTCACTCTCGTCGGGCTTGCCAGCCACCAGCACGGGCTTGCCGCGCCGGCCGGCAAGGATCCCTGCGCGCGTGTCGAGTGCGAGGCCGGCCTTGGGCCGCACCTGCTTGCCGGATGCGTCGGTGTGGGCCGTGCGGTGGCACTCCACACAGTGCTTCTGCAGGATGGGCAGGACGGAGCGCTCGAAGTCGACACCCTGCGCAGCGAGCGGCAGCGCGAGCAGTGCTGCTGCGACCACGGTGGCAGATGGGTGCCGACCTCGGCGGGGCACGGTCACTCCCCGCGGCCGCGGCCGCCGGCAGGGTCAGCGGCAGGAGTGCCACCCTCGGGCTTCTGGCCGGTGGGCTTCTCGCCTCGCGCCGGCGTCTCGCCCGTGGGCTTGCCACGAGCAGGCACCTCGCCCTTGCGAGGCGTTTCCTTGGTGCCCTCCTCGGTCTTCTTCTCCTCGGCCTTCTTGGCGCCACCGCTGGGCTTGCCCTCCCAGGTGCCGAACATCTTCTCGACGTCGCTGGCACCTGCGATCCAGTTCTTCAGGACCTCCTTGTCCGCGGCGGACAGCGCAGCCTTCTTGTCCTTGGGCGGCATGCGGTCCTCGTCCTCGTCCGGCAGGGTGACCACCTCGTAGAGCTCGCTCTGCTCAGGCTTGCCCGCGACGATCACGGGCTTCTTCTTGCGGCCCGCCATGATGCCGGCCTTGGTGTCGAGCACGAGGCCGCCCTTGGGGCGAACCTTCTTGCCGTTCTCGTCGACGTACTCGGTGCGGTGGCACTCGACGCAGTTCTTCTCGAGGATCGGCAGCACGTGGGTCTCGAACGAGACGGCCTTGTCCTGGGCGGCGAGGGGAGCGAGGGCCGCAGCGAGGGCGGCCAGCGAGAGCAGGTGGGTCTTCATGGGGTTTCTCGGGGTCATGCGAACAGCGACACGACGGGCTGGCCCTTGTCTGCGACCTTGAAGGGCCGCCCGCTGGGAGCCATTACGACATGGTCCAAGGGCAGGCCAAGGGCGTACGCAATCGTTGCATTGAAGTCCTGGATGCCCACCGGTTCGCCGGTGACCTCGCGGCCCTGCGCGTCCGTGGCACCGTGCACGTGGCCGCGCTTGACGCCGCCACCCGCGAGCAGGGCGCTGAAGGCCTTGGGGTAGTGGTTGCGGCCGTTGTTGCCGGTGATCTCCGGCGTGCGGCCGAACTCGGTGGCAAGGACCACGAGCGTCCGGTCCAACAGGCCCCGCGCATCGAGGTCGGCAAGGAGCGCAGCGACCCCACGGTCGACTGCAGGCAGCTTTTCCTCCAACTCGTCGAAGTTGTCGTTGTGGGTGTCCCAACCATCGGCCACCACCTCCACGTACCGCACGCCGTGCTCGACCAGGCGGCGCGCGAGGAGGCACCCGCGGCCGAACGCCCCGTCGCCGTAGGCCGTGCGGACCGACTCGGGCTCGCGCTCGGTGTCGAACGCGGCCAGGTCGCTGGAGCGCATGAGGCGCACGGCGTCCTCGTACATCTCCGAGTAGGCGCGCACCTCACGGCCCCGGTAGCGTTCCTCGAACGCCTGGTTGGCGGCGGCGAGCCGCTCGAGGCGGGTCGTGAAGCGGCTGTCGTCGATGCCGTTCGGCAGCTTCGAGTTCTGCAGCCCGCGGCTCGCGTCGCCGATGGGCAGTGCCTGGAACTGCGGCGGGAAGAACCCGCTGGTCGGCATGTTGTTGCCGCCGACCACCACGTGGCCGGGCAGCGTCGGGTTGAGCTTGCCCGCCATGCGGTTGGCCCAGGCGCCGAGACTCGGGTGCTGGATGGTTCCCCGCAGGTCGTAGCTGGTGCGCATCAGGTACTGGGCCTGTGCATGGGCCCCTTGCGTCGAGCTCAGCGAGCGGACGAGGCAGGCCTTGTCCATCTGGCGCGCGAGGAACGGCAGGTGCTGGCTGAGCTGGATGCCGTCGGCACGGGTCGCGATGGCCTCCACCGGTCCCTGGGTGGGTGAGCCCGGCTTCGGGTCCAGGGTGTCGATCTGCGACATGCCGCCGCGCATGAAGAGGTAGATGACGTGGCGTGCGCGTGCGTGCTCGAGCAGCGGTGGCCCCGTCACCGGGTCCTGGCCGAGCAGCATCCCGGTGGGCGAGGACGTGGCACGCAGTCCGAGGAATGCAGCCGCCGCACCCTGGACGAATGCCCTGCGCGACGCAAGCGAGCGGGCAAAGGGAAGGGATCGAAGGTTCATCGCATCACCTCTTGGTCGGACTCACTGCACGAACTTGAACTCGTTGCTGTTGCACAGCACCCACACCAGGTCGCGCACGCCCTGGTCCTTCTCCACCGTGAGGATCGACCGCCACTCGTCGAGTTCGGCCTCGCTGGGCCTGCGCGAGAGCACGGTCAGGTAGGCGACCTCCACCCTCGCCGTGGCGGTGTCGGCTGCCTCGAGGTCGCGGCGCAGGGCCGACCCGGCTGCCAGCACCCGCTGGTCGAGGAACCCGTTCATCAGGGTGAGCACCTGTGGCACCGAGCCCTCGCGGCTGGCGCCGTCCACGGTCTCCCGGTCCGACTGGCCGAACTGCCGCAGCAGGTGGCTCGCCGGCGCCGGCTGGGGCAGGTCGACGGCCCGCATCAGGCTGTTGTCGTTCGCATTCGCGGCACCGACTCGTTGCAGTCGTTCCCCGGGGATGGTGAAGCCGAGGGCGCGGATCTCGTCGGCGAGCTTCTGGCTCGCGATCAGGTCGCCGCGGCGCCGTGCTGCGAGGTACTCACGGAACAGCGGCTGAGCCCGCTCCTCGAGGCCCTTCTGCTCCGCAAGGCGCTTCTCCGCCTCCTGCCGCGCTCGCTCGCGCTGTTGCGCCTGGAACGCCTGTGGGTCGCTGACGCGGAGCCCGGCGCGTTCGACCATCTCCTCGAGGGCCGTCTCGTCGGCCCGTGCGACCTCGTCGAACCGCTCGTAGACGTCCTTCGCGCGTGCGTCGCTCGGGCGCAGCCGCTGGTCGAGGTCGTCCATCACCAGGGCCAGCATGGAGTCCCACATCTGCTCCGCGGTCATGCGCTGGAGGAGCGGCCCAGCGAACTGGAACGGCTCGAGGCTGCCGTTGTCGTGTTCCACTGCTGCGCGCTGGAACAGCTTGGTGTTGAGCAGCACCCGCTGGAACTGGCGCAGGTCCCAGTCGAGTTCGCGCACGAGCGAGGCAAGGTGGTCGAGGAGCGCCGGGTCGAGCGGCTTGGTGCTGTCGCGCAGGTCGTCGACGGGCTCGACCAGCCCGCGTCCGAAGGTGCGCTGCCACACGCGGTTGGCGATGACCTGCGCGAAGCGCGGGTTGTCTCGCGCCGTGAGCCACTCCGCGAAGCGGTTGCGGGACTCCACCGGTGTGGCCGGGGTCGCGCTCGCACGCGGCGCCTGCCGCGCGCGCGGCCGGGCCGCCGTCTCCTGGGCCTTCGGCCTGGGGAGCTTCACGTCCGCACCGAAGATGGTGCTGGCGAACACCGGCTCCTTCGGCTTGGCGTCGTCGTACTTGTAGTCGTCCGGCAGGCGTTCGACACCGGTGCCCGTGCCCTGGATGCCCGCATCGAGGTTCTGCAGGATCTGGCGCGCGGCCTGCTGCTCCGCGCGCGAGCCACCGCGCGCGATCTCACGGACCTTGGCTGCCGCGGCAGCAGTCGCGCCGGGGCTGCGGTACTGGATGCCGCCGAAGAAGGCGGCCATCTCGAAGAACTGCTTCTGGGTCCACTTGTCGCTGGGATGGTTGTGGCACTGGGCGCACTCGAGCCGCGTGCCGAGGAACAGCCGCAGCGTGTTGGCCATGGCGTCGTGCGGCATGCCGAGGTCGCGCAGCAGGAAGCCCGTGGCCCCGTTGCCGCGCTCGTGGGCAGGGCCCTCTGCCGTCAGCATGGCCCGCACGAACTCGTCGTAGGGCATGTCCGCTGCGATCGCGCTGCGGATCCAGTCGAGGAACGGCTCGCCGCTGACCTGGCGCATCAGGCGGGTGCGTGCGCGCAGCAGGTCGGCCCACCAGTTGGTCTCGTGGGCGGTGCGCCCGGGGGAGTCGAGCAGCCGGTCGAGCAGTGCCGAGCGGCGGTCCGGCGACCCGTCGGCGAGGAAGGCGTCCAGTTCGGCGAGGGTGGGGACCCGTCCGACCACGGTGAGGTGGGCGCGCCGGGCGAACGTGAGGTCGTCGAGTTCGGCAGCCGGCTGGACCCCGGCGCGGCGGAGGCCCTGCTCCAGCAGTTGGTCGATGCGTGCCGCCTCGGCCCGGACCCTGGCCGCGGGAAGGCCCTGCTGGACGCTCTCCTTCGGGGCCTGTGCCCATGCCATCGGCGCCGTCAGGCCGGCAAGGACGGCTGCGGCCAAGAGGATGCACTGTTGCTTCAGGTTGCGCATGGACGGGCTCCCGTGGGTCGGGAGTGTAACGGATCCATCGGCGCGGCATCACCGCAGAGCGGAGGTCGCGGCCAGGTTGCGGACCGAGGCGGGACCGAGGCGCCGTGGCCCCCGAGAGCCCGGGGACCGCGGCGGTCGCTGGCATGGGCGCCTTGCCCCGGGTCCGTGGTGGCCCGGAGCAGGGGTCTCCACACCGGTGTGGAAACGGTTCCACGCGCGGGTCGGCCAGGCGCTCCCGCGGCCCCGGGATGGATGCCTGCACCGTGGCGCGGCGGTGGGGGGATCCCTACCTTGTTTGCCGTCGAAATCGCACCCGGAGGTTTCCCGTGACCACGCCCGCCCGCGCCGCCGCCATCCAGAGCATTGCCTGCAAGAAGGCTCCGTCCAACCCGCCCCAGTCCGCACGCGTCCCCGACACCTTCGGCAAGGACGTCTTCGGCCTCGAGCAGATGCGCAGCCGCCTGCCCGACTCCGCCTGGCGTGCACTGCAGCGTTGCATGGACTCCGGCCATGAACTCGACCCCGCGCTGGCGGACCTCGTCGCCAACGCGATGAAGGAGTGGGCGATCGAGCGCGGGGCCACGCACTTCACACACTGGTTCCAGCCGATGACCGGTCTCACGGCCGAGAAGCACGACAGCTTCCTCAACGTCGAGGGTGGCCGCGTGCTGATGGAGTTCAGCGGCAAGGCACTGATCAAGGGCGAGCCGGACGCCAGCTCGTTCCCCAGCGGCGGCTTGCGCGCCACCTTCGAGGCGCGCGGCTACACCGCGTGGGACCCCACCTCGCCGGCCTTCATCCGCGTGACCGAGAACGGCTCGACGCTGTGCATCCCCACGGCATTCTGCTCGTGGACCGGAGAGGCACTCGACGAGAAGACCCCGCTGCTGCGCAGCGCAGAGGCCCTCAACCGCGAGGCGGTGCGGCTGCTGCGCGAGCTGGGTGACACGAAGGTGCACTTCGTCTACCCGACCCTCGGCTGCGAGCAGGAGTACTTCCTCGTCGACCGCGACTTCTACCTGCTGCGTCCCGACCTCATCGCGACGGGCCGCACGCTGTTCGGCGCGCGCCCGCCCAAGGGCCAGGAGCTGGAGGACCACTACTTCGGCTCGATCCAGCCCCGCGTGCTCGCCTTCATGCAGGACGTGGAGCGCGAGCTGTGGCACCTCGGCGTGCCGGCCAAGACCCGCCACAACGAGGTGGCTCCGAGCCAGTACGAGATCGCGCCCATCTTCGAGCGCAGCACGGTCGCTGCCGACCACAACATGCTGACCATGGAGGTGCTCAAGCAGATGGCCCAGCGCCATGGCTTCCAGTGCCTCCTCCACGAGAAGCCGTTTGCCGGCATCAACGGGTCGGGCAAGCACAACAACTGGTCGCTGTCGACCGACTACGGTGACAACCTGCTCGAGCCCGGCCACACGCCTGCGGACAACATGAGGTTCATCGTGTTCCTCTCGGCCGTGGTGCGCGCCGTCGACCTGCATGCCGACCTGCTGCGCGTCTCCATCGCGCATGCCGGCAACGACCACCGGCTGGGCGCCAACGAAGCCCCGCCCGCCATCATCTCGATCTACCTGGGCGAGCAGCTGAGCGAGGTCGTGGACGGGATCGTCAGTGGCGCCCGCGCAGGCAACCGCCAGCGCGAGCAGATGCGCCTCGGCGTGGGGGCGCTGCCGCCGCTCCCCAAGGACGCGACCGACCGCAACCGCACCTCGCCCTTTGCCTTCACGGGCAACAAGTTCGAGTTCCGTGCCGTCGGCAGCTCGCAGGCAACGGCCCGTCCCAACACGGTGCTCAACACCATCATTGCGGACTCCATCGCCTGGATCGCGGACCAGATCCACGAGCTGAAGGCCAAAAAGGGCCTCGAGGGCGCCGTGAACGAGATCGTGCAGGCGACGCTCAAGCAGCACCAGCGCGTGATCTTCAACGGCAATGGCTACTCGAAGGAGTGGCACGAGGAGGCTGCCCGTCGCGGCCTGCCGAACTTCCGCAACGCGGTGGACGCGATCGGCAACCTGTGCGCGGCCAAGAACGTGGCCATGTTCGAGAAGCACGGCGTGCTGACCTCCAAGGAGGTCGAGTCGCGCATGAGCATCCAGTTCGAGGCCTACTGCAAGGCGATCTCGATCGAGGCCCAGAGCGCGCTCTCGATCGCACGCACCATGCTGTTGCCCGCTGCCCAGCGGCACCTCGGCACGGTGGCCCAGGGGGTCGTGGCGGCCCGTTCCGCCGGCCTCAAGGTCGAGCACCAGGAGCGCAGGCTGCACGCGCTCGGCGCCCTCGTCGAGCAGCAGGTGGCCGCCATCGACGTGCTCAACAGCGAGTTCGAGCACGCCGAGAACCACGCTGGCACGCCTGCAGAGCACGCAACCACGCTGCGCGACAAGGTGGTTCCTGCCGTGAACCGTTTGCGCGAGGTCAGCGACGAGCTGGAGAAGA
This sequence comes from Planctomycetota bacterium, assembly GCA_041178545.1. Lineage (GTDB taxonomy): Bacteria > Planctomycetota > UBA1135 > UBA1135 > UBA2386 > JBEATZ01. The sequence goes on from JBEGVB010000009.1 coordinate 44,845, forward strand.
TGGTCGACGACACGCTCTGGCCGCTGCCGAAGTACCGCGAGATCCTGTTCATGCAGTGATCCCCGGCCTGGCCTGCCCGCCTACGCGGGCGGGCCCTGCCGACGCCGGGCCAGGAGCCGCTGCACCTGCTGCTGCTTGGCAGGCCCGAACCGGTGGCACCACAGGATGATGCCGGCGGACAGGAAGAAGGCGCCGACCACCGGTCCGAAGAGCAGCGCGATCGCCAGCTTGGTGCCCTCCGTCTGCGCCTCGTTGGGCACGAATCCAGCCTGCGCGAGTGCCCAGCCAGCGACCCACATGGCAGAGGCGCGCGACAGCTTGGAGGCAAAGCGCCACATTCCGAAGTAGCTGCCGGCGCGGTCGGTGCGCGTGTGCAGCAGGTCGAGGTCGATGACATCGGTGAGCGTGGAGTCGATCAGCGCGATCGAACCGACGAAGAAGCCGAGCCCGACGGCGCCGACCACCAGCGGCAGCGCGAAGTTGCCCTCGGGCAGCAGCGGGTAGACCACGGCCGTTGCGACGCCCAGCACCACTGCGCCGACCACCGTGGGCATCTTCTTGCCGCGCCGTTTCGACAGCCCGATCCACACGGGCAGTGAGATCGTGAACGTCAGCAGGAACACGGCCAGCATCGTCTGCACCTGGCCGTCGGACAGGCCGAGACGGTGGTCGTAGTAGTAGAGCGCCGTGATGCCGTTGATGCCGATGCCTGCCGTCGCGACGACGTAGGCGATGAGCAGCCAGCGGAAGGCTGGGTTGGCGAGGGTCGCCACGAGGTTTGTCACGATTGCCCCGCTGGGCGGCGGGGCATCCAGTCGCGGCATGTGGCGCGTGGACCACCACGCGACCAGGGCGCCGACCCCGACGGTGGCTGCGATGCCCAGGCTCGTGGGGCCCATGGCGTCGACGATGCGTGCGTCGGAGCCGACCAGTGCCGCTGGTGCCGCGACGGCGAGCACGGCACCGAGGTTTGCGGCGGCGAAGCGCCACCCGAACAGCACGCTGCGCTGGTGCGGGTCGGGCGTCATCTCGTTGACCATCGCCGTGTAGGGGACGGCCAGCACGGTGATGCCGGAGTTCAGCAGGGCGTAGGCACCGAGCAGCCACAGGAACTTGGCGTCCTGCCCCTCGAGGTCCGGCGGTTGGAACAGCAGCAGCAGGCCGAGTCCCAGCACCAGTGCGCCAGGGAGCAGCCAGAACCTGCGGCCGCCGAAGCGGTGGCGCGTACGGTCGGAGACCACTCCCATCACGGTGTCGAGGACCGCGTCCCACAGCAGGCCCAGTGCAGTGGCAAGGCCTGCGAGACCGGGGTCCAGGCCGACCCGGTCGGTGTAGTACACGAGCGTGTAGAGCCGCAACGCGGTCTCGACTGCGTTCAGGCCGACCTCGGCACTCGCGTAGCCGGCGGAGACGGCGGGGGACAGGCGCCCACTCTGTGCTGGTACCGGTCCTGGGCGACTCACGATGCGCGGATCCTACGCGCCAAAGCGGCTCAGCCGAAGCGTCCCTCGATGTAGTCGGCGGTCTCCTGCTTCTTCGGCGCCACGAACATGTCCTCGGTGGCCGTGTGCTCGACCACGCGGCCCATCAGCATGAACACGCACTCGTCGCTCGCACGCCGGGCCTGCGCCATGTTGTGGGTGACGATGAGGATCGTGTAGTTGCCACGGAGGCGCCAGACCAGGTCCTCGACGGCAGCGGTCGCCTCGGGGTCGAGGGCCGAGCACGGCTCGTCCATGAGCAGCAGCGACGGCTTCACCGGCAGCAGTCTCGCGATGCACAGTTTCTGCTGTTCCTCGAGGGAGATCTCGGTCGCCTTGCGGTGCAGGCGGTCCTTCACCCGGTCCCAGAGCAACACCTCGCGGAGGCTCTCCTCGACCAGCCGGTCCTCCTCTGCACGCGAGACGCCGGTCTCGCGGTGCAGGCGGTGGCCGAACAGCACGTTGTCGCGGATCGAGAGCGGCAGCGGGTTGGGGCGCTGGAACACCATGCCGATGTTCTTGCGCACCTGGATGCGCGAGATGTCGGGGCCGTAGATGTCCTCGCCGAACACCCGGATCGTCCCCGTGGTGGACACGTACCCGAGACGCTCGTTGATGCGGTTGACGCTGCGCAGCAACGTCGACTTGCCACAGCCCGAGGGCCCGATGAGCGCGGTCACCTTGCCACGCGCGATGCGGAGGTCGACCTCGTAAAGGGCCTGGAACTTGCCGTACCAGAGGTTGAGGTCGCGGACCTCGACCGCACAGTCCACCATGGTCTCAGCCAAAGCGTCCCTCCAGGTAGTCGCGGGTCTTGGGGTGCTGGGTGCGGCCTGCGAACAGGTCCTCGGTGGGGGTGATCTCGACGCACTTCCCGGCCAGGAAGAACGCAGTGCGGTCGGCGAGGCGGCGCGCCTGCTGGACCAGGTTGGTCACCAGCACGATGGTCATCTCCTCGCGCAGCTGCTTGAGGACCTCCTCGATGCGCATGGTGGTCACGGGGTCGACCGCGATCGAGAACTCGTCGAGGAGCAGCACCTCGGGGTCCTGGCTCAGTGCGCGTGCGATCGTGAGGCGCTGTTGCTGCCCGCCGGAGAGCAGGCTGCCGAGGCTCGTGAGCCGGTCCTTGACCTCGTCCCACAGGGCGGCGCGGCGCAGGCAGCGCTCGACGACCACGTCCAGCTCTGCCCTGCGGTGGATGCCACGCAGCCGCGGCGACAGTGCGACGTTGTCGTAGACCGACAATGGCAGGCCCACCGGCAGCGGGAACACCACGCCGATCAGGCGGCGCAACGCGTACACGTTGCGGATGTCGCGCAGGTTGCGCCCCGCGAACTCGAGGCTGCCGTCCACGACCATGCCGGGCGTGAGCAGGTCCATGCGGTTGAGGGCGCGCAGGAAGCTCGTCTTGCCCGAGTTCGCCGGGCCGATGATGCCGAAGATCTCGTTGCGCCGCACCTCGAGGTCCACGCCGCTGAGCGCGACCTTGCCGCGATAGCTGATCGCGAGGTCCTTGACTCGGATCTGTGGGGTACCGGTCGTCGCGGGGGGGGTCACCACTTCTTCCTCCTGCGCAGGTACATGCGGAAACCGATGGCGACCGAGTTGAGTGCCAGCACCACGAGGATCAGTGCGAGCGCGACGGCAAAGGGCAGTTCCCTCGGCACGCCGCTGATCTGCGTGGTGATGTTGTAGAGGTGCAGCGAGAGCACCATCGTCTTGTCGAAGACGCTCTCCGGCAGCACGCTGATCATCACCGCGGCACCCGTGAACATGATGGGTGCCGTCTCGCCGACGCAGCGGCAGACCGCGAGGATGATGCCGGTGAGGATGCCGCTGCCGGAGTTGGGCAGCACCACGTGCCAGATGGTCTGCCAACGGGTCGCACCCATGCTCCAGCACGCCGCCCGGAACGACACGGGCACGGACTGCAGCGACTCGCGGGTTGCCACGATCACCACGGGCAGGGTCATCACGGCGAGGGTGCAGCTGGCAGCCAGGATCGAGGCCCCGAACTTGAGGAAGTGGACGAAGGCACCGACGCCGAACAGTGCGTGGACGATCGAGGGCACGCCGGCGAGGTTGACGATGGCCGTCTGGATGGTGCGGGTCAGCCAGTTGTCGCGGGCGTACTCGTTGAGGTAGATGGCTGCGGCGACCCCGAGCGGCACGGCCAGCAGGAGGGACCCTGCGACCAGCCAGAGCGTGCCCACGAGCGCGGGGAAGATGCCGCCCGCGCGCATGCTGTTGCGCGGGAACTGGGTGAAGAACTCCGTCGACAGTGCGGGCCAGCCCTCGACGGCCAGCACGGCGAGGATCACCAGCACCGGCACGACCAGCACGAGGGTCATGAACAGGGCGAGGACAGCGACCAGCTTCTGGGCGGTGAGGGCCTGCTGCTCGCGTGCCGTGGCGAGGAAGTGCGAAGGTGCGGGGGTCACTTGGCCTGCCTCCTGCCGCGCACGATGAGGTCCGCGGTGAAGTTGACGGCAAAGGTGATGACGAACAGCAGCACGCCCAGGACGAAGAGGGCCTGGTAGTGGTCGGAGCCATTCGCGGTCTCGCCCAACTCCGCGGCGATCGTCGCCGTGATGGTGCGCACCGGGTCGAACACGGACTCGGGGATGCGGATGCTGTGGCCCGAGGCCATCAGCACGGCCATCGTCTCGCCGAACGCGCGGCCGATGCCCAGCAGGACCGCGGCGCTGAGGCCGGGGCGTGCGTGTGGCAGCACGACGCGCCACACCACCTGCCACCGCGTGGCACCCAGTGCCTCAGCTGCCTCGCGGTAGCTCTCGGGCACCGACTTGAGGGCGTCCTCGGCGATCGTGGTCATGATCGGCGCGGACATCAGGCCGAGGATGAGGCCGGCGTTGAGGGCGTTGATGCCGACACCGGACTCGGGCTCGAAGACGTCGACGATCCATGGGCTGACCACCTGGAGGCCGATGAATCCCCACACGACGGAAGGCACTGCAGCCAGCAGCTCGATGAGCACCTTGAGCCACTCGCGGGTCCGTCCCTTGGCGAACTCGCCCACGTAGACGGCGGCTCCGAGCGAGAACGGGACCGACACGAGCATGGCGAGTGCCGTCACCGTTGCGGTGCCGACGATCAGTGCCAGTGCGCCGTAGGTGGGGGGCTTGGCCGTCGGGCGCCATGCCGAGGACTGGAAGAACTCGGCCCAGTCGAGGCGGTTGAGAGCGAAGTCGAGTCCCTCGGTGGCGATGAACGCCAGGATGCCGAGGAGGAACACGATGGCGGAGATGCCGCCCGCGAACACGAGGATGCGCGCCGCGAGGTCCGCGTACCACGCGCTGTCCCGGTGGTCGAGGGCGTGCGTCGCCCGGTTGCCCTGCGGCACCGTCATCAGTTGGCCGCCTCGCCGCGGAGCACTTCCATCAGTTCACGGATGCGGGGCGCGAGTGCGCGGTAGGCGGACTCCGGGTCCTGCTGCGCGCCGAGGTCCCAGTTCACCACCGTGGTGTGGAACGGGATCCGGGGCAGGTGCTGCCAGGCGTCCTTGCCCAGCGCGACGACCACGTGGAAGTCGTCGAGCGTCTCGGTCAGTGAGGCGAGCGGGGCGGGCCAGGCCGCAGCGAGGTCCAGGCCGGTCTGGCGCGCGAAGTCCGCGTACCTGCGGTCCACCTCCTCGGCGGCGTTCCACCCGGCGCTGCGGTAGCGGCCGCTGTTGGGGAACGCCTTGCGGGTGAAGTGCTCGGCAAGCTGGCTGGCGCCGTCGTTGCGCTCGTCGACGAAGAGGATCTGGAAGACCTTCTCGCCCTTGGACTGGCCGGTGACGACGAAGATCGTCTCCTCGCAGATGTTCTTGGCCTGGTGGATCACGCGCTCGAGACGGTTGAAGGTCGCGAGGAACCCGAACAGGTCCGAGGAGGGGCGCGAGTGCGTGTCACCCTCCTGGGCCAGGTCGCTGAAGACCTTGTCGTAGAGGTGTGCGAATTGGTTCGCCGCCGTCAGGGTCGCACGTGCGAGGTTCGCGTCGCGCCCCAGGAAGCTCCGCACCGAGTCGTGCAGCATCCTCCGGCCATGCTCCAGCATCATCTCGATGTCCCGTGCCACGACGGCAGGGGGCTGGGTCGACAGCTGCACGGCCGTGCGCGAGATCGTCGCCGTGTAGTCGCCGATGCGTTCCATCGCCACGCTCAGCCGCAGCACCGCCGACACGAACCGCAGGTGTCCTGCGCTGGGCAGGTGGCGCGCGACGAAGGCATGGATCAGGCGGTCGATCTCACGCGTCTGGCGGTTGACGACGTAGTCGCCGAGGATCGTGGTGCCCGCGAGGTTGCGGTCGCATTGCAGCACCGCGTGCACCGAGTTGGAGAGCGCTTCCTCGATGCCCTGGCCGACCGTCCGGATGAGGTCGGAGATCCAGTTGAGGTCCTTCTGGAGACGTTCTTCGTACTGGGGCGCCACGTGTCACCTGCCGTTCTGCCGCGCGCGGAGGACGTCCGCACGAGGTCGGTTTGCCTTGGGGCCGGAACGCATCAGAGCTTCCGCACCGGTGGGTAGCCTGCGCGCTGGAGCACGCGCTGGCCGTCATCGCTCAGGATCCAGTCGAGGTATGCCTTGACTGGTCCCTGGGGCTCGCCAGACGTGTACATGAAGAGCGGGCGGGCGATGGGGTAGGTCTTGTCGATCGTGTTCTCGATCGTCGCGGCCACCGGGCGTTCGCCGGCGGCCTTGGCCACGGGCACCAGCTTCACCTCGGGCGTTGCGTATGCGATGCCGCAGTAGCCGATGGCCGAGGGCGTGTTGGCCACGAGTTCGACCACGTCCTTGGAGCCGTTGAGGTCGTAGGTGCCGAGCCGGAAGTCCTTCTTGTGGAGGACGGCTTCCTTGAAGTACTCGTAGGTGCCCGAGTTGTTCTGGCGGCTCACCACCAGGATCTCGTCGCGGGCGCCGGGGGGCAGCTTGACACCCAGCTCCGACCAGCGGGTGACCTTGCCACCGTCGGCGTAGATGCCCTCCAGTTGGTCGATCGTGATCGACTCGATGGGGTTGTCCTTGTGGACGTACACGCCGATGGCGTCGAAGCCGACCACGAACTCGCGCGGCTCGGCGCCGCGCTTGGCCGCGGCCTCCCGTTCCTTCTTTGCCATCTCACGGCTGCTGTTGGCGAGGTCGACGGTGCCGTTGATCAGGGCGGCGATGCCGCGGCCCGAACCGCCGCCGTTCACGGCAACCATGATGTCGGGCCGCACCGCAGAGAACTGCTCGCACCACGCGAGGGCCACCTCCAGCATGGTGTCGGAGCCCTCGTTGTTGACCACGAGGTGGTTGTCCCGGCTGCACCCGAGGGTGCCGAGGCAGGCGGCAAGCAGCGCCAGCGTGAAGGGGCGGATGGGCACGGCGTGAAGAGGAAACCCGGGACCACGGGAAAGTTCCCGTGAAGATTTGGTGAAGAAGGCGAGAAGTTCAGGCCGGGGGCGCGCTTGCGAGGGGCGGCAGGCCCTCGGGCCCCTGGACCTCGCCCGGGGGGCGGTGGGACCACCGGTTGCCCTGCCAGAACCACTGGTCCGGTGCTGCGGCAATGGCGCGACCCAGGCCCTCGTTGACCCGGGCCGTGAGCGCGAGCACCGCCGCGTCGCGGTCCGGGGCAGGGCTCGCACGGATCACGTCCCACACCTTCATGCGGTACCGGAACGGGCCGGTGCGTTCGCAGGTGACCACGGCAATGGGGGCACCGGTCTGCAGCTGCAGCACTGCCGGCGAGGCCGTGCTTGCGGCCATGGTGCCGAGGAACGGCGTGAACACCGCGCTGCCGCGGCTGCCCCCGTCGACGATCAGCGCAACCATGTGCCCCTCGTGCAGCGCCGCCTGCAGGCCGCGCATCGCACCCTTCCTCGCCAGCAGGCGCTGGCCTGCGGCACCGCGCTGCTCGAGGATCGCCCGGTCGATGGCCGGGACCGGGCTCGGTCGGTAGACGGAAGTGATCGCGATCCCGGCCAGCGCCATCGCATAGCCCCCGGTGTCGAACGAGCCGATGTGTCCGGTGGCCGCGATGACGCCGCGTCCCTCCGCGTACAGGGCCTCCAGGTCCTTGGCCTCGGAGAAGTCGACCACGGTGCGGACGTTCTCGCGCGTCAGGCGGTGCAACTGGCAGAAGTCGACCACCAGTTGCGCCATGTGCATCGACCATCGCCACAGGTGGCCGCGGGGCAGGGCGGGCATGGCCCCGCCGGCTCGCGTGGCGATCCGCACGTTGCGGTGGTAGCCGCGGCGCTTCCTGCCGCGGCGGTCCGCGAGCAACCAGTAGCCGGCCCACACGGCTGCAGGCGGGGTCACCAAGAGGGTGGCGAGGCGGGGCGGCAGCATGCCCAGCAGGTGCAGGGCCCGCAGCAGCAGCCCTGCGAGTGCCTGCATCCACCAGCCATCGTGCACGCGTGCGGCCATCAGCGCGGACCAGCTTGCCCGGTGCGGGGCATGCGCACCAGCGCGAGGCAGCCGATGCCGACCAGCAGGGGGACCAGTTGTGCCAGCAGGGCCGCCTTCGGGCCGTACCCGTCCGCGACGAGTCCGTACACGGAGCTCCCCACGACGGAGAGCTTGACGGTGATCCCGTACAGCCCGAACCAGCGACCTGCCTCGGCCTCGGGTGCGAGGACCAGAACCAGCTTGCGTCCTGCGGTCCAGATGCCGCTGAGCCCGAACGCGCCGAGCGGGACCATGGTGAGGAGGTAGGCGAGCGGCGAGTTGCCGCCGAACCATGCCCCTGCAACCAGTGCGGCCAGCAGCAGGAGTGCGGACGTGCGCAGCACACCGAGCGGCGAGTGGTCCGTGCGCAGGCCCAGCAGCAGCCCGCCCAGCAGCGCGAGCACGTTGAGCGCAAGGCCTGCGAACTTGCCGAACCCGGCAAGGTCCATGCCCAGCGGCAGGTTCGCGGGACCGCTGCCCGCGAACACGCTCACCGTGTGGTCGTAGAAGAAGAGGATGGCCGTGTTCAGCACGTCGACGAGGAAGAAGTTGCCCAGCAGGAACCACGCGAGTGCGGGTTGCCGCGGCAGCTGGCGCAGGGTCCCGAGGACTGCTGCGAGGGTCGACGGTTGCGGTTGCACGGCGGCGGCGCGGCGGTCCCCGACCAGCACCATGCACGGCAGCGCGAAGACGAGGAACAACAGCGCCGCGTGCACGAACCGCTGCGGTTCCCCCGCGGCTCCCACCGGCAGCAACAGCAGGACCAGGATGGTGCCGAGGTAGCCCACCCCCGTGCCGATGCCGCTCACCAGCCCCTGCCGCGAGGGCGCTGCCACCGAGGGCAGCAGCGCGTTGTAGAACAGCAGGGCCGCGTTGTAGCCGAGGTTCGCGAGCGCCAGCGCCGCCAGCATCGTCCATGCCCCGGCACCGCTGGCCCAAAGGGCCATGCTGCCGAGGCAGAGCAGCGTGGCCGCCGTCAGGTAGGTGCGGGTGCGTCGCGTCGCATCGCACCGTGCTCCCAGCCACGGGACGACCAGCGCGACGGCCACCATGCTTGCCGTCTGGGCGAGCCCGAGGCCCGACCTGCCGTGCTGTTCGGCGAACCACGGCGTGAAGAGGAAGGTGAGTGTGGCCGCGTAGACGGTGTTGCCGAGGTCGTACAGCACCCACGCCGTGGCCCGTGCGGTGCTCGCGCCAGGTCGTCCGGAAGGTCCTGACGCGGGTTGGGTCACGAGGTCAGGTTAGGGGGGCGCATCCCGGGGTGGAACTGCGAGGGCGGGTTGCAGGGTGGCCCGCACCGGCAAGGCCATGACGAGTCCCGAGTCGTGTTCATCCCGTTGGTGCCCGTGAGTAGCATCCGGGTCATGACCGGGGAACCGTCTCGCGCCTGTCCGCAGCAGGTCGGCCCGTACCGCATCCTCGACGTGCTGGGCGAGGGCGGGATGGGGACCGTCTACCTCGCGGAACAGAAGGAACCCGTTCGTCGCCGTGCGGCCGTCAAGGTCGTCAAGCTGGGGATGGACAGCAAGGCGGTGCTCGCGCGTTTCGAGGCCGAGCGCAAGGCCTTGGCGATGATGGAGCACCACTGCATCGCGACCGTGTTCGACGCCGGCCTCACCGCCCAGGGCCAGCCCTGGTTCGCGATGGAGTACGTGAAGGGCATCCCGATCACGGAATACTGCGACCGCAACAAGGTCGGTCTCCGCGAACGCATCACACTCTTCCAGCAGGTTTGCTCGGGGGTGCAGCACGCGCACCTCAAGGGTGTGATGCACCGCGACCTGAAGCCGTCCAACGTGTTGGTGACGGTGCAGGACGGCAAGGCAGTGCCCAAGATCATCGACTTCGGCCTCGCCAAGGCGACGGACCACCACCTTGTTGAGGCGACGATCTACACCCAGCACGGCCAGTTTGTCGGCACGCCCGAGTACATGTCACCGGAACAGGCTGGGCTCGACGGCCTCGACGTGGACACGCGCACGGACGTTTACTCGCTGGGGGTGCTGCTCTACGAGTTGCTCACGGGCGACGTGCCGTTCGCCCGCAGGGAGCTGCGGCAGGCCGGCCACCTGGAGATGCAGCGGGTCATCCGCGAGCAGGATCCCGTGCGGCCGTCGACCCGGGTGAGTTCGTTGGGTGCGAGTGCCAGCGAGATCGCGACGGTGCGCCAGACCGATGCGGCGAGCCTGCAGCGCAGGCTGCGCGGCGACCTCGACTGGATCGCGCTCAAGGCCCTCGAGAAGGACCGCACGCGCCGCTACGAGACGGCGCACGAACTGGCGGCTGACCTGCAGCGCCACCTCGACCACGAGCCGGTGCTGGCGAGCCCGCCCGGCGTGGCCTACCGCCTGAAGAAGCTCGTGCGCCGTCACCGTGGGCAGTTCGCCGCGGCTGGGCTCGTCCTGCTCACGGCGGTGGTGGGTGCCGTCGTGGCCCTCGAACAGCGTTCGCAGGCCCTCGCCAGCGCACGCCTCGCCACCGAGCTGGCAGCAGAGAAGGGGCGCACCGTGGACCACTTCCAGCAGCTTGCCGGCATCGTGCGGCTCGAGGACGCGCGGCGTACCGAGCTGGAACTCTGGCCGCCGTGGCCGGGTCGCATCGCGGCGATGGAGGCATGGCTGCGCGACCATGCGGGGCGGCTGGTGGCCATGCGGCCGAAGCTGGAGGCGACCGTGTCCGACCTGCGGCGCGGTGCGGTACCGGGTGCGGGCGACGCGCAGGCGTGGACGTTTCCCGCGGATGCCGAGGGCGAGGCCGCGCGCTTCCTGCACGATGCGCTTGCCGGCCTGCTGCGCGACCTCGGCGAACTGGAGCGCGTGCAGCAGCAGGACGTGGCCCGGCGACTCCGCTGGGCGCGTGCGCTGGAAGCAGGCCTGTGCCGGGCCCACCCGCAGGCAAGGGTGTCGTGGGCCGCGGCGCGCGATGCGATCGCAAAGGCTGATGGCACGGTGGCGAGCACGCTCTACGAGGGGCAACCGATCGCGCTCGAGGAGGACGCGGTGACCGGCCTCGTGCCCATCGGCATGAACCCCGTGACGAAACTGTGGGAGTTCTACGACCTGCGCAGTGCGTGGGACGGCACGTCGGATCCTGCCGCCATCGCCATTCCCTCGCACCGCCCCGATGGATCCACCGAGGTGACGGAGCAGGGCGGCATCGTGTTCGTCCTGCTGCCCGGCGGCACCTTCACCATGGGTTCACAGCGCAGCGACCCGTCTGCGCCCAACCACGACTCCGAGGCCCTCGCGGACGAGGTGCCGCACCCCGTGCAACTCGCGCCCTTCCTGCTGGCTCGGCACGAACTCACGCAAGCGCAGTGGGCGCGGCTCTGCACCTGGGACGCCGCGCAGCGGCAGCCGAGCTTCTATGCCGTCGGCCAGACCGCCGTGGGCAGGCGGATCACGGGCACGCATCCCGTCGAACAGGTGGACTGGGCCATGTGCGAGCAGTTGCTGACCCGGTACGGCATGGTGCTGCCCACCGAGGCACAGTGGGAGTACGCCTGCCGCGCCGGCACCGCCACGCCCTGGGTGGTGGACCTCGCGCAACTGCCGCGCCACGCCAACGTCGCCTCGGCCGAGGCCAGGGCCAGCGGTTCCAGTTGGGTCTGCGAGTCTTGGGAGGACGGGCATGTCATCCATGCACCGGTTGGTTCCTTTGCGCCCAATCCATTCGGTCTCTTCGACCTGCACGGCAACGTGTTCGAGTGGTGCCGCGATGGTGCCGGCGACTACGGCACCGAGCGGCGTGGCGACGGGTTGCGACAGGGGGATGCGGAAGACCTGCGCGTCGTGCGCGGCGGCAGCTTCGCCAACCCCTCTGCGCAGGCGCGCAGTGCCAACCGGCTGCACAACTCGGCCTCGATCCGCGACGACACCCTCGGCCTGCGGGCCGCACGGCTGTTGCGGCCGTAGGAGTCTGCAACCACCGCGCACCGTGGCCGTGAAGGGCACCGAGGCCGGCCCGGCGCCCGGTCCCGCGGGAGCCACCGCGGGAGGTCTCGCCCCGCAGCGAATGGGTCCCGGCGGGGAGCGTCGCGATGCAGCCGCTGCGTTTCGACCTCTGCCGGCGTGGCCGCCTGCCGCTCTCGTGGTGTCCCACGGCCCATCGCTTGCGTGCCTCGCTCCCCAGCGAGGGCTAGGCTTCCACTCATGTCCTCGGAGAAGTTCCTTGGCCAGCCCACGCAGATCGGTCCCTACCGCATCCTCGAGGTGATCGGCGAGTGCGGCATGGGGACCATGGACCTCGCCGAGCCGCAAGCAACCGACGGCTGGCCGTTGCGCCACGTGCCGCCGCAGCGGGCGGTCGCGTGGCCCGTGATCGTGCTGGCGCTCGCCACGGAGATGGCTGCAGTGCTGCTGATGCAACTCGTCGTCTATCGCGATGCCGACCGCTGGGCGCCGTGGGCGGTGGAGATCCGGCGCGCGACGGGCGGCATCGTCGGGTTCACCCTGATGGGGTGCGTGCTCCTGCAGGTTGTCGTGGTCGGCGTCGTGCTGATGGGCATCGGCCGGCTTCGTCCGATCGCGCTCGGACTCGACATCCGCAAGGTCGCGCCCGCCGTCGCATGGACATGCACGATCTGGCTGGCCGCCCTGCTCGTTTCGGTCGGGGTGGCCGCGATCGCGGGCGAGCGCGTGGCGCTGGACGACGGCTGGCAGGCCGGGAAGTGGTCCGTGACGGCGGGAGAGTGGCTCGGCCAGATCCTGGGCAACGCGCCTTTCGAGGAGATCCTCTTCCGCGGCTTCCTGCTGCCGCAGTGCCTCTGGCTGTGCCTGCGCTGGCGCGGTGGCGCGTCCGACTGGAAGTCCATCCTCTTCGCGATGGTCCTGTCGCAGCTCATCTTCGCGCTCGGTCACATCCCGTTCAACCTGGTGAACGGCTCCGGGCAGGCGCAGCTGCTCGCCCAGTTCGCGATGGGCCTGCTGCTCTGCGGCGTGTACCTGCGCACGGGCAATCTCTTCCTGGCCATGGGCCTGCACGTGCTCACCAACAACCCCGGGCCGTTGCTCGCGGGCGGGCCGATCATGGAAAGCCTGCCGCGTGTCCTGGTGGGCGTCGGCATGCTCGTGGGCGTCACGATCGGGCCGTGGATCGCCGCACGGGGGCGAAGCATTCGAGGCGGACCGGATCGGCGGACAGACGGCACGTCACGGTGACCGTCCGCCTCGCCGAGTCGGCCATCATCCGTTCCGTCGCCGGCAACTGCAGCGTCGCCTGCGCGAACGATTGCGCGTTTCGCATGGCGGTGGGAAGCGGAACGGTGGTCGGCGGCTGCGCTATCCGTGGGCGGAGCTGCTGATGCGGGTGTTCGGGATCGACTCGCTGCTGTGTCCGCATTGCGCGGATACGAGGCGCGTACTGGCGGCGATCCACGACCCGGAGTCGGTGCGAAAGGTGCTCGGGTCGCTGGGGCTGTCTGCGGAGGTGCCGGAGTTGGCGGCGTGCCGAGCGCCGCCGAGCGGTGGGGCTGGTGGTGAGGGCGGCGACGAAGGTGTCGCGGAGTGAAACGAGAGGCGGTGCGGTGACCTCGCGGAGGTCGCGGCAGGGGATCGGTATGCCCGGTGGGCGGGAAGTGGGCTGCGAAGGGCTGCGCAACGGGGGGGAGTGCGCGGCTGGACGACGGCGCGTAGGTGGGGAAGGACGACGCAATGGGTTCCGGGTGGTCCTGGACCGCTGCTTGTTTTTCCTACGCGCCGGCGGCGAACGTGGTGCGGACCGCAACCCGTTGTCTGGAGTAGTGCCGCCATGGCCGACCCGTCCGTGAACCCCGTGACGAAACTGTGGGAGTTCTACGACCTGCGCAGTGCGTGGGACGGCACGTCCGATCCTCGCGCAATTGCCGTCCCGCAGCACCGGCCCGATGGCTCGTTCGAGGTCGACGCCGGCACTGGTGTCGTCTTCGTCCTCTTGCCCGGCGGCATCTTCACCATGGGTGCACAGAGCATGGACCCTTCCGGTCCCAACCACGAGCCGTTCTCGAACCCCGACGAGGCTCCGCACGAGTTGGGCCTGGAACCGTTCCTGCTGGCACGGCACGAACTCACCAAGGCCCAGTGGGAGCGCTTTGCCGGTGCCCAAGAGACCGGGTGGACCCTCGGGGTCAGTTACAGCGGCGACGCGACCCCGATCCTGGCCTCTCATCCTGCGGACCTCATGGACTGGGACACCGCGGTGCGCTGGCTGCAGCGTCACGGGATGAACCTGCCGACCGAGGCCCAGTGGGAGTACGGCGCACGCGCCGGGACCAAGACACCGTGGTGGCCCGGTTCCCGCGCCGAGGACCTACAGGGTTGTGCGAACGTGCACGACCGCAGTTCGTTCCAGCGGAGCCCGCAGTTGGGACAGCCCACCCCGATCGACGACGGCTTCCGCGCCATCGCCCCAGTGGGCAGTTTCCGGGCCAACCCGTTCGGCCTGTTCGACGTGCACGGCAACGTCTGGGAATGGTGCATGGACGGCTACGGGCCCTCTGGCACCCAGCGCGACGGTGACGGGTTGCGCACCGACGGCGCGAGGCACACGCGTGTGATCCGCGGCGGCGGCTACTCCGACGGCGCCCACCGCGGCCGTTCTGCGGCCCGGAACCTCTTCTCCTCGACGGTGCGCAATGGCTACCTCGGCCTCAGGGTTGCACGATCTCTGGAGTGAGGGGTTCTCGGGCACGGGCAAGGGCCCGGTTGGCCCCGCCCACGGCCCCCGGTAGCGTCTCCACCATGGCTCGACCTGCACCCGCGTCCCGCCCCACGCGCCGCCGTTTCCTCGCGGGCGCGGCCGCTGCGTCGGCGACGCTGGTCCTGCAGGGCTGTGCTTCCGCGCGCGCGCGCCGCGTGCTGGGGGCCAACGAGGCGCTCCGGCTGGGGGTGGTGGGGCTCAACGGCCGCGGCAGCGAACTGGTCGGTTCGTTCCGCAGGGTGCCTGGCGTGCGCATTGCCGCGCTGTGCGACGTGGACCGCGCAGTGCTGGACCGTGCAGCGGTCGCCGCAGCCGGCCGCGGCGACCGGGTGGAGGTGTTCACCGACTACCGCCGGATGCTCGACTCGGGCAGCGTCGACGCCGTCGTCATCGCCACGCCCAACCACTGGCACGCACTCATGGGCGTGATGGCATGCGAGGCGGGCCTCGATGCCTACGTGGAGAAGCCGGTGAGCCACGACGTGTGGGAAGGCGCGCAACTCGCTGCCGCAGCGGAACGCCACGGGCGCGTGGTCGCGTGCGGCACCCAGTGCCGCAGCCACAGCGGCATGGCGGAGGCGATCGCGTTCGCGCGCAGCGGCGAGCTGGGTGCCATGAAGCTGGCGCGCGGGCTGTGCTACAAGCGTCGTGCGTCGATCGGTCGGGCGGACGGGCCGCAGGCCCTTCCTGCAACGGTGGACGCAGACCTCTGGTTCGGGCCGGCACCCGTGGTGCCCGTGCAGCGCAGGCGGTTCCACTACGACTGGCACTGGCAGTGGGCGTACGGCAACGGGGACCTCGGCAACCAGGGCGTGCACCAGATGGACCTGTGCCGCTGGGCGGTGGGGGCGGAGGAACTGCCGCAGACGGTGCTCTCGGTCGGCGGCCGGCTCGGCTACGACGACGACGGCGAGACGCCCAACACCCAGCTGGTGTACGCGGACTACTCGCCGGTGCCCATCCTCTTCGAGGTGCGTGGACTGCCCGAGCGCGCGGGCAGCGAGAAGCTGGACAGCCACCTCGGTGCCCAGATCGGGCTCACGCTGCACTGCGAGCACGGCACGGTGGTGGTCCACAGCTACACGGCCGGCTTCGCGCTGGACAACGCCGGCAAGCGCATCCGTGAGTTCAAGGGCGGTGGCGACCACTACGCCAACTTCGTGGCGGCCAGCCGTGCCGGCGACCCGCGGTTGCTGGCAGCAGACGCGCGCGCCGGGCACCTCAGCGCTGCGCTGTGCCACCTGGGCAACGAGTCGGTGCGCCGGGGCAGGAGCCAGGGTCCCGAGGCAGTGGCCGCGGAGGTCGAGGCCAACGCGCACCTGCGCGAGGCCTTCGGTCGCATGCGCACGCACCTGACCGAGAACGGCATCGCATGTCTCGGGCTCGAACGGTCCGACACGCTGTGGATGGGCGCACTGGCCAGGCCGGCACAGGACGAGACGCTGTGGCGGCCACGCGGGTACCGGGCACCCTTCGTGCTGGAGGAACAGGCATGAACCCGCGCTGGCGCCGGCTCCTCTGTGCTGCACTCGCGTCGGCTGGGCCGCTGTTCGCACAGCAGGGCGACCGCAAGGACGAGGTGCAGCAGGACCTGCCCCCGGACCTCGCGGTGCCGCCTGCCTCGGTGCGCAGCCCCGCCGAGGAACTTGCCACGTTCCGGGTGCAACCGGGCCACCGCGTCGAACTGGTGGCCGCCGAGCCGCTGGTGGGCGACCCCGTGGTCGCGCGCTTCGACGAGTTCCACCGGCTGTGGGTGGTGGAGATGCGCGGTTACATGCCGGACGTGGACGGGCGTGGCGAGGACCAGCCCGTGGGGCGCATCGTGGTGCTGCAGGACGAAGACGGGGACGGCAGGATGGACCGTTCCACGCCGTTCCTCGAGCAGCTGGTGCTCCCTCGCGGGGTGCTGCCGCTGCGCGGCGGCGCGCTCGCGATCGTGCCACCCAACCTCTACTGGTGCCCCGACGCGGACGGCGACCTGCGCGCCGACCGCATGGAGCCCGTTGGCGACGGCTTCGATGCCGGCACCACCAACCCCGAGCACTCCGGCAACGGGCTGCTGTGGGGCCTCGACAACCGGGTCCACCTCGCGAACCACCCGTGGTCGTACCGGCGCAACGCGGACGGGACGTGGGAGCGGCTCCCGGCTGCCGGTCACGGCCAGTGGGGCCTGGCGCAGGACGACGTCGGCCGGCTGTTCTTCAACTACAACAGCGACTGGCTGCGCGGCGACCTCGTCCCCGGTGCCCATGCCGTGGCGCGGCGCGGGCTCGGCGGCCTCGGCGGCACCAACGTGCAGCTCACCGCGGACCAGTCCGTGTTCCCGGCGCGCGTGACCCCGGGTGTCAACCGCGGCTACCAGCCCGGCATGCTGGTGGACGGGGTGCTGCAGCGGAACAGTGCCGTGTGCGGCGTGGCCGTGTACCGCGGCGGCGTGCACCCGGAGCTGCAAGGTGACGTGTTCGTGTGCGAGCCCGCCGGCAACCTGGTGCGTCGCTTCAAGGTCCAGGGCGACGACGGCGCGCTCCAGGCCGCCAACCCGCACGGCAAGGCCGAGTTCCTCGCCTCGGTGGACGAGCGCTTCCGCCCGGTGGACCTGACCATGGGGCCCGAGGGCGCGCTGTACGTGGTGGACATGTACCGCGGCGTGATCCAGCACAAGAACTTCGTCACGACCTTCCTGCGCAAGCAGGTCCTGGCCCGCGGCCTCGAGCGGCCCATCGGCCTCGGCCGCATCTGGCGTGTCGTGCCCGAGGACGTGGGCGCGCTGCAGCGTCCGGAGCCGCTGGGTGCGATGACCGACGCGCAACTGGTGGCAGGGCTCGCCTCCACAAGCGGGTCGCGCCGCGACACGGCGCAACGGTTGCTGGTCGAGCGCCGCGCGGGCGCGGTGGCACCGACGTTGCGGGCGATGGTGCGCGACGCAAGCGTGCGCACCACGACGCGCATCCACGCCCTCTGGGTGCTGGAGGGCACGGGTGCCTTGCTGCGCGACGACGTGCTGTGGGGGCTGCACTCGGACGAGCCATGGCTGCAGGCACATGCACTCCGCGCTGCCGCCCCATGGCTGCGCCGCGGGGACCGCCCGGTGGTGGAGATCGCGCTCCTTGCCGCCGCCGAGGGCGCGCGCGTGGTGCAGCGCCAGCTCGCGCTC
Source organism: Planctomycetota bacterium (assembly GCA_041178545.1). Taxonomy (GTDB): domain Bacteria; phylum Planctomycetota; class UBA1135; order UBA1135; family UBA2386; genus JBEATZ01. The sequence continues at coordinate 62,590 of JBEGVB010000009.1, forward strand.
TCGCTGGCGGCGGTGCCGCAGCCGCGGCGCGCCGACGCACTCGCCCGGCTTGCCGGGTGCGACCTCGGCGACGCCTGGCTCCGCTCGGCCCTCGCTGCGGGCGCCGACGGGGCGGAGGAGTCGTTCGTGGCCGCCCTCGGCCGTGCGTGGGGCACTGCCGAGCAACCCGGCCGTGCCGACCTGCTGCGCCAGCTCGCACGCGGTCTCACGGCCTCGCGCGCGGCAGGGCGGCAGGACCGGTTGTTCTCGCTGGCCGCCGGTGCCCCTGCCGTGTGGCAGCAGCAGGCGCTGTTGCGCGGGGCGGTGGACGCGCTGCCCAAGGGCACTGCCCGCGCCGGCTGGATGACCTTCGTCAGCACGCCCACGGGACTCGCTGCCGTGCAGCGACAGGGCGACAAGGAACTGGGCAAGCTCACCACCGAGCTGCTCTCGGCCGTGGCGCTCAAGACCCCCGAGGTGGAGGTCGACGCCGACGCATCCGACCCGGCGGTTGCCGCACTCGTGTCCGCCGGCAGCAGGGTGTACGCCGCGCACTGTGCTGCATGCCACCAGCCCGACGGGCGCGGCATGCGTGGGCTGGCGCCCCCGGTGCGGGACTCGGAGTGGGTGACCGGCGACCCGGGCAGGCTCGCCCGCATCGTGCTGCACGGTGTCCGTGGGCCGATCGAGGTGGCAGGCGAGTCCTGGGACCTCGAGATGCCGGCGCAGAAGTTCCTTGCCGACAGTGACCTCGCGGCCGCCCTCACCTACCTGCGTCGCTCGTGGGGCCACCGGGCCACGGCCGTGCGGGACGTGGACGTGGCGCGGGAGCGCGAGGCAACCAAGGACCGCAAGGGGCCCTGGACCGCGGCGGAACTCGGCGGGCCGTAGGCGTCCGGTGCCGTTGCCGCAGGGGTGCAAGTTGTGCCGCCTGCGCCTATCGTGGCGCGCCCCATGGACCCCTTCGCACCACAGAAATCCGATCGCTTCACGTTTGGCCTCTGGACCGTCGGCAACCCGGGCAGGGACCCGTTCGGCGACGCAGTGCGACCGGTGCAGGACCCGTGCCACCTCGTGCGCAAGCTCGCCGAGTGCGGCGCATGGGGCGTCAACCTGCACGACAACGACCTCGTGCCGTTCGGCGCCAGCGCGGGCGAGCGCGACCGCATCGTGCGCGACTTCAAGCAGGCGCTGAAGGACCACGGGATGGTGGTGCCGATGGCGACCACCAACCTGTTCAGCCACCCGGTGTTCAAGGACGGGGCCTTCAGTGCCAACGACCCCAAGGTGCGTGCCTTCGCGCTGCAGAAGACCATGCACGCCATCGACCTGGGCGTCGAGCTGGGGGCGAAGACCTACGTGTTCTGGGGCGGCCGCGAGGGCACCGAGGCGGATGCGTGCCGCGACCCGCGCACGGCGATGCTGCGCATGCGCGAGGCGATGGACTTCCTCTGCGGCTACGTGAAGGACAACGGCTACGACCTGCGCTTCGCCCTCGAGGCCAAGCCCAACGAGCCGCGCTCGGACATCTACCTGCCGACCACCGGCCACATGCTGCACTTCATCAGCACGCTGAAGCACCCCGAGATGGTGGGTGTGAACCCGGAGGTCGCCCACGAGGTGATGGCAGGCCTGAGCTTCGCCCACAACGTGGCGCAGGCGATGGAACAGGACAAGCTGTTCCACATCGACCTCAACGGCCAGAAGATCGGCCGCTACGACCAGGACCTGCGCTTCGGCAGCGAGGACGTGAAGGGCGCCTTCCTGCTGGTGCGCCTGCTGGAGGGCACCTGCGGCGGCAAGCGGTACACGGGCCCGCTGCACTTCGACGCGCACGCCTACCGCACGGAGGACGAGGACGGCGTCTGGGACTTCGCCAAGGGCTGCATGCGCACCTACCTGATCCTCAAGGCGCGGGCCAAGGCCTTCGACGCCGACCCCGAGGTGCGTGCGCTCGTTGCCGAGCAGCGCGACGCGCAGCTGGACCCGCTGCTGAGCGGCGGCTACAGCCGCGAGAAGGCGACGGCCCTCAAGTCCGCGGGCATCGACGTCGCCACGGTGGCCCGCCGCGGCCTCCGCTACGAGCGCCTCGACCAGCTCTTGATCGAGCACCTGATGGGGGTCCGCAGCTGAGCATGGCCACGTTCCAGTACCAGAAGCTGTTCGAGCACTCCGGCCACGACACCCCGTGGCGGCGGCTGGACGTGGAGGGCATCCGCACGGTCCAGGCAGGCGGGCGCACCGTCCTGCAGGTCGAGTCGTCGGTCCTCACCGAGCTGGTGTTCCAGGCGGTGCGCGACATCAGCCACCTGTTCCGGCCAGGGCACCTCGCCCAGCTGCGCGCGATCCTCGAGGACCCCGAGGCTTCCGCCAACGACCGCTTCGTGGCGCTGCAGCTGCTCAAGAACGCCAACGTGTCGGCAGGCATGGTGCTGCCCAGCTGCCAGGACACCGGCACGGCCATCGTCATCGGCAAGAAGGGCGAGAACGTCTGGACCGACGGCGACGACGAGGAGGCCATCAGCCGCGGCGTGTTCCGCACCTTCACCGAGACCAACCTGCGCTACTCGCAGATGGCGGCGCTGGACATGTACCGCGAGGCCAACACCGGCGACAACCTGCCGGCACAGGTCGAGCTCTACGCCACCAAGGGCGCCGAGTACAAGTTCCTCGTCCTGACCAAGGGTGGCGGCTCGGCCAACAAGACATTCCTCTACCAGGAGACCAAGGCGCTCCTGAACCCGAAGTCCCTGCTCGCCTTCCTCGACCAGAAGGCGAAGTCGCTGGGCACCGCAGCCTGCCCGCCGTACCACCTGGCCATCGTCATCGGCGGCACCTCGGCCGAGGCGACCCTCAAGACGGTGAAGCTCGCGAGCGCGCGTGCGCTCGACGACCTGCCGACGAGCGGCAACGCACGTGGCCGCGCCTTCCGCGACCTCGAGCTCGAGCAGCAGGTGCTGGAGATCACCCGGAAGAACGGCATCGGTGCCCAGTTCGGCGGCAAGTACTTCTGCCACGACGTGCGCGTGGTCCGGTTGCCGCGCCACGGTGCCTCGTGCCCGGTGGGCATCGGCGTGTCGTGCAGTGCCGACCGGCAGGTCCTCGGCAAGATCACCGCCGAGGGCGCGTTCCTCGAGCAGCTGGAGACCAACCCGTCGCGGTTCCTGCCCGAGGTCGACGAGGCGGCGCTCGCGGGCGCCGTGGTGCCGCTCGACCTCACGCGGCCCATGGCCGAGATCCGGGCCACGCTCGCCAGGCACCCGATCAAGACGCGCTTCAGCCTCACGGGTCCCATGGTGGTGGCGCGCGACATCGCCCATGCCCGCCTCAAGGAGATGCTCGACGCGGGCAAGCCGCTGCCGGCCTACGTCAAGGACCACGTGATCTACTACGCGGGCCCTGCCAAGACACCCACCGGCATGGCCTCGGGCTCGTTCGGCCCGACCACGGCAGGTCGCATGGACAGCTACCTGGACCCGTTCATGGCCGCGGGTGCCAGCTTCGTGACCCTGGCAAAGGGCAACCGCAGCCAGGCGGTGACCGATGCGTGCCGCAAGCACGGCGGCTTCTACCTGGGCTCCATCGGCGGGCCGGCGGCGATCCTCGCGCAGGACAGCATCCGCAAGGTCGAGGTGCTCGACTTCCCCGAGCTGGGCATGGAGGCTGTCTGGCGCATCGAGGTGAAGGACTTCCCCGCGTTCCTCGTCGTCGACGACAAGGGCAACGACTTCTTCGGCCGCTGAACCAGGCATGTCCGGCACCAACTCACGTCACTACCTCGGCTTCGACGTCGGCACGCAGGGCACCAAGGCCCTGCTCGTGGACGCGGTCGGCAAACGCGTCGTCGCACGCGCAGCCGTGTCCCACGGCTTGCTCGAGGGCCTGCCACCAGGGGCCGCGGAACAGCACCCGCACACGTGGGTCGATGCCGTGCAGGCAACGGCCCGGCAGGTGCTGCAGGGCGTGGACCCGGCGAGCGTGCACGGGGTCGGCGTGTCGGGCCAGCAGCACGGCTGCGTGGTGCTCGACGCGAGCGGTGCCGTGGTGCGGCCGGCCAAGCTCTGGTGCGACACCTCGACTGCCGCCGAGGCGCGCGAGCTGTCGGTTGCGCTGGGACGCGCGGTTCCCACCGGGTTCACCGCCAGCAAGTTGACCTGGATGAAGCGGCACGAGCCGGCGAACTGGCAGCGCGTGCGTTCGGTGCTGCTGCCACACGACTACGTGAACTTCCGGCTCACCGGTCGCATGGTGATGGAGGCAGGGGACGCGAGCGGCACCGGCTGGTTCGACGTGCAGCAGCGGCGTTTCGACGCCCGCGCCATGGCGGCCGTGGACGTGGGGCTCGCGGGCCTGCTGCCGCCACTCGTCGGTGCAGGCGAGCCAGCCGGCGTCCTCGACGCGGCTGGTGCGCGGTTGCTCGGCTTGCGCGAGGGCACCCTCGTCTCCGCAGGCGGTGGCGACAACATGATGAGCGCCATCGGCTCCGGTGCCACGCGGCCCGGCGTGGTGGTCTGCAGCCTCGGCACCTCGGGCACGGTGTTCACCTGGAGTGCGACTCCCGTGGTGGACCCCGCCGGACTCATCGCGCCGTTCTGCAGCTCCGACGGCGGCTGGCTGCCGCTGTTGTGCGTGATGAACCTCACGGGCGTGACCGAGGAGGTGAAGGCTGCGTTCGGGGCGGACCACGGAGCCCTCACCGAGGCCGCGTCGCGTGTGGTGGCCGGGTGCGACGGCCTGTTGTGGATGCCGTTCCTCCAGGGTGAGCGCGTCCCTGACCTGCCCACGGCCACCGGCACGCTGCTCGGCATGCGGCCGGGCCTGCTGCGCGCAGGCCACCTCTACCGGGCGGCACTCGAGGGCACCTCGCTCAACCTCGGCTGGGGTGTCGACCGGTTGCGAGGGCTGGGCATCGGCGTCGGGGAGGTGCGACTCGTGGGCGGTGCTGCACGCAACGAGCTGTGGCGCAAGATCCTTGCTGCCGTGCTGGGTGCGCGCGTCGTGCCCCTCGCGGAGCCGGAGTCCGGTGCGCTGGGCGCGGCACTGCAGGCCCTGTGGACCGACCGGCGCCGCAGCGATCCACGCGCAGACCTCACCGAGCTTGCGGCACCGTTCGTCCAGCTCGCACCCGGGGCCGTGGACCCCGACCCTGCCCTCGTCGCGACCTACCGGGACCTGTCCGTCCGCTACGCGCGCGAGGTGGAGCGGCTGTCAGCGGTGCAGGGCTGAGGCTGCTGCTGCCGCGGGGTCGACGTCCGCGCCTGCGAGCACCAGCGTGTAGCGCAGTTGCAGCGGTTGTTGGGGGTGCACGCGTGCCGTGAAGGTCGAGCCGAACCGTCCATAGGGCCTGGAGCTGTAGCGGTTGGGGCGCGGGTTGGTCGGGTGGTCGACGTGCACCACGGTGACGGGGCCGCCCTCCAACGGCAGCACGGCGGCCGTCCAGTCGGCATGGGTCCAGATGTCGTTGCCCTCGTCCGTGGCCCCCTCGGGTCGCAGGTACGAGACCTTGGGCTGGTCCTTCTCGGCAAAGCGTTGCAGTGCGCGGAACTGGACGCCTGCATGGTGCGGGTCGCCGTCCAGCAGCACCTCGTCCGTCGTCGCGCGCAGTTCCACGTCGAGGTCGAGCGCAGTCGTGGTCGCATCGACCTTGCGCGCGCGCAGGCCGCGCACCTCGGTCACGAGGTGACGGCCCGCGCCGTCCCGCCAGGCGATCTCCGCGACCTGCCACTCGGGCCCCTTGCCGTGCTCGGTTGCAGGCACCCAGCGCACGAGCCGCAGGGTCTCGCCCTTGCGACAGTGCCAGAAGTCCCACACGGGCGCCTTCTCGTCCGCCGCAAGGCGCACGCGGTTCCAGCCGAGGAACAGCCCGCGGTGGTGCGGGTAGTCGCCGCCCTGGGCCTTGGTCAGCAGGCGGCCGTCCGGACTCCACACCATGTGGAAGACCTTGCACGTCTCCTCGGCACGCGCAGGCTCGTAGGCTGTCATGGCGCGTGCGACCAGTCGGCCGTCGAGCCGCACGTCGCCGGGCCGGACCTCGTCCTCGGCCCGTCCGGCTGCACTCGTGCACGCACCGAGGGCCAGCAGGAGCAGCGGGAGCAGGGCGCGCGCGGGACGGCGTTGCATGGTCGGAGAGGATGCGCCGCGGTGCACCGGACCGCAACCGGCTCCTCAGCCGTGCACGAGGATGCGCACGTCGCGCACGTTGGTGCCGGAGGGACCGGTGACCACCGTGTCGCCCAACGTGTGCAGCGCCGGGTGGGAGTCGAAACCCTCCAGCGCGGCATGCACGTCGATCCCCAGCGCAGCGGCCCGGTCCAGGGTCGTGCCGTCGGCGACGGCGCCTGCCGCAGGCGAGTTCCCGTCGATGCCGTCGGTGCCCGCACTCAGCACCGCAATCGGTTCCCCACGGACCAGCTGTGCAGATGTGAGGACGAAGTGCTGGTTGCGTCCGCCGCTGCCGTGCTGCGCGGGCAGTCGGACGCGCACCTCACCGCCGGCAACGAGCGCAACGGGCTTGCCGTGCTCGCGGCGCAGCGCGCGAAGTCTTGCAAGGAGTGCACTCGCTGCTTGGCTGCACTCCATCTCCGACGTAGCGTGGTCCACTTCGCAGTGCAGGCCCCGGGCGGTGGCCAGCGCTGCGAGCCCAGCGGTTGCACTGCGCTCGTCGAGCAGGCAGTGCCACGAACTGCGCGCGAATGCGCGGTCGTGCTGCTTCGGCGTCTCCGCAGCGCGCCCCGCTGCCGCAGCTGCGAACAGCCCGCGGACCGAGGCCGGGAGGCCTTCGCGCAGTCCGTTCTCGTCGACGACGCGCAGTGCATCCTGCCACGTCGTGGCGTCGGGCATGGTGGGGCCCGAGGCAACCGCGGAGGGGAGCCCCGGCGGGACATCGCTCACGTACAGCGTGACCTGGCGCGCGGGGGCCGCCCGCAGTGCCAGCCTGCCTCCCTTCACGCCCGAGCAGTGCTTGCGCACGCAGTTGATCGCATCGATGGGGGCGCCGCACCCGACCAGTGTGCGGTGCAGCACGCGCAAGTCGTCGAGGGAGGTCTCCGGGACCAGCGGGCGTTCGAGGATGGCAGAGCCACCGCCCGAGACGAGGAACACCACGAGGTCGTTCTCGCCCGCGCCGCCGAGCAGTGCGAGCGTGCGCTCGGCAGCCGCCGTGCTGCCGGCGTCGGGGACCGGGTGGCCACCCGGCCGCAGCAGCAACGGCTCCAGGGGAGCCGTGTCGCCGGCAGGTGGTGCACAGACGCCCTGCACCGTGCAGCCGTGGAACAACGGCAGGGCTGCGGATGCCATGGTGCGCGCTGCCTTGCCGAAGGCGACGAGGAAGACGCGCTGCACCGCTGCGAGGTCGACTGTCTCGCCTGCAGGCAGCTGCAGCACCGTCCCGGCGCGGGCCACTTGGCGGAGCAGCGCCGCGCCCGGGTCCAGTTGCACCAGCAGTTCGCGGAACATCGACGCGAGTCCCGCGCGATGGGTCATGCGAGCACCGACGGGTTGACGGGGTTGAGCGGCTGCTTGCCCGTCAGCACCGCCACGCAGTTCTCTGCCGCGAGCGTGCACATGCGCTGCCGCGTCGCATGGGTGGCACTGCCGACGTGCGGCGTGAGCACGACGTTGGGCAGGGCGAGCAGGTCCGGGTCGACCGCGGGCTCGCGCTCGAACACGTCGAGTCCCGCGCCCGCGATCATCCGCTCGGAGAGTGCGGCTGCCAGCGCCGCCTCGTCCACGACGGGGCCGCGGCTGGTGTTGAGCAGGATGGCCGACCTGCGCATGCGCGAGAGCTGCTCGATGCCGATCATGCCGCGGGTCTCGGCATTGAGCGGGCAGTGCACCGACACGAAGTCCGACTGGGCCAGCAGGGTGTCGAGCGGCACGTGGATGGCGCGGAGCTCCTGTTCGACCTCTGCGCTCGCACGGGTACGCGACGCGTACAGCACCTTCATGCCGAATCCGAGTGCGCGGCGCGCCACGGCCCTGCCGATGCGGCCGAATCCCACGATGCCGAGCGTGCGGTGCGAGACGTCTGCACCCGCAAGCAGGTCGATGTCCCATCGGTTCCACCTGCCCGACTTCAGGAAGCGTTCTGCCTCCGGCACGCGGCGCGCGGTGGCGAGCAGCAGCGCCCACGTGAAGTCGGCCGTGGCCTCGGTGAGCACGTCGGGCGTGTTGGTCACGACGATGCCGCGCGCCGTGGCCGCCTGCACGTCGATGTTGTCGTGGCCGACCGCGACCTGGCTGATCACCTTGAGCCGCGGTGCGGACGCGATCACGCGCGCAGTGACCGGGTCGGTGAGCTGGCACACCAGGCCGTCGGCATGCTGCAACCGCTGGACCAGCTGGTCCTCCGTCATCACCTCGAGCGTGTCCTTGTAGTCGACGGCCACGGACTCGTTGAGGACGGCGATGGCTGCCGGGTAGACCCGGCGGGTCACGAGGACGCGCGGCTTCATGCCTTGCCCCCGAGGAAGGCATTGAGGCGCTGTTGCGCGAGGGCGATGTCCCCGAGTGCGCCGCACGCGACCGACAGTTGCGCGCACTCGGTGTAGTGGGCTGCATCCCGGCAGCGGTCCTCGCGGTTCACGAGCATCGGGTTCGACTGCAACCCGTTGAGCCATGACAGGAAGGCGAGCCCGGCCTTGTAGTGCTGGGTGGGGGCGCAGAAGACGTGCCGGCCCAGCGCCTCGCACGGGGTCATGATGTCGAGGAAGCGCCGCGCGTCCCCGCGGGCGAGGTGGCGCAGCGCGAGCCCGGCCGGGATCGCGATGCCGTCGAGGATGCCGAGCAGGGCGTGGCTGAAGTCGCCCACGGCCACCCTGCGGTTGCCGATCGTGACGTGGCGCTCGACCACGGGAGGTCTGGTCGGTGCAGGTCCCTGCGGGTCGCCGCCGAGGATGAGCCTGCCGAAGTGGAAGTCGTCGCCGGTCAGCACGACCTGGTCCCGCGGCAGCAGCTCGCGCCGGACCCGCAGCTCCATGGCGTCGTCCAGCAACGAGAGCTTGCAGCCGCGCACCTTGGCGGGGTCGAGCGCGAGGATGCGCTCGAAGGAGCGGCCCGGGAAGTAGCCCTTCAGCACCGGCAGGAACATCTCGCCGAGCCAGTGCAGGAAGACGGGCCCCTCGACCTGCCGCAGGACCGAGCCGTACACGTCGACGTACTGGTCCTCGGTGGCCCCGTTGAGGGTCAGCCACGGCATCGGCAGGATCATCGGCCAGCCGCCCGCCTGCTGGATGAAGCGCACCTGGTGCACGACCCCGTCGACGAGGTCGGCCGTGCCGCGCACCTTGTCCAGGTGGTCGGTGCCTGCGCCGGCGACGAAGCCGTTGCGCAGGCCGAGCCTGCCGCAGCGCGTGATCAGTTGCTGGGCCGAGGCCCACCCGAGTGCGAAGCGCTGTGCCGTGTCCATGGCCTCGGCGATGCCGAAGCCGTTGGCGTCGAGGAACCGGCGGATCCCCATGGTGGCTTCCCAGTCCACGAACTGGGCGATCTCCGCGCCGCTGCCGGGCTGCGCCATCGAGTGGGACGCGTGGGCGTAACCCGGCTGCAGCACCACGTGTGCGGCCGCGAAGCACAGGCGGACGGGCTCGGGTTCGGGCCCGGCGAGCGCGGCACGATGGGGGGCGAGGACGTCGGTCTGTTGCAACTGCGTCACGGGGCGTCAGTCCTTGGTGGTGAAGCTCTCGAGGTAGCGTGGCACGGACTGGATCGCGGTCCACGCGAGGAACGCCAGCAGGCCGATCGTGATGAGCAGCATGGCGAGGCGCCAGGCGAGGCCAACTGCGCCGCGCGGCGTGTCGGAGCCGAGGTAGGCGCGCTTGCCCTGCAGCACCAGGAAGCCGAGCCAGGTGACGGGCAGCAGCAGGCCGCAGAACACGCTCGTGGGCACCGCGAGCCACACGGCGTACTCGCCCCACACGAGCGGCGCGAGGCAGCCGGGTGCCGGCAGCAGGCTCCACAGCCGCTGCTTGCGCGAGCCGAGTTCGCAGCCGAGGAACTCCATGGCCACGAAGCTGCAGACGAGCATGTGCAGCGTGATGGTGGAAATCGCCATCGACAGCATGCCGAGGTCGAACACGAGTCGGCCGGCCATCGGGCCCATCACGTCGCCGAGCACGCGCGCGCAGTCCGCCACGGCCGCCTTCTGGGTGATCGCGGTGCCGCTGCGGTGGATGGTGTTGGCGGCTGCGATGGTCATCAAGCCGGTCGACAGCACGTAGGGAACGAGCATGCCGAGCCCGAGGTCCCAGCGCGCGAGGTGCCGGTGCTCGCGACCCCAGCCGCGCGCGAGCAGGCTGTAGGGGAACAAGAACACCATGTTCACACCCACGGCGGCCGCGAGGCCCGAGGCGATCAGTTCGTACGCATCGGTGTTGCCACGTTGCTGCGGGATCCCCGGCACGAAACCGCGCAGCACGGCATCCCAGTCGGTGTCCGTCGACAGCACCACCCACAGCAGGGAGAACACGATGGCCCACACCATCCACTTGAGGATGCGCTCGTACGCGCGCACGAGCCTCGGGCTGCGGCCGTAGAGCATCGACAGCGCGATGGCGATGCAGAGCACCACGAGGCTGCAGGCCATGGGCGGCACGCCGCCGATGCCCACGGCATCGCACGCGTCGACCATGGCGTTGGCGGCGAGGTTGTACTGCGGCAGGTGCCAGACCACCGATGCGACCAGCGCGCCGATGGCCCACGCACCGGCGAAGAACCTGCCGGCATGCGTGGCCATGGCGTGCATGGGCCGCTCACCGGTGCTGAGCGTCTGGTGAGCGACGGCTGCCAGCATGACGATGCCGAGCAGCATGGCGAGCGGCGCCACCCAGAGCAGTTCGTAGCCATAGGCCGCGCCGGCGAACAACGCGGCGCTCGCGGTGCCTGCGCCCAGCGTCATGGCCGACTGCATGTAGCCCGGGCCGATCAGTCGCAGGTAGGTGCGGGCGCGCGTGAGGAAGGGCGCGTGTTCCGCGGCCGTGAGCAGCTTGCGCTCGGCGGCCAGCGCCACGGGATCCGGCGGCTTGGCCATGCGCAGGCCCTTCTGGACCGAGCCGAAGTCGGGCTGTGCGGGAGGGGGGCTCATGGGGCCATCCCCTGGCGGATCGCCTTCACCTTCGCGGCCTCGGGGCGCGCCTTGTAGAACGGGTCGAGCGGGAAGCACCCGCTCACCATGCCGTTGCGCGGCCCGGTGGTGCAGTCGCTGAAGGTGCGGCAGATGCGCTTGCGCTGCAACTCTCGACCTGCGCACAGGTCGGCCGGGAGTTCCGGGTAGGAGAGCAGCAGGCGCCCGAGACCGACGAAGTCCACGCGCCCGGCGTCGAGTTCCGCCTGTGCGACGTGCGGCAGCCACTCCTGCAGGTAGGTGTAGCCGGTGCCGACGACGTGCAGGCCGGGGCACGCTGCCTTGAGCGCGGCCGTGGTGTCGAGGTGCACCTGCACCATGGTGAGCGGGTCCACCGGCGGCAGGTAGCCGTCGGAAGGCGGGTAGACGGCAGGTCGCTGCAGGTGGGGGTTCCAGTAGGGCGAGCCGAGCGTCACGTTGAGCAGCGTCACGCCCAGCGAGTGCGCATGGGTTGCGAACCGGACTGCCTCGCCGCGGTCCATGGTGGCGGGGGTGGTGCCGAAGGCAAAGTGGTGGCGCGCACCGTCGAACCCGTCGGCGGCCATCGGCCGGCCCACGTTGGTCGCAGGGTCTGCCTCGAACGGCAGCACGTCGCCCGCACTGAGCCGCACGCCGAGTCCCAACCCGGGGCACTCGGCACGGATGGCCTCCACGATGCGCGTGAACAGCCTGGTGCGGTTGTCGAAGCTGCCCCCGTAGGTGCCGTTGCGCGTGTGCGAGGCCAGCACCTCGTGCAGCAGGTAGCCGTGGCAGCACTTCACGTCGACGAAGTCGAAGCCGGCGCGGTGGGCCAACCTCGCCGCCTGCACCATCCGCTCGCCGATCGCCTCCAACTCACCGTCCGTGAGGAGTGCGGTCGAAGGGTCGAGCCTGTACTTGCGCGCGAGCAGTGCGTGGTGGTGGGCGATGCGGGGGGCGAGCGGTCCGTTCGGACGTGAGAACCTGCCGGAGTGAGTGAGCTGCAGGCCGATCGCCACCGGCTCGCTGGCGACGCCGACTTCCTCGCGCCCGGACAGCAGGGTCCGCCGCAGTGCGACGAGGTCTGCCTCGCTGTTCGCACCGAGGTGCAACTGGTTCGGGTTCGCGCGTCCGTCGGCCGTGACGCTGAACGCCTCGCCGCCCCAGACCAGGGATGCGCCGCTGCGGCCGAAGTTGCGCCAGCGACGCAACGTGAGGTCGGTCGGCCTGCCCTCGGGGGTGCCGTCCCAGCCCTCCATCGGGTGCGTGCAGAACCGGTTCGCGAGGCGCCTGCCCAACACCTCGACCGGTCGGGTCCATGCGGCACCAGTCCCTGTTGCCTCTGTTGCCTGCATCCCAAGGCCCAGTCCGCGCGCGTGGGACCGGAAGTCGTCGAGGGTGCGGAAGTGGCCCGGGGAGGGAAAGTCCATGGCCGCATCATGGCAGCCGGACGCGCAGCTCTCCATGGCCGGACTCACAGGTGCGCGGGGTGACCGCTTCCCCTGCGCGCGGCGACGCGCTTGAATCCCGTGCCTTGGCCGCGACCGGTGGCCGAGGTGCCCCTTGCCAGCGAAGCAGCCCAACCCCAACGCAGTCCACCTCACCGTCCCCAGCACCTTGCGGAGCGCGCGCTTCTACCGCGAGAAGCTGGGTTTCCGCATGGCGGAGGCGCATCCCTCCAAGGACCGCCCGACCTGGGCCTGCATGGTGCTCGGCAGCCAGGCAGTGATGCTCGGCCAGCTGCCGTCGCTCGACGACGCGCGGAAGCAGGGTCTCGACCACGAGGAGATCGAGTTGCTCAAGAGCGACGCCAAGAACCTCGCCCGCGGCAAGGCCGGGCTCGGCGTGCACTGCTTCGTGCACGTCGAGGACGTCGACGCCATGTTCCGCAGGCTCAAGCGCAAGCGGGTCAAGTCGCTCACCGCGCCTCGCACGCGCCCCTACGGCTGGCGCGAGTTCCAGGTCGAGGACCTGGACGGCTACCGGCTGGTGTTCTACTCGGCGGCCACGCCCGGCGAGGGGACCGGGACTGCCGCAGGCTGAGCCTGCCCCGGCCGAGGGCTTTCGGGTTCAGTCCTCGAGGACCCAGGGGAGGGCTTGGTCCAGTGCAGCTGCGACCTCGTGGTCGACTGCATAGCCCCTGCCCAGCAGTGAGGCGCACTCGACGCGCCCCGCGCCGATGCGCAGCCGCACGCTGCCGTCCGCACGTGCCTCGTACAGATCAGGGTGCGCGGCGAGCGCTGCCGAAGCGACGTGGTCCGGCAGGTGGTCCAGGCCGCGGAAGTAGTGGTGCCCGTTGCGCTCCACGTGCGCGAGCCCGAGGCAGCACACGGTGAGCAGGTCCTGCTGCAGTGCCACGACCGGCAGGTTGGTGAGGTCCTCGGCGGAGAGGAACGCACCGTTGCCGCGCGCAGCACAGAGGCCGTGGTTCGCGAGCGCACGGAAGAACCCCTTGCAGTTCTTCACCGAGATGCCGCGGTAGCCCGTGTCGAGCGCGTTGCGGAACGCCTCGGGACCGTCGTCGGCCTCGTCGACCAGCAAGGGGGCGTGCCGGGACACCAGCGGCAGGTCGCGCTGCGCGTCCGCCGAGAAGCTCAGCTGCCTCGGCAACGGCTGCTCGACGGCGACGATCCGCGAGACCAGTGCGCGCCCCATTGGGGCCGCTGCCGTGCGGTCCAGCACCTCGGCGAGGGCCGCCAGCTCCGCGTACTGCTCGTTGCCGTCGAGGGTGATGCGCACCGTGCCGATGCGGTCGCCGAGTGCAGTTGCGATCGAGAGCAGCCGCGCGTGGTCCGCGTCGGGGCCAGCACCCACCTTCACCTTCAGCCAGCGGATGCCGCGCTGGTCCAGCTCGTCCACGAGGCAGTTCGGCTCGCCGTCCCCGGGACCTGTGCCGGCCTCCGCCCGCGACAGTGGGTCGAGCATGCCCACCGTGTGGCGCACCGCCACCGCGGTCGGCAGGGTGGTGGGCAGCAGGGCAGGCAGGCGCCAGCCGCGGAGCTCGGGGTGGAAGCGTTCGGGCTCGAACCGGAAGAGGTCCTGCTGCAACGCGGACCACAGGTTGCGGTTGGCGATGCGGCACGCTGCATCGAGGACCGCCCGTTCGACCAGCGCTGCCCCGAAACCCCGCACCAACCGGTCCGGTGCACCGTGTTCGACGGCGCCCGCCGTGCTCCGCCAGGCCTCGAAACAGAGGTCGAATGCCGTCGCATGCCGGTGGTGGGCGAGGAGTGCCTTGCCGGCTTCGGCTGCTGCATGGCGCAGGTCGGACTGGTCCTGCTCCACGCTGCGGGCAGGGTCCTTGCGGAACCACTTGGGCACCAACAGGTCCGAGGCGAGCCCGACGGCCGTGCGCCCGTCCACCGACTCCAGTTCCACCCGCGCATGGAACAGGGGGGCCTGGTGCAGGGTCACCGCGCCGAAGCGGAACGGCATCCGGGTCGTGCACGGCACCTCGGCAAACCGCACGGACAGGACGCGGAACTGCATGGGCGGGGGATGGTAGCAGGCACCCCGCCCCGTCCTGCCGGGCGGTTGCCGATCCCTGGCGGGAAGGCGACAGGATTTTGCGTCTGGCATGGTCTCGGGCTTGGATGGCCTCGGGTCGCTCCGTAGCCTTTTCGGCGCACGACTCTCCCCGTGCGTCCCTCACGCATCGCTCCCACCAAGGCAGCCCCATGCCCAGTGACCGTGTCCCCAACCTGTCCCGGGGTCCTCTCTCCCGATCCGCTCCCGTCCTCGGCCTCGCGCTGGTTGTCGCCTCCTGCGGCGGCGGCTCGGCCGGTGACCCGGACAACCGCGGCGACTTCAAGGTGGCGTCCATCAGCACCGGCCGCGGCACCATCTACCCGTACCGCATCCGGCAGGTCGACAGCTTCGGCAACCCGACGCCCGAGGTCCTCAACATCGAGGACATCCAGACGCTGCAGGACAACCTGACCGACGTGAACCCGGTGCTGCCGGTCGCCACGCTGGGCACCACGGCCGAACTGCCCGACGGCACCCCCGGCAACCAGTTCCTGGCCTTCGAGTTCACGCACAAGCTCGACGTGGAGTCGATCCTCAGCCCGCTGCTGGCGAACCAGTCCAACGCGGGCCTCACGGGCGCGCTCAACGTGCTCGGGTACGACACTTCGACCGAGGCCACCTCCACGTTGTCCGGGCGTGGCTTCGTCAACGGCTACACCTACTTCAACGAGGCCGGCGTGCTCGTGAAGGTGAAGGCCGTCGAGGCAGACGGCGAGTTCGTCCGCATCCTGGATGCACGTGCGTCCGGCTTCCCCAACTACCAGGGTGCCGCGGCACTCGTGGGCAAGAAGTCGTTCGTCTTCGTCGCCGACGACGACAACAACCTGCAGACGCTCGACATCTTCCCCTCGGACAAGCTCCTCCGCATCGTCGTGAGCAACGCGGTGCGCGACACCGAGAACGACCCGCTCGACCTCGAGGTCACGACGGCGACGACGGTGGGGGACGACACCACGCCGCCACAGGTGATCGGCTACACCGCGATCCCGGACATCACCCCGGGCAACGGCCAGACCAACGTCGACCCGACCACGCAGATCCAGGTGCGGTTCAACAAGCCCGTGCAGCCCGGTGACGTGGGTGCGTTCTTCGACCCGCAGGTGTTCACCCCGCCCCTCGGCGGCCTGTCCATCTCGGTGACTTCGGCTGCGCGCACGTTCGGGCTGCTCTACTCGGCGGACCCGTTCTCCTACGGCGACTTCTGCAACTACCGAATCACCCCGGCCTACAACCTGCCCGGCCAGGCCTCGGTCACCGTGACCGTCCAGAACACCACCATCCGCAGCCTCAACCAGGTGCTGGTGGGGACCGCGGTGAGCAGCTCGTTCACCACCAGTGACGGCCCGGGCATCGTCAACGCGCCCGTCGCCCCCGAGGCCATCTACGTGGGCGTCGGCGGTGCGACTCCGGGTGTGTCGGTCATCGACCTCAACGGCTTCGGCCAGGGCACCGGCGACCTCACCAGCACCAGGTTCCCGCTCAACCCCAACATCGGCCAGCCCGGCGTCAACCCGCCGCTCTCGCCCGGGACGACCAACCTCGACGCCGGCAGCGGCGGCGCCCTCACGCTGGTGAAGGACTCGCAACTCAACACCCTGCTGGTCCGCTCGCCGCTCGTGGGCAGCGTCTCGGACATCCAGGTCGGGGCACCGCTCGACCTGGTGTTCAACAACGAGAACATCAACGTCAACGCGTCGGCCTCCAACCAGGTCAACGCGGGCACCGGTCTCGTCTCCGCCGGCAACTGCATCTTCTCGGCGCCGCACCCCAACCCGCCGCGCCTCGTGTTCCCGCCGCCCAACCCGGACCGCGCCATCTTCGGTGAGGAACCCACGGTGTCCGGCGGCTTGAACCTGCTGCAGCAGGGCAACCCGTTCAGCTCGGTGCAGGGGGAGCTCGGCATCTTCGGCACCAGCGCGATCACGTTCGTCGGCCCCGCGCCGCCCCCGAACCAGCCGCCGCCGCCGCCGCAGTTCACGCCCTTCAACGTGCGCCAGCAGGTTGGGCACTTCCTCTACGTGCTGGACTCCGAGAACCGCCGCGTCTTGGTGCTCAACAGCAACCGCTTCACGGTGCTGGACACCATCAACTTCCCCGGGCCCGTCGACCTCAGCATCAGCCCCAACATCAAGCTGATGGCGGTCGCCAACTACGCCGGCTCGACGGTGAGCTTCCTCGACATCGACCCGCTGAGCTCGCGCTTCCACCAGATCGTGGGTGAGGCGCGCGTGCAGGCAGGTCCCATCAAGGTGTCCTGGCAGCCGGACGGCGAGGACGTGATCGCAGTGTGCGAGGGGTCGAACTTCCTGAGCATCATCAGTGCGTCCGACCTGAGCGTCCGTCGCTCGGTGGCAGGCTTCCTCAACAGCCCGATCGACATCGCGGTCACCCCGCGCTTCGTGGCCACGGGTTTCACGCAGGGCGTCTACTACGCCTACGTGCTCAACGCCAACGGCTCGGTGGCGATCTACGAGTCGGGTCCCGACGGCGTGAACGGCATCGGGTTCAACGACATGGTGGGGCAGATCCCCAACGTGACGTTCCCGCGCGCCCGCGGCATCCGCTACGACTACGCGTCGCAGAATGGTTCGGCCTACATCGGCCACGTGGACGAGAACGGGCTCGGTGTCGTGTCCCGCCTCGACCTCACCTCGTCGCCGACGGGCCCGCAGCCGCTGAACGCCAACTCGGGCGGCTTCGTGCTGCCGCCGACCTTCCGCCAGAAGGAGTACGGCGTCAACGTCCGGTTCGGCGGGACCAGCGCCACGACCCCGCTGCGCGACCTGCTCTCGGGCAACGCCATTGCCGACGTGTGCACCGACGAGCTCGTCAACCTCGGCGGAGCGCTCGGCCAGGCCACGCAGTACAACACCGGCCTCTCGGTGCCGTCGTTCCGCCACTCCGGCAAGGACGGCGTGAAGGGCACTGCGCCGGCGATCACGCCGCGCCTCCTGTTCGTTGCGTACTCGGACGTCGGCAAGATCGACGTCATCGAGATCATCTCGGGCCGCAAGATCACCGCGATCCAGGCCCCCGGCGTGCGCAGCGTCTCCGGTTACTGGAGACAGTGAGCATGGGACGCGGGGCAGGTGCACTCGGTGCCCTTGCCCTGCACTTGTTGCTCCCCGGGGTGCTGCTGACCGCGTGCCGTGAGTCGCCGAGGCTCGTCTACGAGCACGGTGGTGCCGAGCGCGGCGCAGTCCTCCTCGACGGCGAGCGTGCGGCAGGTCTCGTGTTCGGCGGGCCGCGCGGGCTCGCCCTGTGGCCGCTGCATGCGACCACCGGTGCCGAGGTCACCCGCGCCTTCCCGCTGGGCCGGCGCGACGGCGAGCCCGAGGACCACCCGCACCACGTGAGCCTGTGGTTCGCGCACGGCGACGTGAACGGCACCGACTTCTGGGCGGGTGCGGGGCGCATCGAGCGCGTGGGTGTCCCGCGCATCACCGGGGAGACGGTTTCCGTGTCGCACCGGTGGGTCGCACCCGACGGCACCGAGGTCGCAACGGACGTGCGCGACCTGCGGTTCGAGCAGGGCCGCACGGGGCGCGGGGCGCGCTGGCGCTCTGTGGACGCTGCAGTGGGACTGCGCGCACCCCACGGCCCGCTGCGCATCGGCGACACCAAGGAGGGCACGTTTGCCGTGCGGCTGCGTCCCGAGTTCTGCCTCGTGGGGGACAAGGCGGCAGGTGTCCTGCGCAATGCCGCCGGCGACCGCGGCAACGACGCGTGGGGCAGGCGCGCACGATGGGTGGCCTGGCAGGCCGAGGTGGAGGGGGCAATCCTCACCCTCGCGATGTTCGACCACCCGCGCAACCACGGCCACCCGACCCCCTGGCACGCGCGTGGCTACGGCCTCTGTGCCGCCAACCCGTTCGGCGTCCACGACTTCGAGAAGCTGCCGCCGGGCACCGGCGAGCTGGTGGTCCCGCACGGCGGCGTGCTGGCGTTCCGCCACTGCGTGTGGGTCGTCGAGGGTGCCGTGTCCGACGCGGAACTCGATGCGGTCTGGCAGGACTGGCAGGCGCAGCCGTCACCCGGCTCAGGTTGATTGCTGCTTCGTCCCAGCGGGTTGCGGTTCGTCCGGCACCGGCCACAATCCCTGCATGAGTGACAACGGCACGGGCTGGTTGGTTGCGCTGGGGGCAGGCCTGGTGTTCGCGGCCGCTCCGCAGCCCCGCGCCCAGGATCCGCAGCCGACACCCGCAGCACCCGCGCCAGCACCCGTCAAGGTCGACTTCGTGCGCGATGTTGCCCCGCTGCTCTGGCAGCGTTGCGTGCACTGCCACGGTGCCGGCAAGGACAAGGGCGACCTGCGGCTCGATGCCAGGGAGCACGTCCTCGGTGCGGAGGCCTCCAGCATCGTGCCGGGCAGGCCCGAGGAGAGCCTGTTGGTCGAGCGCATCCTGCTGCCGGTCACCGACGAGGAACGCATGCCGGCCGAGGGCGAACCGCTGTCACCCAAGCAGGTGGAGATCCTCCGCTCGTGGATCGCACAGGGCGCAGAGTGGCCGGAGGCCGGCGAGCAGTGGTTCCGCGAGGCCTACGACCGGCTTGCCTCCAAGAGCCCCACCGTGCCGGAACTCGGTGCTGCCGAGGCCGCGGCCGTCGACGAGGCACGTGTGCGGCTGGTCGCGCGCGGGGTCGTGGCCCAGCCGCTTGCCGACGACACCAAGGCCCTGGACGTCAACTTCAGCCCGCTGGGTGCCAAGGCCACCGACGAGTTGTGGGCGCTGGCCCTGCCGCTGGGCAGCCAGGTCGTGTGGCTCAACCTTGCGCGCAGTGCCGTGACGCCGACGGCCCTCTCGGGGATCGGTGCCTTCGCCAGCCTGCAGCGCCTCAACCTGTCGGGTACGGCGGTGGGGGACGAGGCCATGGAACACGTGGCCGCGCTCCCGAACTTGCAGGTCCTCCAACTCGTCTCCACGCGCGTCACCGACCAGGGGCTGCGGCGCCTCCACGGCACGCGCTCGCTCCAGCGCGTCTACCTGTGGGGCAGCGCGGTCTCTGCAGAGGGAGCCGCCGCCCTGGCTGCAGCCCTGCCCGGCGTGAAGGTGGACCACGGCGCGTACGTCAACGAGCGCGTGCAGGCGGCCGCAGCAAGGCCAGTCGCGGAGCCCAAGCAGCCTGCCGTGGTGCTGGCGCAGCCCCAGTGCCCGGTCAGCGGCAAGCCTGCCGACCCGGCGCACGTGTTCGTCCACGAGGGGAAGACCTACGGGTTCTGCTGCGCCAACTGCCTGGCGCAGTTCCGCTCCGACCCGAAGAAGTACCTCGGCCGCTGAACCCTTCGCCGCGCGGCAAGCGCGCGGTCAGTGGTGGTGGCCGCCCGGGCCGTGGACGTGCCCGTGTTCCATCTCTTCGCGGGTTGCCTTGCGCACCTCGACCACCTCGACCGCGAAGCGCAGCGTGCGTCCGGCCATCGGGTGGTTGTAGGTGACGGTCACCTCGGACTCGCCGACATCCTTCACCCACAGCGGCTGCGGTTCCCCGCCCTCGCCCTGGGTGTGGAACATCATGCCCGGCTGCAGCTTCTGGCCCTTGGGGAACGCCTTGCGGGGCACCACTTCCTCGCCCTCGGGGTCGTACTCGCCGTAACCCTCACCCGGGGGCACGTCGGCCTGCGCCTTGGCGCCGGCCTTCAGTCCCGTGAGCTGCTTCTCGAGCCCCGGGACGATGTTGGCTGCGCCGTGCAGGTAGGTGAGCGGTTCGCCGCCCACCGAGGTGTCGGCAACGGTGCCGTCCTCCAGCGTCAGGGTGTAGTGGATGGAGACGACGGTTCCGTCTGCGATGGCGAGTTGGGTCACCCGGGCAGGATAGTCAGGCTGCCGGCAAACGCCAGCGCGCCACGGCGACCGGCCGCGAAACGCCTGTTGGCGGGTCGCATGGGCCGGATCCACGCGCAACCGTGTGGAATCCAGGTGGGGCGGGGTATCCTCCGCGCGCCACCTCGACAGCCATGGGACGCCACGACCTGCCCAGCGCGTTCTCGGACACGCAACTCCGTGCCTTCATGACGGCGATCCTCGCCGACGTGCACGCGTTGGAACGCATGCTCGACGAGGACCGTTTCGAGACCGGCGTGCGGCGCATCGGTGCCGAGCAGGAGATGTTCCTGGTCGATGGCACCGGCAGGGCCTGGTGCGGGGCCGAGCCCATGATGGCGAAGCTCGCACACAAGCAGTTCACCTACGAACTCGCCCAGTTCAACCTCGAGTGCAACCTCACCCCGCAGGTGTACGGGGGCAAGTGCCTGAGCCAGATGGAGGCCGAACTCGCAGGCCTCATGGCGATGGCGCGCGGTGCCGCCCACGAACTCGGTGGCGGTGTCGTGCTCACCGGCATCCTGCCGACCCTGCGCCGCACCGACCTGTCGCTGCGCTCGATGGTGCAGAACCCGCGGTTCCTCGCCCTCAACGACGCCATCGCCAAGCTGCGCGGCGGCGAGTTCCAGTTCCGCATCAAGGGAGTCGACGAGTTCGAGATGACGCACGACAACGTCATGCTCGAGTCGTGCAACACGAGCTTCCAGGTCCACTTCCAGGTGGGCCCGCGCGAGTTCGCCAAGCTCTACAACCTGGCCCAGGCCATCACCGCGCCCGTGCTCGCGTGTGCAACCAACTCGCCGCTCCTCCTCGGCAAGCGGCTCTGGCGGGAGACCCGCGTGGCTCTCTTCCAGCAGTCGGTCGACGCGCGTTCGAGTGCACACCAGGCACGTGGGCGCAGGCCGCGCGTCAACTTCGGCGAGGGCTGGATCCGCGAGTCGGTGCTCGAGATCTTCCGCGAGGACATCGCGCGCTTCCGCGTCATGCTCGCGACCGACATCGACGAGAACCCGGGAGCCGTCCTCGACCGGGGTGGCGTGCCCGCCATGACCGCGCTGCGACTGCACAACGGCACCATCTACCGGTGGAACCGGGCCTGCTACGGCATCAGCGACGGCAAGCCGCACCTGCGCATCGAGGCCCGCGCCCTGCCCGCCGGGCCCAGCGTGCTCGACGAGATCGCCAACGCAGCGCTCTTCTTCGGGCTCATGTCCGCCATCTCGCACGACGTGCCGGACGTGAGCAAGGTCATGTCCTTCGACGACGCCAAGGCCAACTTCCTCGCGGCTGCTCGCCTCGGTTCGCAGGCCAACCTGACCTGGTTCGGGGGCAAGGAGTACCAGGCCCACCAGCTCGTGCGCGAGGTGTTGCTGCCACAGGCCCGCGCCGGCCTGGAGAGTGCGCGCCTCGACTCCGCGGACATCGACCGCTACCTGGGTGTCATCGAGGAGCGCGTCAGTGGCCGTCGCACGGGCTCGCGCTGGGCCCTCGACTCCCTCGCGGCGATGGGTGACAAGGGGACCACCGAGCAGCGCATGGCTGCCATCGTCAAGGCCACCATGAAGCGGCAGTCCGGCAGCGACCCAGTGGCGCGCTGGGAGCTCGCGGACCTGGGCGAGTTCGACGGCTGGCGCGAGAGCTACAAGCTCGTCGGGCAGTTCATGACGCAGGACGTGTTCACCGTCCATCCCGAGGACGTTGTCGACCTCGCCGCCAACCTCATGGACTGGCGGCACATCCGCCACGTGCCCGTCGAGGACAACGAGGGCCGTCTCGTCGGTCTCGTCTCCCACCGCACCCTCTTGCGCCTCCTCGGGCAGGGCATGCGGTCCCAGGCGTCCGATCCGATCGCGGTCAAGGACATCATGAAGCTCGACCCTGTCACCGTGACGCCCACCACGCCGACGCTCGAGGCCATCGAGATCATGCGGCGCAGCAAGGTGAGCTGCCTGCCGGTGGTGGAGGAGGACAACCAGCTCGTGGGCATCATCACCGAGCGCGACCTCATCCGCGTCGCGGCCATGCTCTTCGAGAAGCAGTTGCGCGAGGCGCCCAACGCGTGAGCGCGACCCGTGTCCCGCTGCCGACGATCCGGCGGGAACTGGGCCGGGTCGACCAGGGCGAGGTGGGGCCAACCCTCCTCCTGCAGGGCGGCATCCACGGCAACGAGCCCGCAGGCGTCGTGGCCATCCAGCGCGTCCTCGCTCGCCTGCAGGAACTCGGCACCCGGGTTGCCGGGCGCGTCGTGGCGTTGGCGGGCAACCTGCCTGCGCTCGAGCTGGGCAACCGGTACGTCGTGCGCGACCTCAACCGCCAGTGGTTGCCCGGGAGCCTCGAGCGGCTCCACCGCGCAGACCCTGCAGACGACACGCCGGAGGACCGGGAGCAGCGCGAGCTGCTGCGGTGCTACGAGAGCGTGGTCGCCAGTGCCTCGGGGCCTGTGGTCTTCCTCGACCTGCACACCAGCTCTGCAGACGGGCCTCCTTTCGTCGTCCTCGCGGACACCATCGACAACCGGCGCATCGGGGTCGCCCTCGGGGTCCCGATCCTGCTGGGCCTCGAGGAGCTCATCGACGGTGCCTGCATGGAGTGGTTCAGCAGCCGAGGCATCGTCAACTGCGCCATCGAGGGTGGCAGGCACCAGCACCAGGACACCGTCGGCAACCTCGAGTCCGCGGTCTGGCTCGCCCTCGAGGCCATCGGCATCCTCCGCAAGGGAGCCGTCGACCTCGGGCCGCACCGGGCGCACCTGACCCGGGTCACCAAGGGCCTGCCTCCCGTCGTCGAGATCTTCCACCGGCACGCCATCGTCCCCGAGGACCGGTTCCGCATGGAACCGGGCTTCCTCAACTTCAGCCCCGTCGTGCGCGGCCAGTTGCTTGCCCAGGAGCGCGGCAACGAGGTGCGTGCCACCAGCAGTGCGCGTGTGCTGCTGCCGCTCTACCAGGCGCAGGGAGACGACGGGTTCTTCCTGGGCCGGCCGGTCACCCCGCTTTGGACCTGGCTCGCGCGCGTGCTGCGGGGACTCCACCTCAGCCGCATCGTGCGCTGGTTCCCGGGCGTGCGGCGCGATCCCGAGGACCCTGCCACGTTGGTCGTCGACCCGCGCATTGCCCGCTGGTTCATGCTCGAGGTCTTCCACCTGCTCGGCTACCGCAGGCAGGGTCGACGCGGCGCGAGCATGACCTTCACCAAGCGGCGGTCGCGTGAGGAGAATGCGCTGCTGGGACCCCAGCGGTAGTTGACGGTGCCGGGTCGTCGGCAGGAACCGCTGCCCGTGCAGGGCTAGACGGGCCCGCGGTCGGTGTCGAAACCGTAGTAGCGCACGTCCGGCACCCTCGGCACCAGGTCGGGAGGCAGCAGCAGCGTGCGCGCGGCCCATGCCTCGGTGAACACGCGGTACTTGAGTGCCGTCTGGTCGAGGTAGGCCACGCCGTCGCTGCCGCCGGTGCCGACGCGGCGGCCGATCACGCGCTCGACCATGCGGGCATGGCGCTGGCGGAAGACCAACATCGCCTGCTCGGTCTCGACGAGGGTGTCGAGCACCTGGCCGGGCCAGCTGAGCAGGGGCAGGGTCCGGTTCGAGTCGATGAAGAGGATCGCGGCCCGCAAGCGCTTGCGGAACCTCCGCTGGGCAGGGTCGGCCACGTCCTCTGCCATCAGGTGCCTGCGTGCACCCTGGAGCTGGCCGGCGTAGCGCGCCTGCAGGCGCTCGGTGTCGCCCGGGCCGAGGGCCTGGACGGCAACCATCCCGGCCATGGCCCTGCGGTTCATCTCCACGTGCCCAGCGAGGTACTCGTCGACGAATCGGTCGACGACGGCCTCGTCGCCGGGGTCAGCGGGGTTGCTGCCCTGGATGGGGGTGCGCCACAGCCACTGGTCGACGGCGTCCTTGAGGCTCGGGCCCTCGGCCAGGCGGCGTTGCACGCGACGCAGTGCAGGGGATGCCGAGCCGTCGCGAGCCTCGAGCGACTTGAGGTAGCTGCCCTCGTTGCCGAAGGGGATGCGCTCGGCGTCCTCGAGCCCGAGCAGGATCTCGATCTCGCGCATCTGTGCCGACTGGAAGCCCGACGCGGGATTGAGCTTGTCGCGGAACAGCAGGTACTCCTGCGTGCGCATCGTCTCCATCAGCCGGAACTGCGATGCAGCGAGGTCGAACAGGACGCCCACACGCTGGAGCGCCGCCACGGCGCCCGACAGCGCGGTCTCCGGGACGTGCGGCGCACGGAAGAGGTTGCGTGCGGTCACGAGCTCGCGGATGGCGAGCTTGAACCAGAGCTCGTCGACCTGGTGGATGACGATGAAGCGGACCTCGTCGTCGGACAGTCTCGCCTCGTCGCCGTCGACGCCGTGCTGCAGGTCGAGCAGTTGCTCGACGCGGATGTAGTCCCAGTAGGTGGTGGGGGCACGCATGCCCCACAGGTTACTGCGCAGGCACGTCGAAGTTCTGGAGGATCTTCTCCTGTCCAGGCAGCACGGTGAGCGGGCGTGCGGTCTGCTTCATCTGCAACAGGGTGACGAACGGGTTGTTGTCGCCCGCTGCCTTGGAGGCGTGGATCTGGTAGGTGCCCGGCGGGACGCGCTTGGCGAAGCGGAAGGTGCCGTCGCTGGCGCTCACGGCATTCGCCATGAAGGCCATCTTTGGCTTGCCCTCCGCGTCCAGCTCGGGCTGTGCGCCGGTGGGCGGGCCGATGGTGACCTTGACCTGGCCGGTGGGAACACCAGCCACGGTTGCAACACCCTCGACGAGGGTGCCGCGCACGAGGGTGAGCTGTGGCACCTCGACCACGCCTTCCTGCTCGAGCTTGACGTTCATGGCCGAGCCCTCGCAGAAGTCGGGGTGCGAGACGCGGATCATGTAGTCGCCGAATGCGAGGAGGGGCAGCTTGTAGTTGCCCTGCGCATCGGACTTGGCGGAGGCCTTGGTGATCTTCTCGGGCATGAACTGCCGGAAGAGCTGGCCGAACTCGGTCTCCATCGCGAAGCCGCCGTTGAAGTCGGTGCTCACGGCGGCACCCGCCACCGGGCTGCCGCGGTCGTCGACGACGCGACCGACGATGGTGCCCCCCAGGGTGAGGGTTGCTTCCACGACGGGAGGCTCGGCCCCGGCCTGCACCACGAAGGACGGCGAGATCGTCTTGGCGTGGTCCGTGGTGATGACCTGGAACACGAACTCGCCGCTCGGCAGCCCTCGGACGGTGGCGTACTCGCCTTCGTAGTCACCCGGCGTGATGCGGACGTCGCGGTACTCGGGGACGTTGCCGATCCCCATCGGGTTGTTCGGGAACCAGCGCTTGAGCGACAGGGTGTAGCTCTTCACCGGGCTGCCCTTCTTGCTGAGCACGCGCAGTCGCACCATGCCCCGCTGCTCGAGCACGAGCTTGACGTCGCTGGCACCGGACATCACGGGCTTCTCGACGAGTTCCTCGTACTGGGACGCGGTGGCTGTGAGTTCGTAGGGCCCCTCGCGCAACGAGGGGAAGGTGAAGGTGCCGTCCGGCTCGGTCACGGTGCTGCCCAGCTGGGGCACCTTGGCACTGAGGCCGCGTGCGCTCACCTTGGCCCCGCGGATGGGCTGGCCCGCGCTGCTGACGACGATGCCGCTGATGGGCATGCCGCGCGCCAGCTCGAGGACGAAGTCGTTGTTCTTGTCGGCCTGGACGATGAGGTTGTTCCGTTCGGCACGCGCGTAGCCGGACGCCTCGGCCATCAGGTTGATGGAGGCCATGCGCGGCGCGTTCTCGAAGCGGAAGTAGCCGCCTGCATCGGTCTCGACGGCAATGCCCTTCTCGCGGCCGGGGGTCGCGAGCATGGAGTGGGTCTGGTTGGTCTCGTTGAGGAAGACGCGTGCTCCGGGGACGACGGCACCGGTGCCCTCCTCGAGGACGCGGCCCGTGACGACGGCTCCCTGTTCCAGGCGCAGGTCACCCGTGTCGTACCAGTCGCCCGCCGAGGGCTTGATGCGCGCGTGCTGCAACTCCGGGTGCTGGTCGCTGACGACGCGGAGGTCGAAGGTGTCGCCTGCCTTGGTGATGCCGAGGCGGAACACTCCGTCCGGGCCCGTGGTCCCGGATGCTGCCGGCGGGATCACCTGTCCCCGCTTGTTGGCGAGGAAGATCTCGATGGGCTCGGCAGAAGCGCTCTTCATCAGGTAGACGGCGACGTCGGCTGCCGGCAGGCCACTGGGCTGGAGGACGCGCCCGGTGACACCCTGCGGTGCGTCTGCGAACTCGTTGTTGCGACGCGGGTCGACGACGACGCGCTGCGGGTCCTGGCGCTGCGGATCGACCTTGACGGGCTCCTGCACGACGACGGGCTGGTCGGGCTGGGTGGTCGGTTGCGGCTCGACGACTGGCGGTTGGGTGACGGGGACCTGGACCTCGGGGCCGCCGGTGAGGAGGTAGGCGGCTCCTCCGGCAGCAGCCAGCACGAAGAGCGAGAGGAGCAGTTTGGTGGGTCCGTTCACGGCAACTCGGGATCAGTGGTCAGTGGGGATGAGGACGTCGGCGACCACGGCTTCTTCGCCGGGACGCACGGTGATGCGGGTGGCAGAGGCTCGCAACTGCATGAGGACGCGGAAGACGTCGGACTGGCCGTCGTTGCCGGCCAGCTGCGCAGCCCGGAGCTCATAGTTGCCCGGGGGGAGTCTCCTCGCGAAGACGAAGGAGCCGTTCGCAGCACTCACGGTCTCGATGCGCACCAGGGCGGACTCCGGTGCCTGCGCTCCCGGGCCGTCGACGGGCGCAACCGTCACGCGCACCTGGGCCGCAGGGACTCCCTGCAGCAGGGCACGGCCCTGCACCAGCGCCCCGCGCCGCAGCGTGACCGCAGGCAGCACCTGCTGCGCGGTGTCCGCGACGAGCAGGTTGCCCACGAGGGCCTCGCAGTGGTCCGGGTGGCCGATGCGCAGCTGGTAGGTGGCGAAGGCAAGGCGCTCGAGCCTGAAGTTGCCTTGTGCGTCGGTGGTGACCGTGGCGCGCGTGACGCGCTCGGGCGTGATGCCGGACAGGATGCGCGCGAGGGGGTTGTTCTCGCCGGCCCCCGGTGTCTCGGTGGCCACGGTCACCCCTTGGACGGGCCTGCCGGCCGAGTCCACGACCTGGCCGGTGACGGTGCCGCCCGCGGTGAGTCGCACGTCGACGGCAAGGGGCTGGCTGCCCGGCTCCAGGGTGAAGGGCTCGCTGAGGGTGCGCGCCCAGCCGGCGGCCTCCACCTGCAGAACGTAGGTGCCGGGCACGAGGCCGCGCACGGCGGCCGGGCCACCGGCGAGGTCCTCGGTGCGGATGAACTGGTCCGGGACACCCTGGACGGCACCGACCTGGCCACCGTGGTCCGGGAACCAGCGCCGGACGCCGAGGGCGTACTGGCGCGGTGCAGCCGCACCGGGTGCCGTCACACGGGCGAGGACCTGCAGGCGCCGCTCGAGGCTGACGGCAAGTTGGCTCTCACCGGCGAGCACCTGTGCAAGGTCCATGGGCTGGTGATCGGCAGCCAGCACGCGCAGTCTGTGGGGCCCTTCGCGGAGGCCGATGAGCTCGAAGCGGCCGTCCTGGTCCGAGAAGGCCTCGAACGGCTCGCCACCGTCGTTGTGATGGGGCCATGCGAGCACGCGGGCCTCTGCGACCGGCGGGCCCGAGGCGTCCAGGACGCGGCCCGAGACGGTCATGCCCCGCGGCAACGCGAAATCGACCTGATGGGCCTCCTTCGCCGAGAGCTCGATGCCGGTGCGCACGATGCGTGCGAATCCCGGCGCTGCCGCGGCCAGCGAGACCTGGCCCTCGCCCGGGACGTGGGGGATCTCGTAGCGGCCAGCTGCATCGGTGCGCGCGCTCAGGCCCTGTTCGCGCCCCGCGACGGCTGCCAGCTGCAGGTCCTCGAACGGGACACCGCTGCGCAAGGTCACGAGCGCGTTGGGGACGGCGACCTGGGTGCCCTCGATGGTCACCCTGCCGCGCAACACCACGCCCTCCGTGAGGGCGAGGTCGCCGAGGTCGAGCCATTCCTCCGGCTGGATGCGCAGCACGCCGCTGCGTCCGTCTGCGTGGGCCGCGGACACCACGCGCACCAGGTGGCCACGGGAGGATGGTTGCCGCAGCCCGAGGGCGAAGTGCCCGGTCGCGTCGGTGAGGGACTCGGCGGTGGGCAGGACCGGCACGCCATGTTGCATGGCGAGCCAGAGGGTGGAGAGGTTGTCGTCCGGCGCCTCGACGAGCAGTGCCCGCACACCGACCACGGGGCGGCCGGTTCCGTCGACGACACGGCCCCGCACGCCCTGCGGCAGGTTGCGGCCGCTCTCGACCGCGGGAATGTCGATGCGCTGGCTTGCCTCGGGTGCGGCGGCACCGCCGGGCTGCACCTCGGGCCGGGTGTCGTCGTCGGGGGCGGCCTCCGCGGGGCGCGTCGGGTCTGCCGGCTGCACGCCGGACTCGTCGCCGCCCAGTGCCCAGACCGCGAACGCGGCACCGAGGAGTGCCAGCAGGACGAGGGCTTGGGGGGTGCGTCGCATGGTGCGGGACGGTGGCGGGAGGACCTTGACGGTCGACCGTGGGTCGGTGCGGAGCCTAGCGCCCGGGCACCGGCCCATGGGACGTTTCGGCGACAGTTTCCTTCCCGCCTGTCGGCGCGCTCCCGCCACCCTCCGTCCCCGGGCGCGAACGGCTCCGGTTCAGCCCACCAGCACCACGTGGAGGTCCTTGGGACCGTGCACGCCCACCACGAGTTCGAGTTCGATGTCCGCGGTGCGGGAGGGCCCGGTCACGAACGTCACCGCCCGCGGCAGCGGGCTGGGCAGCCGGGCGAGAGCCTCCCCGAGGTGGGACAGGATGTTGGCCGGGTCGAGCAGCGCGATGTGCAGGGGCGGCAGCAGGGACGGCAGTCGTGCGCGTTCGAGGTCCTCTGCGAGCACGAGCGTCCCGGTCTCCGCGACGGCAAGGGTCGCACCGGTGCACCCAGCGTCGACGGTGGCGAGGGTGTCGCGGTCCGCGTCGTCGTGCACCGCGAGGCCGGGGTCCAGTGCGCGCAGGCACTCGGCGACGGCACGGACCATGGGAGCACGCGAGCAGGCGAGGGACCGTGCCCCGTGCGCCGCGAGGACGGTTCGGACCACGGCTGCCGCTGCAGCGGCGTCGGCCGCCTCGTGCACGGTGCCGCCCACGGCGCGCAGGCGCTCGCAGAAGGCCTTGCGGCGCGAGGCCTGGTCGAGCGGGTTGCCCAGCAGTGCCACGGGTGGCGGGGGCGGTACGGGAGAACCCGCCGTCCTGCCGAGCTGTCGGCGGACCGACCCGAGGACGTGCTCGCGGCCGCTCATGCGTCCGGCTCCTGCGCCCACAGGGACCGGAAGGACCGTGGGGCCAGCTCGGGCAGCGAGCGGCCTGCGCTCCAGCGGGAGAGCACGGGCAGCCGCGCGCGCAGCGCGCGGGGCACGAGGAGCTGGCCCATGCGCGCGAGGGCGGTGAAGGCGCGGTACCGCAACGAGCTCCCCATGGCATACCGCCACACGGAGAACGCGAACCGTTCCGCCAGCCTGCGGGACGGTGCGTTCCGGCCCTCGACGACCTCGCGCCGCAGGTGCAGCAGGAGCCCGGGGAT
Organism: Planctomycetota bacterium; assembly: GCA_041178545.1. Lineage (GTDB taxonomy): Bacteria > Planctomycetota > UBA1135 > UBA1135 > UBA2386 > JBEATZ01. The sequence goes on from JBEGVB010000009.1 coordinate 92,581, forward strand.
GTCGATGCGCACCGGGCACACGTCCCTGCACGCCCCGCACAGGCTGGAGGCGAAGGGCAGTTGCCGTGCCCGCGAGAGCCCCGCGAGCTGCGGCGTGATGACCGCGCCGATGGGGCCCGGGTAGACGGACCCGTACGAGTGGCCGCCCACCTGCTGGTAGACCGGGCACGCGTTGAGGCAGGCGCCGCAGCGGATGCAGGCGAGCGCCTGACGGGTGATCTCCTCGCGCAGCATGGCACTGCGTCCGTTGTCGAGCAGCACGACGTGGACCGCACGCGGGCCCTGTGCGCCGGGCGGCACCGGGCCGGTGAGCAGCGACTGGTAGGTGGTGAGGTCCTGGCCCGTGCCGGAGCGCGGCAGCAGCTTGAGGAACACGTCGAGGTCGGCGAGGCGCGGCAGCAGCTTCTCGATGCCCACCACGGCCACGTGCACTGCCGGCACGCTGGTGGTGAGGCGTGCGTTGCCCTCGTTCTCCAGGATCAGGATCGAACCGGTCTCGGCGATCGCGAAGTTGGCACCGCTCACGCCGAGCCCGGCGGCAAGGAACTTCCTGCGCAGGGCATCGCGTGCAGCTGCCGTGAGCACGGGCGCACTCGCGTCGTGCGGGGTGCCCACCTTCTCCTCGAACAGCGAGGCGACGTCCGACCGGCTCTTGTGGATCGCGGGCACCACGATGTGGAACGGCGGTTCCCCCGCCAGCTGCTGGATCCACTCGCCCAGGTCCGTCTCGACTGCCTCGATGCCGACCGACTCGAGCGCATGGTTCAGCTCGATTTCCTCGGTCGTCATGCTCTTGCTCTTCACCACGGTGGTGGTGCCTGCCTCTTGTGCGAGGCGGGTCACGACGGCATTGGCCTCTGCCGCGTCTGCCGCCCAGTGCACGACCATGCCGTTGCGCACCGCATTGCGCTCGAACTGCTCGAGGTAGTGGTCGAGGTGGGCGAGCACGTGGTCCTTGACCGTGCGTGCCTGCGTGCGCCACGTCTCCCAGTCCGGCGTCCGCGCGAGGGTCCCGAGCCGGCGTTCGCCGAAGGTGTCGGTTGCCTTGCGCAGGGCCTGCCGTTGCGGCCCGTTGGCGAGAGCCGCGCTCGCATTCGCGTCGAACTGCTCCATCGGCGAGTGGCTCACGGCACAGCTCCTGCCAGCACCTCGGCAAGGTGCAGCGTGCGCACGCGCGCGCCGCGGTGCTCGAGGCGGCCGCGCAGGTGCATCAGGCAGCTCACGTCCGCACTCACGAGTGCGTCGACGCCGCTGCGCACGACGGCATCGAGCTTGTGGTCGGCAATGGCAACGGACACGTCCGGGTACTTCACGCTGAACGTCCCGCCGAAGCCGCAGCACGCGTCGGCAGCAGGCAGTTCGTGGAACCGGAGGCCGGGCACCATCCGCAGCAGCTTGCGCGGCTGCTCGCGGATGCCGAGGTCGCGCAACCCGTGGCACGCGTCGTGCCAGCCCACGCTGCCCTCGAACCGGCCTGGCACGCTCGTGAGGCCGCGCCGCTCGAGCAGGAACGTGCCGAGCTCGAAGGTCCTGCCGGCAAGGCCGATGGCCCGGCTGCGCCAGGACGAGTCCGCGGGGAACAGGGCGGGGTAGTGGTGGATCTGTGCCGCGCACGAGCCGGACGGCACGACCAGCGCCTCGGCCCCCGAACGCTCGAACTGCTCGATCGTGCGCTGGGCGAGCCCGATGCCCTTCGACTCCCAGCCGCTGTTGCACGCGGGCTGGCCGCAGCACGTCTGGTCCGTGTCGAAGTGCACCGAGCACCCGGCATGGCGCAGCAGCTTCACGGCAGCGGTGCCGACCTGCGGCCAGACCTGGTCGACGAGGCAGGTGACGTAGAGGGCGACGCGCACGGGTGGAGGTGTAGCGCCGTCAGGCGCCTCCCGGAAGGGTGCTCCGAGCCGCCTGGCGCCGTAGCAGGTCGAGCTGCCCGGCCAGCACCGCGAGCGCGGTCTCCGTGCGCAGGGGGTGGGGGCCGCAGCTCACCGGCACGAACCCGTGTGCCCGCAACGTCTCGACCTCGAGCTCGATCCAGCCGCCGTCCGGGCCCAGTGCCAGTGCGAAGGGTGCTGCAGCCTGCAGGGCGAGCTGCTCGACCGGGGTCGCCGCAGCAGGGTGGGCGACGAAGCGCGCCGACGGCAGCCCGATTCCCGGCAGCGCGGCCTCGACGAAGGTGCGGAAGCGGTCGGTGAAGCCCACCGTCGGCAACAAGGTGCGGCCTGCCTGAGCGAGGCCCGCGAGCAGGTGGGGGCGCCACTGGTGCGGGTCGAGCGCCTTGCTGTGCAGGTGCCCGTGCTCCACCCGCCAGCTGCGGACGAGGTGCACGTGCGCGAAGCCCAGCGCGGCCGCGTGCTCGAGCATCCGCAGCAGCACCTTGGGCCGCGGCACCGCGAGCACCAGGTGGTCGGCAGGCAGGGGTGCCGGCCGGTCGAAGACGCAGTGCACCCGGATGGCCTCGTCGTGCACCGAAACCACCGTCGCGGTGCCCAGCATGCCGCCGAGGAGGCCCGCACGCAGTTGCTGTCCCTCGACCACGCGCAGGACGTGCACCATGTGGTCGCGGCGCGCGTCCTGCACGAGGGCCGTGCCGTCGGCAGCGACCTCGTGCGGCTCGAGGAGCAGGATGTTCATCCGGCCCGCAGCGTAGTGGGGCAGCGCGCGTCGTACAGCACTGCTGGTGCTCCCGCGGCCCGCACCTACACTGCGCCCATGTCCAGGATGCGCGCACTTGCCGCACTTCCCGTCCTTGCCCTCCTCGCAGCGTCTGCATTGGCGCCAGCGCTCGTGGCGCAGGTGCCCCGCGCCGCGATGGCGCCGCTCGAGAAGGCCGCCCAGGACCTCGTGCGCAGCGGCAGGGTTGCCGAGGCGCGCAGCGTCGTCACTGTGCTCGAGCAGCTGGGTGCCGACGACAAGCTGCTCGCCAAGGTGCGCGCCGCGGTGGGGCAGGCTGCTGCCAAGCCCCCCAAGGTCACCGGTGACGGGGCGCAGCAGGGTGCTGCGCTGCGCAAGGCGCTCGCAGGGGTCGTGGCGCACCTGGAGAAGAGTCCTCCCGCCGAGCGGCAGCAGACTGCGCGGGCGCTCCTCGTGCTCGACAGCGAGTTGCCTGCGGCCCATGCGGCGTTGGGGCGCGAGCGCGTCGACGGCCGGTGGGTGGACCCCGTCGAGCGGGCCTGTGCCGCGCGCAGGGCCGTGGTCCGCCAGCGTGCGGCCGCCGCGCTGGAGCAGGCCTTTGCCGTCGAGTCCCGGGTGGTCGAGCACCCGTTGTTCGTCGCCCTCGGGGTGCCCAGGGTCACCGAGCTGCAGTGCGGCCCGTTGCGCGTGGTGAGCGAGTGGCCCGAGGCAAAGGCACGTCGCGCGTTCCGCTGGGCGCTGCAGGGGTTCTCCTTGTCGCGCTGGCTGTGTGGCGACGACCCGGCGGCCCCGCCTCGCGGTGCGAGCTACCTGCACTTCGGCCAGCGCGTGCTCTACCTGCGTGCCGTCGACCACCTCGGCGCCACCGGTGTGATCGACGCGGCCGAGGTCGCTGCCGTGCGTCCGCTGCAGGCCTTCAACGTGCCGGACGGCACGCGGTTGCTGCAGGACATGACCGAGGCGGCCTTCGCCACGGCCATGCTCCACGACGACGCGCACTACCGCGTGCGCCAGCCCTGGCTGCTGGCAGGCCACGTCGACTGGGTCGGCCGCCAGCTCTTCGGGTCGCCACTCGGTGTCTACACCTTCGCGGAGCAGGAGGGTGCCTCGCCCGGCACGGTTGCAGGTGGCATCGACGCGGAGCGCGAGGCCATGGAGCGTCTTGGCAAGGCCGGGCTCGCAGGTGCGCGGGCGTACCTGAGGTGGCTGTGCGAGCGCCGCGAGGACCCGTCGTGGACGCGCGCATTCGTCGAGCAGCTGGGCATGATCCCAGCCGACTGCGTGGTGAAGTGCACCTTCGTGCACGAGTACCTGGTGGAGCGCGAGGTCTTCGCCAGGCTGCTCACGGCGCCGCGCGACCAGGTTGCGTTCCAGGGCGCGGTGGCGGATGCGCTGGGGGAGCCCTGGGATCGGTTCGAGGAGACGTGGCGCAGCTGGATGCTGGGCGGTGCCGCACCCGGTGTCGTGCAGCGACTCGGGGGCGCGCAGGTCGACTCCCTCACTGCGGACGAGTCGAAGGGCCTGGAGCACCTCAACCGCATCCGCGAGCGCGCGCTGTCGGTGCAGCGCTACCGTTCGCCGAAGCCGCCGCCTGTCGCGTTCGAGCGCTCGCTCGCCGACGCGGCGCGACTCCACGCGCGCTACCTGCAGCAGAACCGGGACCAACTCGCGGCCTGGCCGGACGCGCACGAGGAGTACGTGGACCGGCCCGGCTTCTCGCCCGAGGGTTCCTTTGCCGGCCTGCACTCGGTGATCGCGGGTGCAAACGACTCGGTGGCGGCCATCGACGGCTGGATGGGGACCTTCTACCACCGCCTCCCGCTGGTCGACCCCGGCCTGCTGCGCACCGGTTTCGCGGTCGACGGCGGCATCGCAGTGCTCGACGCGGGCTCGATCTGCATGCCAACCAACACGCACGCACACATCTCGGTCTGGCCGCCGCCGGACGCGGGGGACGTGCCGCTGCGGTTCCACCCCGAACTGCCCAACCCGGTGCCTGGCGAGGACCAGGGCCAGTGGGGGTTCCCGGTCACCTTCCAGCACCACCTGCAGCCGCCGTACGACCCGGCGGCGGTGGTCATGGAGCTGCACCTCGGCGACCGCAACGGACCCGCGGTGGAGTGCTGGTACTCCTCGCCAGTGGCTCCCACCAACCCGGAGCTGTCGCCGGCCGACGCATACTGCCTCATCCCCAAGGCGGCACTGGCCCCGAAGTCCGCGTACACGGTGGTGGTGTCGATGCCGGAGCGCGAGCCGCTCGTCTGGTCCTTCCGCACCCGCGGCTGAACGCGCTGCGGCTCAGGCCTCGCCGGCAGACTCGGCGGGGTTGCCCGCGAAGAGCCAAACCTGGTTCTTGCCGCGCCGCTTCGCCTCCTGCAGCGCCTTGTTGGCGTTGCGCTTGACGAGTTCCGGCGAGCTCGGCGCGCGGCCGTCGTAGCTGTCGATCCCGATCGAGACGGTGACCTGCATCGAGTAGCCCTTGGCCTGCACCGTGGTGCCCGAGATGCGCTGGCGGATGCGCATGGCGGTCTGGACCGCCTCTGCAGGGCTGGTCTGAGGCAGCAGCACGCAGAACTCGTCGCCGCCACAACGGGCGGGGTAGTCGGTCTCGCGCACCGTCTCGCGCAACAGGGTGCCGACGTGCTTGAGCACCTCGTCGCCGAACGCGTACTCGGTGGTGTCGTTGACGCCCTTGAAGTTGTCCACGTCCACCAGCAGCAGCGAGAGCGTGTTGTGGTGGCGCTGTGCGCGCTTGAACTCCATGGTGAAGACGCGGCCGAAGTACAGCTCGCTCATCAGGCCGGTCTTGAAGTCCATGCTGACCTGTCCCTCGAGGCGCTGGGTGCGCGCCTGCAGGTCTCGCAGCCGGCGCCGGTGCTGCACGGCCAGCTCGATGCGTTGCACGGCCTCTGCCGGGTCCCAGGGCTGGAACAGGAAGTCGCGCAGCACCAGCCGGGCCGAGGTGGCGACCTTGAGGCTGCGCGGTCCGTCCAGCAGGAAGATCACCGGGACCGGGTCGTTCGGCTGCTGGAGGGCCTCCAGCTGCTCGATCTCGAGGCCGCCCGCCACCAGGGCAAGCGGGGACAACAGCACGACCTCGGGGCGCGACCGCTGCAGCAGGCGCAGGCTCGCGGCCAGGCTGGTGGACTGCTGCACCTGGAAACCGCCCCGCAGGAGGGCGGCCTCCAGCCCCGAGAGGTCGGCCCCGGAGTGGTTCAGCACGGCCACGAGGGGGCACGCACTGGCCAGCTGGGTCTCCATGGGGGGCAGGGTCTCGGTCACGGGGCCATCATGCGGTCCGGCCGTACCTTTGGTAAGACCCCGTTCGCCGCCTGCGCCACCGCGCGCGCACCCGGTCGGCCGCATGGGTGGACGACCACCGTGCGACCGGCCGGGGAGGCAAGCGGCGGAGGTCCGCGGCCGGCCCGAACTTGCGCTTGACCTTGTCGGGTGCCTCCGTAGACTCCTCGCCCCTTCTAGTCCGTGTTCAGCCCCGATTCGTTTCAGGAGTCACCCCTCAAGTGCCGCTCGTTACCGCCCAAGAGTTGATCGACGCAGGCGTCCACTACGGCCACCAGGCCAGCCGGTGGAACCCCAAGATGAAGCCGTTCATCCACGGCACGCGTCACAAGATCCACATCATCAACCTTGAGGAGACGATTCGCGGCCTCTACCGCGCAACGCACTTCCTCCGTCACCTCGCTGCCACCGGGGCACAGATCATGTTCCTCGGCACCAAGCGGCAGATCCGTCCGGTCGTGGAGACCGAGGCGAAGCGCTGCGGCATGCCGTCGGTGACCGAGCGCTGGATCGGCGGCACCCTGAGCAACTTCGCCACGGTGCGCGAGCGCCTCACGCGCCTCATCGAGCTGGAGACCATGGAGACCCAGGGCGTGCTGGAGAAGCACAAGAAGAAGGCCCAGTCCACCATGCGCCGCGAGATGAAGAAGATCCGCCGCAACCTCGAGGGCGTGCGCGAGCTGAACGGCCTGCCGGGCGCCATCATCGTGGTGGACCCGCGCCGTGAGGACAACGCCGTGCGCGAGGCGGCCCGCATGAACGTGCCGGTGATCTGCATCCTCGACACCGACTGCGACCCTGACTTCGCCGACATCGTGATCCCTGCCAACGACGACGCCATGAGCTCGGTGCAGATCATCATGACGCGCCTCACCGACGCCATCGTCGAGGGCCGCAAGCTCTGCGACGAGTCGACGCTTCGCGACGCCCAGCGCGCCGCCTCGGACGACCCCCGCGCCCGCGCGGCCACGGGCCGTCGCGAGGGTGGTGACCGTCCGCAGCGCGGCGGTCGCGACGGCGGCGACCGCGGTGGTCGCGGTCAGGGCGGCGGCTCGCGCACCGGTGGACGGTTCGCGGCCCGCAGCGGTGGCCCCGGCCAGCCCGCCGGTGGTGCCCACGCCACCTCCGTGTCGATCGGCACTCCCGAGTCGCTCGGCGGCCCTGGGGCCCCGGCCGCGGACGCCTGACCTCTCCCCTCCCGGTGGTGGCTCCCCGGAGCGCACCGCCGGATCGAACCGACTCATGCAAGCGGCCTGAAGGGCCGCTTTTCGTATCCACGAGCAACGACCATGACTGAAATCGACGCAAAGACCGTGATGAGGCTGCGCGAGATGACCGGCGCGCCGATGATGGACTGCAAGCAGGCCCTGAAGGAGAACGGCTGCGACTTCGACAAGGCGAAGGACTGGCTGCGCAAGAAGGGCAAGCAGGTTGCCGACAAGGCCGCCAGCCGCGAGGTCAAGGAAGGCAAGCTGTTCAGCTACGTCCACCACAACGGCAAGCTCGCCGTGCTGGTGGAGATCGTCTGCGAGACGGACTTCGTCGCCATGAACGCGGCGTTCCAGGAGTTCGGACGCGGCGTCTGCATGACCGTGGCCGCCTACAACCCGCTGTTCCTGAACCGCGACAACGTGGACCAGGCCGCAGTCGACAAGGAGCGCGCCTTCGTGGTGGAGCAGACCATGACCACCATGGCCGGCAAGCCCCAGAGCGTGATCGACAAGGCCGTCGAGGGCCGCATGGACAAGTACTTCAGCGAGAAGTGCCTGGTCGAGAAGCCCTACGTCCTCGACGACAGCAAGTCCGTCGAGCAGACGCGTGCGGAACTGGTCGGCAAGATCGGCGAGAACATCCAGATCCGGCGCTTCCTGCGCTGGGAGCTGGGTGGCTGAGCTGGAGCGCCAACGTGCCCGTCCCGCAGCGCATCGAGCGGATCCTGCTCAAGATCAGCGGTGAGAGCCTTGGCCGCAGCGGCAGTGGCGTCGACCCCGAGGTCGTCGCCCAGGTCGCCGAGCAGATTGCACAGGTACAGCGTGTGGGCGTGGAGGTCGCCGTCGTCGTCGGCGGCGGCAACCTGCTGCGCGGTGCGGAGTTCGCGAAGCTCGGCACCAACCGCGCGACGGCTGACCACATGGGCATGCTCGCGACGGCCATCAACACGCTCGCGCTGCAGGACGCGCTGGAGCGCGCCGGGGTCGCCACCCGCGCCGCGTCCGCGATCGAGATGAAGACGCTGATGGAGCCCTACATCCGTCGGCGCCTCATCCGCCACCTCGAGAAGGGGCGCATCGTGATCCTCGCCGGTGGCACCGGCAACCCGTACTTCACCACCGACACCGCTGCGGCGCTGCGCGCCACCGAGCTGGGTGTCGACGCGATCTTCAAGGCCACCAAGGTCGACGGCGTCTACGACTCCGACCCGCGCAAGAACCCTGCGGCGAAGCGCTTCGACACCCTCAGCTACAAGGAGGCCCTCGACCGCAACCTGCAGGTGATGGACCGCACGGCGTTCACGCTGTGCATGGAGAACGACATGCCGATCATGGTGTTCGACATGTTCGTCCCCGGCAACCTTGCGCGCGCCGCGCGCGGTGAGCCGATCGGCACCTGGGTCACCGCCGAGGGCTGATCCCGCGCTCACCCGCGGACGTCTCCGTTCCGTTGCGGTGCTGCAGCGGCTACCATCGCGGACGTCACCCAAGGAGCGCGCATGGACCCAGCCAAGAAGATCGTCGACGAGTTGCACCAGAAGATCGAGAAGTCGACCCACCACCTGAAGGACCACCTTGCAGGTATCCGCACCGGGCGCGCCTCGCCCTCGCTCATCGACACCGTGCGGGTCGAGTACTACGGCACCATGACGCCGCTGGGCCAGATGGCACACATCTCGGTGCCCGAGGCACGCCAGCTGATGGTGACCCCGTTCGACAAGAACCCGCAACTGCTCAAGGAGATCGAGAAGTCGGTGCTCAAGGCGGACATCGGTTGCTCGCCGCAGTCGGACGGCAAGGTGCTGCGCCTGATGCTGCCGCCGCTCTCCGGCGAGCAGCGCACGCGACTTGCCGCCAAGGTCAAGGACATCACGGAGCAGGCCCGTGTCGCACTGCGCAACGAGCGCCGCGACGCCAAGAAGCACGCGGACCAGGCCAAGAAGGATGGCCAGCTCTCCGAGGACGCGTGCAAGAAGCTGCACGAGAAGATCGACGCCGAGATCAAGGCCGGCGAGTCGAGGCTCGACGAGGTGCTGAAGCACAAGACCAAGGAGATCCTCGAGGAATGACCGGCCGCGCGGCCGCCCTTGGCCCCGCGGAAGGCGGGCAGGCCTCTTGCGCCCGCCCGGTCCGGGGGCCTGCTTCGCGCGGGTGGCCCTTGTTTCGCACCGTGGGCCGCCCATGATGTCCGCCCCGATCCCGCCGCTCTCCGCGGCCACCCCGTTCGGGGGCGTAGCTCAGCCGGTAGAGCAGCGGCCTTTTAAGCCGTAGGTCGCAGGTTCGATCCCTGCCGCCCTCACCACATCCCATGCAACTCGATCCCGCTCTCCTGGCCCGTCTCGTCTGCCCCAGCAGCAAGCGGCCCCTCCGCGAAGCGACCCCGGCCGAGCTTGCCGCGGTCAACGCGAGGGTTGCCTCGGGCTCGGCCCGCACGCGCGGCGGCGAAGTGGTCCAGTCTCCCTTGCCATCGGCACTTGTGGTCGAGGGCGGGGAGTGGCTCTACCCGGTCCGGGAGGGGATCCCGATCCTTCTGACTCCAGAGGCGATTGCGCTGTAGACGAAGGGTGCGATGCCCACCTCCCCGGGGTAATCTTCCGGCTCTCAAACTCCATGGTTCATCCCACTGAAAACCCCTCCGCCGCCGAGGCCACGAAGCCCGTCGAGCAGGAGGAGTTCACCGGCGCCTTCGGGTTCTTCCGCAAGTACCAGAAGCCGATTCTGTACACCGCAGGCATGTTCGCGCTCGTCACCTTCTCGGTGACGGGGGCGATGATGAGCTCCTTCGACCGGATGTTCCGGGGCGACGTGCCCCGCGCCTCCATCGTGGTGAACAACACGCGGGTGAAGCTGGAGGACGAGGACTTCTACTACGGCATCCAGCTCGCGCAGGGACGTTACGCACCCACGGTGGTGCTGCCCGTGCTGGGCGACGCCGGTGGTGCCGACAGCGAGCTGCAGGACACCTATGCGATCCTGCGCCGCGCAGCCCTCACCGAGGGCCTCGACGTCTCCGACAAGGAGGTCGACGATGCCATCAAGTTCGCCCGCGAGTCCGTGAAGGCCGCGACGGACCAGGAGCTGGCTGCACGCGTGGGCTCTTCCTCGCTGGCCGCCTACCGGTCCGTGGTGCGCGAGGCCATGCGCATCGGCAACTACGTGCGCTTGCAAGCCCTGGCTGCGGACGGCTCGGACGCCGCGCTGATCCGTGAACTGCTCGACGGGCTGGAGAAGGTCGAGCTGCGCGTGGCAACGCTCGACGGCAAGGCCCTCGAGGAAGGGCTGAAGGCGGGAACCAAGCCCACGGACGACGAACTGCGCGCGTGGCTCGACGCCAAGGACGAGAACTGGAAGAACCTCAACCAGGTCTTCGACACCAACAAGGTTGCGCTCGAGGTCGGTGCCGTCGAGATGGAACAGCTCGACCCGGCCGAGTGGACGGCGGAGCTCGAGGGTCTGGACCTCGGTGAGGCGGTCACGAGCCGCATCTACGAGGAGGAGAAGGGACGCCTGTTCAAGGTGAACCCGGACACCTGGCGCGCCGAGGGCGGTCAGGACCCCGTCCCCGAGTTCTATCCCCAGGAGTCCGACAAGGTGAAGACCGCGGTGCAGCGGATCGCCAGGTCGGAAGAGGTGATGAACAAGCTGCTGGCCAAGGTGCGCGAGCGCCGCGAGGCCGGCCTTTCGACGGCGACCAACGCCGTGAACGCGGCCACGGACGCCCGCAACACGGCCCAGGCTGCCCACAAGGACGCCGTGATGAAGGCGGAGGCTCCGGGTGCCGACGAGGCAGCCAAGAAGCTGGCTGCGGACCGTCAGGCCGAGCTCACCGCCCGGCAGGCCGAGCTCGATGCAGCCACCAAGGCCCTCGAGGAGGCGCGCGGCGCCTTCGACTTCCGCACTGCGTTCAACGAGCTCACCAGCGGCAAGAAGGGCTTCAAGCTCGTCGTCGTGCCCGAGCCCCTCAACGCAGAGGGCCTGAAGACCCTGCCCGAACTGGGCGAGTGGCCCAACCCGTTCCTCGCCACCGCGCTGGCCCAGAAGGGCGAGCTCGGCAGCATGGTCGCGCGCACGCCCACGGCTGCGTTCCTGTTCCGCGTCACCGACGTGGTCCAGCGTCCGCTCAAGGCCTGGGACTCGCTGCGTCCGATCCTGGAGACGCAGTGGTTCGTCGAGAAGGCGAAGGAGCAGGCCGAGGCCAAGAAGAAGCAGTTCGAGGACGCCCTGCTCCGTCTCGCCAAGGACCGGATCCCGGACGAGGTCAAGGCGATCGAGGCGAAGCGCCAGGAGCGCATCGACACGTCCTTTGCCGCCTGGCAGAAGCAGGCCCAGGAGCGCCTCGCCGCCGCGGAGGCACGCCTCAAGGAAGTGCGCGCTGGTTCGGCCGCTGCCACCAGCTGGCAGGCGGAGCGCGATTCCGCTGCGGCAGCCCTGGCGAGCGCCGAGGAGAAGAAGAAGAACATCGAGGCGGACACCACCAAGGCCATCGAGACCGAGGTCGCGGCCGCCGCGAAGAAGCACCATGCCGCCGTGCTGGATGCCGCTGCTGCTGAGGCCGGTTTCACGGTGCGCAAGGTCGGGCCGTACCGCCGCGACCTCGCCAGCATGCCCAGGGTCGACAAGCGCTTCGACGAGACCGTGGTCTTCGTGATGCGTTCGGAGGCCTCCAAGCTGAAGGCAGGCGAGTCCACGGCTGTCCTCGAGGACATGACCGCGCGCCGCTGGCACGTGGCCTCCTGTGACCTCGTGATGCCCTGCACGGCCGAGGACCTGACCCGTCGCGAGTTCTTCATGCGCAAGGAGGGCTTTGGTGCCACCTTCCGCGACGACCAGGCCATGACGGCCCTGCAGCAGTCCTACACCATCGACGCCCTGAAGCAGCGCTACGCGTTCGAACTGCCGCGCGAACTGCCCGTCATCGAGCCGCCGGCAAAGTGACCGGCTGCAGTCTGCCGGTCTCGTCCTGCGGTGCGCCTGCCCTCAGGCGCTGGGCTTGCGGGCGATGGCGATGAGCGAGTGGCCGACCGGCAGGTCGACCCAGCGCAGCGGCCAGCGCTCGGCGCCCATCAAGAAGGTGAACAGCGCATGGAGCGGGCCGGGTACCGGAACCGAGCAGTTGTTGTAGCCCTCGGGCAGCCGGCCCAGCCGGTCCAGCAGCTTCTGCCAGTACACCGCGGGCACGATGAGCGGCAGCAGCACCGTGTTGAAGTAGGTGATGCGTCGCACCTCGAAGCCTGCACCCTCGACCAGGCGGCGTAGCCTGCCCCGCGAGTAGCGGCGCTGGTGGTGGGCGATGCGGTCGTTCTGCGACCAGAGGAACTGGTACGCGGGCACGGAGAGGAACAGCAGGCCTCCGGGCCGCAGGACGCGCAGGGCCTCGGTCAGTGCCTTGTGGTCGTCAGGGATGTGCTCGATCGTGTCGTAGAGCCCAACCATGTCGAAGGTGGCGTCGGCGTGGGGGAGTTCGTACGCAGAGCCCGTCTGCACGTCCTGGAAGCCACGGTTGCGGCACCACTGGACCGACTCCTCGTCGAGGTCGACCCCGTGCACCGTGCCGTAGCGCTGCATCGGGCCCAGCATCGAGCCCGCCCCGCAGCCGACGTCGAGCAGCTTCAGGTCGCGCCTTGGGCCGATCTCGCGGTCCAGCAGCGCGTGGAAGATGCGCTTGCGCGCGACGAACCAGAAGTGGTGGTCCTCCAGCCTCGCGAACGTCTCGTAGGCGATGCGGTCCATCGGCTCACCCGGCTCGGGTGCCCCCGGCTGTCCTGCGGGCGACCACGATGACCTCGTCGCGGGGGTTCACGTACACGTTCCAGTTGCGCACGAGGGCGAGCGGGCGGAATGCGAGGCCCGTCAGCGGCCCGAGCCTGCCTGCGCGCTCGGCGATGAAGCCGAAGGACACGTACTTGCCGGCATAGGAGGCGCCACAGTGCTGCACCGCGAAGCCGGTCTCGGTGAGCAGCCGTTGGATCGTCGACGGCTGGAAGTGGTAGAGGTGCTCGTGGTGCTTGTAGTGGTGCCAGCGCGGGCCCAGCAGGCGGGCCCAGCGCGAGGCCACGTTCTGGGTCTCGAGGAGCAGCACGCCGTCGGGCTTCAACAGCTCCCGGGCCCGTCGCAGGACCGATTGCGGGTCGGGACAGTGTTCGATCACGTCCCACAGGGTCACCATGTCGAAGGATCCGGGGAGGTAGCCCTTCTCCCCCGGTGCCGTGTCGAGGTCGCCCACGTGGACGCGTCCGGGCCCCAGGGTCGCCTCGGCGATGCGGGCAATGGGCTCGCTCGGCTCGACCCCGAGCACTTCGCAGCCCTCGTCGCGCATCACCTGCAGGAAGTAGCCTGCAGCGCAACCGACGTCGAGCACCCGCGCGCCGGGCCGCACCCACCTGCGCACGAAGCGCATGCGCAGGCGGAAGGTCTTGAGGTAGAGCGATGCCTCGCGCGCGTAGTCGGCGTAGCCGTGCAGCTTGGGGTTGTCGCTCTTCCAGTAGCTCTCGCCGTACACCTTGGCGAGTGCCTCGCCGCGCAGCCGCGGCGTCACGTACACGAGGTCGCAGTCAGAGCACCGCAGCACCTCGAAGGGAGGCTCCGCGAACATGGTGCTCCTGCGCGTGCTGCCGCACAGCTGGCACGCCGTGACGGGCACGAAGTCACCCTCACCTGCGGCGAGCGGACCAGCCTGCGCCGGCCGTTGCCGGACCGGTGCGGACCGGGTCATCAGCCGAAGTACTCCTTCTCGGTGGCGACGCCGGCATGACCGGTCTCCTGGCCGCTGGCGAGCTGCCACGCGAGCTTGCGTCCCATCTCCACCGACTGGTCCATGTTGTTGTAGCGGTAGTTGCCCTGGCGCCCGGTGGAGTGGAGGTTCGCGATGCCGCGCACGTACTCCATCATCGGGTCGAGGTGCTTCTCGTAGCCCACCTCGTACAGCGGGTAGGCATACGGGATCTTCTTGATCACCGAGCCGAACACCTCGCCCTTGTTGATCAGGCCGACCTTGACGAGGTCGTTCTCGGCGATCTCGGTGAGCCGTTCCGTGGTCGCACGCCAGATGTCGTCGCCGCGCTTGCAGGTGATCTCGCAGCACACCAGCGTCTTGCCCTTGGGTGCCACGTGCGGGCTGAAGTTCTTGAACTCGCTGATGCGGTGCACGACGAGGTTCTTCTCGGGCAGGTAGACCCAGTTGTCCGGGCTGACCGACTCGCGGTTGAGCTTCAGGTACACGAACACGATCGAGACGTGTTTGAGCGAGTTGGCAGCGGCCACGACCGGTTCGGGTGCACGGGGCGTGAGGGCCTTCACCAGGCCAGTCGCCGGGATCGTGTTGATGTAGACGTCGCCCTCGATGACCTCACGCTGGTGACGGCCGTACTCGACGCCGGTGACCCTGCCGTTCTCGTGGAACACGCGCACGGCCGGGGAGTTGACGAGCACGGTACCGCCCATCTCCTCGATCTTGCGCGCGTAGCCGCGCGCCAGCTCACCGATGCCGCCCAGCTTGGGGTAGATGAACTCGCGCACCAGCGTGCGCGGGCCCTCCTTGGTGCTCGGCGGCACGAGGGTCTTCTTGATCGCGTCCCAGAGGTTGAGCAGCGTGATGCGCTGGCTGGCCCAGGTGGCGGAGATGGTGTTGGGCGGGATGCCCCACGTCTTCTCGGTGTACTCGCCGAAGAACACGCGGTAGAGCGTGCGGCCGTAGCGCCGCGTGACCCAGCTCTCGAAGTCGAGGTCGCTGAACTTCTTCAGGCCGGTGCGGTCCTGGATGCGGACCCACGCGTAGTCCAGCATCGCCCGGACCATCATCGTGAACGGCATCTTGCGCAGCACGTCGCCGGCCACGAGCGGGTACTCGATGAGTTGGTTGAACAGGAAGATGCGCGAGAGGCGCTGCGCCATCACCACGTTCGTGCCGAGGATCTCGCGCACGTGCTCGATGAGGTTCTCGTCCTTGCTGTGGAACCGGTGCGGCCCGAAGTCGTACGCCCAGTACTCGTCGCCCTCCTCGACGAACGAGGAGGCCATGCCGCCAACGAAAGGCTCGCGCTCGAGCACCGTGACCTTGTGGCCCCCGGCCTTCATGAGTTCGTAGCCGCAGGACAGGCCTGCAAGGCCACCGCCAAGGATCACGACGTGCTTGTTCATGGGGAGAGTCGCTGCCGCAGCTGGATCGCGTGTCCGGCAGGTCCTACGTTCATCGGAATCCGGGCGAGCGTCACCGAAACCCTTGCTGCAAATCCGGTTCCGGCCGTAGCGAGTCCTCGCCACGAGCCGGTCGAGCGGGCAAGTGTAGCCAATGCCGCGGCACGGTGCGGGTGCTGTCCCGGCCGCCGTTCCTCCCGTGCCATGGGCATCTTGCGGCAGCAGGCTGCGTCCGGTGGCGCCGTCCCCGCGCCGGACTGCGGCACGGCATGACGTCGCGCGCCGTCGGGAACCGGACGGCTCAGCCGAACAGCCGCTTCCGGCAGATCGTGCGGAACATCTTGAGCGCCGTCTTCGCCTGGCGCGCAAAGGTGTCCGAGTGCTTGGACTCGCCGCCCATCCTGCTGCTGTAGGTGACCGGGATCTCGATCACGCGGCAGCGTGCATTGAGAGCCGCGCACATCATCTCGGGCGAGAATGCCGGGCCGGTCTCGCGCACGTGGCTGCGGATGGCCTGCCACGTCTCGCGCGTCAGGGCACGGTAGGTGCAACCGACGTCGGTGAACCGCGGCTCGGAGGGCCGCAGCCAGAACAGCTGGAGGATCTTGGCCATGGCCACGTTGCCCCAGCGCAGCAGGAACCGCATGTTCGCGCCCTGCTGCACCATCTGGCGCGTGGTGCGCGTGCCCATCACCATGCCTGCGTCCTCCAGGTAGACGAGCAGCTTCTCGAGGTCGCGCGCCCGGAAGCTGCCGTCTGCCTCGGTGAGCACCAGCAGGTCGCCCTTGGCGGACTCCAGCCCGGCGAACAGGGCCGCCCCGTAGCCGGGACGGGACTCCGCCACCACACGGGCGCCCGCGGCAGCGGCCAGCGAGGCCGTGCGGTCGCGGCAGTTGTTGTCGACGACGACGATCTCGTCGAGGTGTGCTTCCCCGCGGAACTCGGAGACGACCTGGGCAATGGTCTCCTCCTCGTTGTACGCGGGGATCACCAGGGACACCGTGCGGCCGCGGAACATGGTCGGTTGGGAGGATATCATCGGCAGCATGCGCACCGTTCCTTCTCCGTGGCTGCCTGCAGCCCTCGCCGCGCTGGCGGTTCTCGCCGTGCTGCCGGCCCAGCAGCCGTCGGGTTCCACCGGTGCCGCGGCTCCGGTGGAGGCGGAGGAGCCGGCGCCGAGGTTCACGGTGGCGATCGTCGGGGCCAGCGTCAGCGCCGGCTTCGTGGACTCGGTGCTTGCCGGTGGTTCCGCGGACAACGAGACGGTGCCGCTCGTGCGCGTGGTGAAGCCGTGGCTCGAGGACCTGGACGCCATGGTGGTGAGCCGTGCCGACCTGGCGATGTTCCTCGACCCGGCAGGGCGGGGCCGCAAGCAGGTGGACAACGCGCTGAAGTCGCAGCCCTCGCTCGTGGTCGGCATCGACTTCCTGTTCTGGTTCGGCTACGGCAACGTGCCCAAGGATGCACTGGAGCGGGCAGGTTCCGAGGCGAAGGCGCGCCTCGGCTTGCTGGAGACCGGACTCTCCCTGCTCGGGCGGTTCGAGTGCCCGGTGGTGGTGGGCGACTTCCCGGACATGAGTGGTGCCTCGCAACGCATGCTGCGTGCGTCCCAGGTCCCCGGTGCTGCGACGCGCGGCGAGCTCAACGCTCGCGTGCAGCAGTGGGTCTCGGGCCGGCCCAACGTGCGCCTCGTCGGACTCGCCCCCATGGTCGCGCAGATGAAGCTGGAGGGAGTCGCGTTGCCGCTCGCGGCTGGCGAGCTCCGGGTGCCGCCGGGCGGCCTCCTGCAGGGGGACCGGCTGCACGTGAACCGGCTCGGCATGGCGTGGGTGGGCTACCAGCTGCAGGAGTTCCTGCTCGGCCAGCCGCAGGCCGACGCCTTCCCGCTGCCCAAGCTGCCGCGCTGGACGATGGACCGGTTCGTGGCAGCTGCCGGTGCCGAGCCCGCTGTCGAGTCCCTGCGCGCGGCCGCCACCAAACGCTGATCAGCCGTCGCGGCCGAGCAGCACGGCCCACCCCGGGGCCCGCGCGGCAAGCGTCCGCGCATGGTCTCCCAGTGCCTCCGTCTGCCACGCTTCCGCGCGCGCGCCGCCCAGCGACTCCTGTGCGCGACGGGTCACCGAGGACACGAGGTCCTGGTCGCCGCTGGCGAGGGCGAGCAGTGCCCCGAGGGCCCACGGCCGCACGTCGGACTGCAGCAGTCCCACGGCCTCGAAGTTCTCCCGGCAGCGCTCGACGAGGACTCCTGCCCGCGCGACGCGCATGGCGTTGCCGGCATCGGCAAGTGCGTCCAGTGCCTGCACGAAGCTGCGTTCGGCCGCGTAGCGCCCAGCGTCGGCTGCGGCTCCGCGCGCCTCTGCCAGTTGCTGCAGCTCGCGGAAGTGCTCTGCGAGCCGTGCGCGCAGCCGCGGGTGGGGCTGGTCCCAGACGATGCGCACCGCGCCCTCCGGGTTGCCGGCACGGAAGTAGAGGGCGCTCAGCAGGACGCGAGCCTCCGGGTCGCCGGGGTCGCTGCGCAGCGTGGCGAGCGCATGGTTGCGGGCGATGCCGTCCCGGCCGTCCTGTACCGCGAACTCCGCGGCCAGCAGGTGCAGTGCAGGCTCGTGGGGCCGCAGCCCCAGGGCGCGGGCGAGTGCCGCGCGGGCAGCCGCGGGATCGGTCCCTGCGAGTTCCTGGGCCAGCAGGTGCTGGAAACGCGGTTCCGCCGGGTCCCTTGCCGCAGCTGTGCGCAGTGCATCCACGTCGCGCGAGCCGCCTGCCGCGACGGACTGCTGGTAGGAGGCAAAGGCATGCTCGCCGAGCAGCACAGGTGTCCCGAGGGCCACGAGTGCGAGCCCAATCGCGGTGCCGAACACCCTCCTCCACGCGCCGTGGACCACTGCAACCCTGGCCGACGTACCAGAGGCTGCGCCGAGGGCGAGGAAGCCGAGCGCGAACGCATTGGCCATTGGGCTTCGCACCAGCATGAGGGCAGAGAACGCGAGCACCAGTGCGACCCTGGGGCGGTCCTCGCGCCAGAGGCCCACGGCAAGGAAGCCGAGGACCGCGATGCCCAGCAGGAGTCCGGGTGCACCGCCTTCGACCAGCAGCTCCAGCCAGTCGTCGTGCGCCGTGCGCACCTCGGTGCGGAACTGGCGACCGAACCCCGACAACTCGATCTCGCGCTGGGTGCGCACCAGCGGGTACTGGACCTGGAACTGGCCGGGGCCGTGGCCCAGCACGGGTGCCGCGGTTGCGAGGGTGAGCGCGCCGCGCGCGATCTCGGTGCGGACCTCTAGGGTCGAGGGCACGGCTGCAGCCGGACCCGCACCCTGGTTCGAGTTGCCCGGGCTCCGCGCCGGCCGGTCGACGAACCAGCCGAGGGCCAGACCGATGCCGAGTGCCGCAGCCAAGGCCGTGCGGCGCAACAGGGGTTCGCGGCTCGTGCACACGACCCATCCGACGGCAAGGGGCAGTGCAACGAGTCCGCTGCGCGACCCGTTGCAGACGAGGTAGGCACTGCCTGCCGCCAGCAGCAGGTGCCAGCCGGCACTGCCGTGCACGGCGCGGACCGCGGCAACGACGAGGCCCATGGTCACTGCCTCGCTCGCGACGTTGGCGTTGCCGAACCAGCTGACCGGCGACGTGGGATCGTCGTAGCCGCCGGTCGCGCCGAGGCCGAGTGCCTGCCACAGCCCGAACAGCACCGCAAGTGCGGTCAGCGTGGCGATCCCGCGCGACCACTGCTCGAACGAGGCCAGTCGAGCAATCTGCAACAGCAGGAAGAAGGCCAGCAGGTGCGCGAGCCGTGCCGTGGCCGTGGGACCCACCAGTTCGTCGCCGCCTGCCAGGGCCGCCACGCCGTGCCAGACGACCAGGGCGAGTGCACACCACCCTGCGCGCGAGGGGGCGGCAAGGAGCGCCGGGAAGAGCATGCATGCAGCGCCGCAGAACCAGAGCAGTTCGGCGCGTCGCACCAACTCGAAGTCGAGCCAGAAGCGGTCGATGCAGACCAGCGCGAGCAGTCCTGCGCAGGCGGCGAGCAGCAGGGGGCCGCGGGTGGCCACGGGCTGCAGCGCCGTGTCGTTCACGTGCCCTTGCCCGTTGCGCCGAGGATCGCGTCCACGAACGCTTCGACGCGGAACGGCTCCAGGTCTTCCAGCCCCTCGCCGACGCCGAGGAACTTGACCGGGACCGGCAGCACCTCGCGGATGCCGAAGATCGCGCCACCCTTGGCGGTGCCGTCCATCTTGGCGAGGACCAGGCCCGTCACCGGGGCCGACCGGGCGAACTCCGCCGCCTGGCGGATCGCATTCTGGCCGGTGGTCCCGTCCAGCACGAGCAACGTCTCGTGGGGCGCGTCGGGGACCTGCTTCTTCACCACGCGCACGACCTTCTCGAGCTCGGTCATGAGGTTCTTCTGCGTGTGCAGGCGACCTGCGGTGTCGAGGATCAGGTAGTCGACCTTGCGAGCCACGGCGGCCGAGACGGCGTCGAATGCAACGGCAGCCGGGTCAGCACCCGTGTGCTGCTTGACGATGGGGATCTGCAGGCGGTCGGCCCAGCGCGTGAGCTGCTCCACGGCAGCAGCGCGGAACGTGTCGCCGGCGCCGACCATCACCGAGTGGCCCTGTGCCTGCAGGTGCCGTGCGAGCTTGGCGATCGAAGTGGTCTTGCCGGCACCATTCACGCCCACCACGAGCACGACGGTGGGTGGCACGGTCGCCCGCTGCATGCTGCCCTCGGCGCCGTGCAGCAGCTCGACGAGTCGCTTGCGCAGGAAGGCCGGGACCTCCGCGGTCTCCTTGACCTCCCGTCGCCGCCACGCGGTCTCGAGGTCCTTCACCACCCTGGTGCCGACGGGCCCGAGGTCGGCGCCGTACAGCACGGTCTCCAGCTCCTCGAGGAACGCCTCGTCCAGCTTCCTGCCGACCGAGAACAGGCGCGAGAACCCGGTGGCCAGTGCCTCGCGGGTGCGCTTGAGTGCGGAGAGGAGCTTGCCGAACACCATGCCCGCTCAGCCCTGCGCGCCGCCGTCCGAGGGCGGTGCACCACCGGCCGCGCGCTCCTTCTCGAGGTCGATGCGGACGCGGTCGAGGATGCCGTTGATGAACCCGCCGGAGTTGGCGGTCGAGTACTTCTTGCCCAGCTCGATGGCCTCGTTGATCGCCACCTTCGGCGGCACGTCCGGGCAGAACATGAGTTCGTAGATCGACATGCGCAGCACGTTGCGGTCCACGGCCGCCATGCGCTTCAGGTCCCAGTTGCGCGTCACCGACTTCAGCCGCTCGTCGATCATGTCGCGGTGCTGCAGCGTGCCGGCCACGAGACGCTCCGCGAACGGCGCAACCTCTGCGTCCTCGTTGGCCTCCTTGCGGGCCAGGTCGGCGAGCTTCTCACCGAGGTCTGCCTCGTACCCCGGACCGCGCAGGTCGGCCTGGAAGAGCAGCTGGAGGGCGATTTCGCGGGCGCGGGTCCTGCGTCGAACGGGTGGTGCCATGAGAGAGCGAGGGGTGCGGGGGTGAGCAGCGTAGCGAGTCGGCTGCACGGCTCAACCACGAGGCTGCTTCGCGGCAAGGGAGCGGCGCAGCTGGACCATCTCGAGCGCCGCCAGGGTCACGTCCGTGCCCTTGTTCCCGTGCTTGCCGCCGATGCGGTCCTGCGCCTGCTCGTCGTTGTCGCACGTGAGCACGCCGAATGCGACGGGCACGCCGGTGTCGAGGGTGACGCGCAGGGTGCCCTCGGTGGCCGCGTTGCAGACGTAGTCGTAGTGGTCGGTCTCCCCGCGGATCACCGCACCCAGGGCCACCACGGCATCGTGGTGGCCGCTCTCGGCGAGCCAGCGGCACGCAAGGGGCAGTTCGAAGGCGCCCGGCACGCGCACGACCGTGACGTCGGTGCCCGCGGTGCCTGCGGACTCCAGTGCGGCAAGCGCACCGCGCAGCAGGCCCTCGGTGACCTCCTCGTTGAACCTGGCGACGGCAATGGCGACGCGGATGCCCGCGCCGAGGGGCTTGCAGGAGTGCTCGACGACCATGGCGAGAGGGTAGCCGCCCGGGTGCAGGCCGAAAACCATGCGATTGTCGAGGCGTCGTCTTGCCGACGGCCGGTGTCCGGCCGATCCTCCCGCACCCAACATGCTGCTGACGCTCGGCTTCTGGATCGCACTGGCCACGACCGTGGCACTGATGGTGGTGTCGCTCGTCTCCGGCTTCCGTGGCCGACGTCGCCTCCACCTCGTCACCGGTCCGCTCACCATGGTCTCGCTGGTGGTGGCGGTGGTCCTCACCGAGCAACTCGTGCGCAAGTTCGTCTTCCCGCCCGACGAGCTCGCCATCCACAAGGTCTTCGCCAAGGCCGCGGGATTCAGCGCCCTGCCCGTGGTCGTCACCGGGCTGCTGCTCGTGAAGTGGCCTGCCATGCGCCCATGGCACCGGCTCGCGGTGGTGCTGTTCGTGCTCGCCTCGCTGGTGGCCACGGGCACCGGCATCTGGGTGTGGACGATGGCCACCCTGCGCACCGGCGCCTGACCCCGCACGAGCTGCAGCCCCGGTTCGGTACCGGCGCCCGGAACCCGTAAAGCACTCGCTCGCCCCTCGTCGATCCATGGCCCATGGAGGGGCCGGGGAGA
>JBEGVB010000010.1:0-4730 GCA_041178545.1 Planctomycetota bacterium
GGGCGGTCGGGGGCGAAGAAGTTGGGCACCGCGCGGTCGACGAGGTTGAACAGGCTCTGGACGCCTGCCCCTTCCTCGGGGACCCAGGACGGACGGAAGTGCTGCATCACGGGTCCTTGTAGACCAACGGCGCCACGCGTCGCAACCCGCGCGTCAGGTGTCCTGGTGGTAGGTCTCGAGGAAGCGCGCGAGCTGGTGGAAGTCGCTGCCGCGCTCGATCATGCGCACGCGCGTCTTGAGGGTCTGCGGGTCGATGAGCTTGTCGAAGGGCACGTAGCTGAGCTGCAGCTGGCCCTCGGACGACACCATCACGCGGTCGAGCTCGCGCTCGGCAAGGGCACGGTACGCGCCCACGCCCAACTGGCTGCCCAGCATGACGTCGAAGGCATGGGGCCGCGCGCAGCGCGCCTCGTAGCCGAGCTGCACGCCCTTCACCTTGCGCTTCTTCCCGGTGCGCTGCTCGTAGGCCTTGGCCACCCACTTCTCGACCATCGATGCGAGGTTGAGCTCGCCGATGGAGATGTGGCCGTGGTCGTCGCGCTTGACGTTCTCAAGGCGCGCGTACGGCAGCAACTCGGCAAGGCCCTCGGCGAGCACGCACACGCCAAACTGCTTGCCCTCGGACTCGCGCTCCAGCATCGCGTCGACGATCAGGCCCACGACCTTGTCGAGGTCCATGATCTTGCGCTCGCGCTGCTGGCCGGTGGACGGGTCGGTGACGAGCTCCTTGGTGAGCAGCTCGCCCACGATGTCCTCGATGCCGATCACGAGGCTCGCCTCGCCGGCAATCGCGGCGCCGTAGGCGAGCCAGCCCGCGCTGCGACCCATCGACTCGACCACGAACCACGATTGCGTGGCCTCGGCATCGAACACGAGGTTGCGCACGAGACCCGCGAGGGTGTCGACGGCGGTGAAGTAGCCGAAGGTGAAGTCGATGCCGTTGTAGTCGTTGTCGATGGTCTTGGGCACGTGCACGACGGCGATGCGCGGCGCGTCGGCGGGCAGCCGGTCCTGCCACAGGCGAAACATGTTGGCGGTCTTGAGCGTGTCGTCGCCGCCGATGGAGATGAGCGCCTCGATGCCCAGCGAACGCAGCGCCTCGTACACGGCGCGCAGCGGCTGGGTGCGCTCGGCGTCGTCGAGGTGCGCCAGCTCCTTCACGTGCTTGCCCGGGTTGGTGCGGGCCGTGCCGATGAGGATGCCCTCGAGGTTGCGCGTGCGACGCAGGGCGCGGTGGTCGAGCACCAGGTAGTCGGTGCCCTCCACGAGGTTCGTGCCCGGCTGGAACTCGACGAGGCGCGAGTAGCCGTTGCGGATGCCGTAGACGGCGGCGCCATTGCGGAGGAACGAAACCGCGGCCGTGGAGATGACTGCGTTGGCGGCCGGCGCGGGACCGCCGCTGAACAGGATGGCGACGCGGCGGTACCGGTGCTTGGGGGGTGCAGGACGCTGGAGCGAATGAGTCATGGCGCAGGCATCTTGCGGATGGCGAAGCCGCGTGCAACAGCCTGGGAGAACGTCGCGCAGCGCCTGTGCACTCACTCCGCTTCCTCGCGTCCCGGAATGAGCTATTCTCTTCCGCACACTCCCCCTGATGGCGGAACCTGTGTCGCGCGCCACCCACGGCGCGCCACGCCCCCGCGTGAGGTTCCGTCCGCGTCACCCCACCCCCCAATGACTCGTTTCCTCCTCAGCAGCCTCGCGCTGCTCCTCTGCGGTTCTTCCCTCTTCGCCCAGGCCGGCACCGGCTGCACCATCACCCGCGTGGGTGAGGGCTGCGGCGGTGCCAACCTCACGGTGACGCTGACGCCCTCGGGCGCGGGCTCCAAGCGCCTCGTGCTCACCGGCACCGGCATGCTGCCGCGGAGCACCTGCGGCTTCATCTTCGGCATCCAGCAGATCGCGCCCATGCCCGTCGCCCCCGGCAGCCTCTGCATGCTGCACACCGACTACATCTGGGGTCATCAACTGCGCAGCGACAACAGCGGCGTCGCGAGCTGGAACCGCGCGTGGCCCAACAGCTACCTCGGCTACTTCTACATGCAGATGGGCAGCATCGGCTTCGATGCAAACGGCCAGGTGGTGTTCAACGTGAGCAACTGCGAGCTGGTCGACTGCCGCCCGCAGTGAGCTGAGCCGCGCGCTCGAAGCGCCCTGCATGGCGCCGTCTGCAGCACCTGCAGGCGGCGCCATGGCGTTCTGGTGGAGCGTTTCCGGAAGAACCGCAGCGCGCTGGCGCACACGGCGCGGCGCAGGACCCGGGCCAAGGTGCCCCTGCGGTCTACGACCCTGGGCAAATCGTCGCGGAGGTTCGCAATGCCTAGGTTTGGCTGCGTACCCGTGAGGAAGAGAACGCGCAGCGCAGGAGTGCTGCACCTCACGGGCCAACCCCAAGCGAGCGAACCATGAACCTCCCCACCTTGTCCTTCCTCGCGGCCACCACGCTGGCCTGCGCCGTTGCGGCCCAGAACCCCACGGGCTGCACGATCACGCGCGTCGGCGACGGCTGCGGCCCCACGCTGACGGTCAGCCTCGTCCCGTCGGGCAAGGGCGCCAAGCGTCTCGTGCTCGAGGGCACGGGCCTGCTGCCGCGGACCCACTGCGGCTTCGTCTTCGGTGTCGAAGAGATCGTGCCGGTGCCCATCGCCCCGGGCAGCCTCTGCATGCTCTACACCGACTACGTGTGGGGCCACCAGATGCACAGCGACCGCAACGGCAACGTGCGCTGGAACCGCGCATGGCCCAACAGCTTCATGGGCTGGTTCTACATCCAGATGGGCAGCGTGATGATCGACGCCCAGGGCAACACCCTGCTCAACGTCACCAACTGCGAGCTGGTGGACTGCCGCCCGCAGTGAGCGCGCGCCGGTTCCGCAGCCGGTGTGCGGCGCGCGAGCGCCTCACATCAGGCTGCCGGGGTCGACGTCGAGCGTGATGCGGCAGGTGCGCGTCGCAAGGTCCTCGACCGTGCCCAGCGCGGCCATCGCCGCCTCGAAGGATGCCGCCGTGTAGCACTTGGCGAGCATGTGCCACCGCCAGCGGTCCTTGACCTTGGCGACCACGGCGGGTGCCGGGCCGAGCAGTTCGAGGTCCTTCACCGCGGCTGCCGGGCCCGCTGCCTGCTCCAGCAGCTTCTTCGCCTCGTCCTCGCTGTTGCTCTCCGCGAGCACGCGCACGAGCCGGCTGAACGGCGGGTAGCCGGTCTGGCGGCGGAACAGCAGCTCCTGCTGGACGAAGCCGTCGTAGTCGAGCTTGGCCGCGGCCGCGACCGCGTAGTTGTCGGGACAGAAGGTCTGGAACACCACGGTGCCCGCCTTGTCGCCGCGGCCGGCGCGCCCCGCCACCTGGTAGAGCAACTGGAAAGTGCGCTCGGCAGCGCGGTAGTCGGGCACGAACAAGCCCGTGTCCGCGGAGACGACTCCCACGAGCGTGACGTCGGGGAAGTCGAGGCCCTTGGCGATCATCTGCGTGCCGATGAGCACGTCGATGTGCTTCTTGCGGAACGCGCCCAGCACGCGTTCGTGCGCGCCGCGCTCGGCCATGGTGTCGGCGTCCATGCGCGCGACGACGGCCTGCGGGAACTTCTGCTTCACGGCCATCTCCAGCCGCTCGGTGCCCACGCCCAGCTCGTGCAACCCCGCGTGCTGGCAGGTGCCGCAGGTCTCGGGGCGACGCACCTCGTTGCAGCAGTAGTGGCAGACGAGGCGGCCGCGCTTCACGTGCCACGTCATCGACACGGCACAGTGCTGGCACTTCACCGCCTCACCGCAGCCCGGGCACATGAGGACGGGCGCGTAGCCGCGGCGGTTGAGGAACAACAGCACCTGGTCGCGGGCCTTGAGACGCTCCTCCATCATCACGAGCAGCGTGCGGCTCAGCACCACGCCTGCACGCTTCACCTCCTTGGGCTCGGCGCGCAGGTCCTGCACGAGGATCTGCGGCAGCCTGCCGCTGCCGGCGCGCTGCGGCAGCGTGAGCAGCTCGTAGACGCCGCGGCGCGCCCTGCCGATGGACTCGAGCGTGGGCGTGGCCGAGCCGAGCACGACAGGTGCCTTCTCGATCTCGCCGCGCACGATGGCCATCTCGCGCGCGTGGTAGCGCGGCGTGCTGTCCTGCTTGAAGGAGGTCTCCTGCTCCTCGTCGAGGATGACGAGGCCGAGGTTCTGGAGCGGGGCGAACAACGCGCTGCGCGCGCCCACCGCCACGCCCGACTTGCCCTGCGCAAGGCGCTGCCACTGCCTGCCGCGCTCGGCGTCGGTCAGGCCCGAGTGCAACACCGCCACGTCCGGGAAGCGCGAGGCGAAGCGGCCGACGGTCTGCGGCGTGAGCGAGATCTCGGGCACCAGCACGATGCCGGTGCGGCCGCGCGCGCGCACCTCCTCGAGGATGCGCAGGTACACCTCGGTCTTGCCGCTGCCGGTGACGCCGTGGAGCAAGAAGGTGCGGTGCTGGCCTGCGACCACGCTGCGGGTCACGGCATCGACGGCCTGCTGCTGCTGGGCGTTGAGCACGTGGCGGACGGCATGCTCCTCGGGCGAGGGCACCAGCTCGCTGAGTTCCTCGGCGATCATCACGCGGCGCAGCAACCCTGCCTTCACGAGCGTCTTCCAGGGGCTCTCGCTGGTCTGCGTCCTGCGCACCACGTCGCGCACCTGCATGGCCCCGCCGAACTCCAGCACGGTGCGCAGCACGCGCGACTGCTGCTGGTGCTTCTCCTCCAGCTCGACCAC
>JBEGVB010000011.1:0-4783 GCA_041178545.1 Planctomycetota bacterium
GCGTCGAGCTGCTCGAGGGTGGGGCGCTGCGGGTAGGCGAGCGCGGCGACGGTGAGGGCGAACAGGATGGTTGCGATGAGGTAGCGGATCATGGTGTACCTGTCGGCAGGTCGAGGCCGAGAACTTGAGCGGCTGCGGTTACGAAGGCTTGGGCTTGCGGCGCGACGATCGCGTTGCCGTAGGCGCGCAGTCGTCCCACGCGCGCGGTAGCCCCATGAGCCAGCGGCTCAAGGCCGGGTTCAACTGGCCGCCACTTGCCATCCCTGCACCAGAGCCAGTCAGCAGCTCCCCAGAAGCCGTGAGTCGGGCTGGCCCGGTGAGTGTCGCCTGCCTCGGCAGCTGGTCCAGGCGCGTGCGTCCGTCCTGCGTCTCGGTCGCCATGCCCGGCGTGTCCTTCCAGTCGCGCGTCGACGGGGTTGCCCACCCCGCCATCCTTGCCGCATCCAGCAGCGTCGTGCCGTCCTTGCCCGTGATCATGTACCCGTGGCGTGCCGAGGACTGGGCGTCGGTCTTCGTCGGCGTCGGCCAGCCGCTCAACCAAGCCGCGTCGGCCAATGCTGTCTGCCGACCGTTCTCCTTCATGCACTTCGGGTCGGTTGAGTTCTTGGTGTTCTTGTGCGCGTTGGGAGTGGGCCAGCCCGTCAGGCTCACTGCTCCCGGCAATCGGTCCGTCCCCTGTGCCGGTCCACCTTTGGGTCCGTCCTGCTGGCATGGAGTGGGCCACCCAGTAGAGTCGCTGTCGGATGTGCGGCGCACCGAAGCCCGCAGCGCAGGTATCGACCGCCCCGCTGGCGTAGCCCGCTCCTTCCAGGTCAGCTTGTACAAGGTCGAGCCACTTGAGCCCGTCAGGGCTCGCAACCTGCTCGCCAAAGCAGACGACAGGTCGGCAGGCTTGGATGAGCCTGAAGAGGTGGGGCCACAGGTGTCGCTCGTCGCTGGCACCTTTGCGCTTGCCTGCTGACGAGAACGGCTGGCAAGGGCAGGAACCGGTCCAAACAGGCCGCGAGTCATCCCATCCGGCAGATTGCAAGGAGTGGGACCAGACGCCGATGCCTGCGAAGAAGTGGCACTGGGTGTACCCGCGCAGGTCGTCGGGTTGCACGTCGACAATGGATCGTTCATCTACGTCTCCTGGTGCAATGTGTCCTGCTGCGATCAGGTTCCTGAGCCAGGCCGCAGCGTATGGGTCGATCTCGTTGTAGTAAGCGCGGGCAGTCATTCGTACCTCCGCACCTCGTCCCAGCGGTCGTGCGCGGACGGCTTGGACAGGTACACCTCGGCCTCGCCAAGGTACTGAGCCGGCACGAGCTCGTTGTTGCACGAGCACTCGAACGCGACGAGCGCGCCCTTCGCGGTGATCTCGAGCACCTTGCCGTAGTCGGCGTCGGAGCCGGTTCCGATCACGATCCAGTCACCGACCACGAGCTCGGGGTCGTCGTCCTGGGGGAGCGGCACGTCGTTCGACTCGTCGTACTGGTACACGAAGCCGCAGTCCTGCAGGTAGAGTTCCTCGTTCACGAGGCACCTCCCGCAGCGTATGCGGCTCGCGCAGCTGCGAACCCGCCCAGCTGTGCGATCATCGCACCCACCTCGGTGCCGCCCGTACGAGCGACAAGCCACCTGCGCCAGGCGGCGAACTCCAGATCGTCCTTGGCGCGACGCGCAGCGGCGGCGGCCTCAAGCGCTTCGGCGTGCGCCTTCTTGGCGGCAACCGTCACGGCCTTGTCGGTCCAGTTCAGCGCTTGGGCGGCGCAGCTGGTTCCAAAGTAAACAACAGCACCGTCGGCGTTCTTGAGCGCGACGGCGCGCTTGAGGTCGTTCCGCCCGCAGCAGTCGCAGGTGGAGATCTCGTCGGTCACTCCGACGATCTGCAGGTTCTTGCTTGCTTGCATGTTCTTGTCCTTGGTCTTCGTCGGCACCTTGCCGACACGAGGAACCCTATCGGCTAGAGTTCCATGTGTCAACAGCAGATTCCAAGAATCTCCAAGATCCACCTCGCCGACACTACCAGGCCCACCCAGAACACGAGGCAGAACACGACGAGCACGCCGTACACAGCCGCCCGCCCCCAGTTGATTTCTTCCCTCACGTTTCCCTCCTAACGGTCCAGGATTCGATTCTAGCCACGATCTCGGTCGGAAGGTCTGGACATACACCCCCACCCGAGATGTCCCGCCGTTTGCCATCGTGGGCCTTTAGGCGGGCGCCTGCTTGCGGTAGGACTCCCACTCAAACCGGACGGCGCGGCCACCGGCTTGGCGCAGGCGGTCGATCACGCGCTCGCCCAGGGTCCGGTGGATGCCTGCGAGGTCGAGGTTGGAGATCACGAGGGTCGGGCGCAGCCAGTTGTAGCGCTCGTTGACGAGGTCGAAGAGGTGGGTCTTCTCCCACTCCGAGTTCGACTGCACGCCCACCTCGTCGAGGATGAGCAGGTCGGCAGTGTGCAGCTGCGCGAGGACTTGGTGCTCCTCCTCGAGCCGGCCCTCGCCCCAGGTGCTCTTGATGCGCCTCGTCAAGCCGGCGACCGTGGTGTACATGGCGCGGTAGCCCTTCGCGTGCACGGCGAGCGCGATCGCGGTGGCGAGGTGCGTCTTGCCCGTGCCGGTGGTGCCGAACAGGATCATGCTCTTGCCGGACTGGCGCACGAGGTCGAACCCCTCGGCGAACTCGCGGCACGCGGCGAGCGCCTGGCGGTGGTGCTCGGTCGGCGCCGCCCACCCCTCGAACGTCGCGGTGCGGTAGCGCGGCGGGATGCCGGCCGCGTCGAGCGCCTCGTTGCGGCGTGCCTCGCGGAACGCTTCTTGGCGGCTGGCCTCCTCGGCCTGGATCAGCGCTTCCTGCTGCGCGGCGCAGGTGGGGCATCCCGACCACCGAGGGCCGAAGTGCTTGCTGCCGATGCAGCGGCTGGTGAACTCTCCGTGGACGTCGCAGGTCTTGGTCTGTGTCTCGCTCATGGTTCGCTTCTCTTATCAGAACCTGCCGTCAGGTCCAACATCTTCGTACACGATCTTGCCGATGTCGTGGGCGCTGTAGGTCGAGTTCTTGCCCATGACCCACTCAGCCCGGAAGCCTTGCCAGCCTCGGACCACGCACTCCTTGAGCACGGCCTCGAGCCCCCAGCCTGCGGCCTGCGCCTCGCGGCGCATCCCGGTCAGCACCGTCTCGGTCACGGTGGCGCGCTTGACCCGCCGAAGGGCGAGCCACTCGTTCCACACGGTCGAGCTCACGTCCTCGGGTCGCTCTGGCACCCTGGAAGTTTTACGCCCCCGAGCGGAGCGAGCGGGCGGCGCGACAGCGCCCTCCCCTTGGGGATCCCCTCCTTGATCCTTGGTCCTTCGATCCCGGTCCTGGTCCAGATCCAGATCCCGATCCTCACACGAGGCCTCGCGAGCCTTCGTCGAGTCCTCGTCGAGCCCTCGCGAATCCTCGCGAGCCTTCGACGAACTTGGTTCCGGTTGGGGCAGCTTGGATGCTGAAGGCCTGTCGATCTTCTGGTG
Organism: Planctomycetota bacterium; assembly: GCA_041178545.1. Taxonomy (GTDB): domain Bacteria; phylum Planctomycetota; class UBA1135; order UBA1135; family UBA2386; genus JBEATZ01. Next base: position 3,498 of record JBEGVB010000011.1, read on the forward strand.
CCTGCTCCAGTTGAGGATCTGCAGGTATGCAGCTCCGGCCGCGTCGTATCTCTGCACGCAGCCTTCGTCCTCAAGCTGGTCGAGCCAGTCCGGGATCCTCTTGGCGGCGTCGCTGTCGTACGGGAACAGCAGACTGGCCAGCAGAGTCGGCTGCCCGCGAAGGCGACCGTGGTCGTCGGCCAGAGTCCACAGCAGGATGAACAGCAGCCGAGCCTCGCGAGAGACCCGGCCCATGCTTTCGCTGTGCGGGAACTCCGGCTTGATGGTGCGGATGCGGCCCACGTTACCCGCCAGCCTTGGCCTTGGCCTGACGCAGGAGCTCGCGGATCTTGTCCTGGGAAGAGCGCGCTTGCTTGCGGCTGCACGGGATGCAGGCGCCGGTCGAGGTCAGCCGTTCCGTCCCGCCGCATCGCTTGCAGGGGCGCCCATGGTATCGAACCTGGCCGAGCGTCGCGGCCGTCTTTCGTGGAGTGTCTTGCATACGAGAGGTGGTAGCAGAACAGCACCCCGGTGCAAGAGGAAGGAAGAGAATCGCTGCGCCGTCTATCAGCACGCAAGGTACGCAAGAACGCGGAAACCTTGAGGTGCCTGGTTTCCGCGTTTCCGCGTTCCTCAAGGTGCGCCGAGCGCTACCCGTGCGCTTCCCACGAACGGCGCGCGAGTGGCCGCCGCTCGTGGCCGCTCGTGGCGCAAAGCTGCACGCATGCACAAGAACACAAGAACCTGGTGGACCAACGAGCGCCCGATTCCCTTGGCGCAGGCGCCGCAGTACCTGCCTCTCCGTAGTGATGGACGCCGTCTCTCGGCCGCAACCATCTACCGATGGACAACCACCGGCGTGCAGGGCGTACGTCTGCGCAGGTTTCGCGGTGGTGGTCGCGGGTGGTGTACTACGGTAGAAGAACTTGGCCGGTTGCTTGCCGACTTGACCTTGATCGCAGGAGGCGACCCACACGAGGCCCGCCCGTACATGGGCTAGTGGCCGCCGCTCACCGTCGCTCGAGGTCTTCGCGCACCCAGCGCCTGGCCTCGGCGAGCAGCTGGCAGGAGCGCGCCTCGCTCCATCCGAACAGCACGCCGATGTCCTCAAGGCTCCAGCTGTGCCGGTAGTACAGGCGCAGCATCTCGCGCAGCTTGGGCGGCGCCGGCCGGATCAGGTGCTCGAACTCGTCGTCGGACCACGCGGGCGCCGGCAGCTGGTCGAGGCGCACGTTCTCGTCGACGTTGCGCGTCGGGTGCCAGTGCTTGCGCGACATGCCGTCGAGGATCGCCCCGTAGATCCGGTA
>JBEGVB010000012.1:0-59015 GCA_041178545.1 Planctomycetota bacterium
CGGCATGCATGGCGGGCTCCTCCTGGTTGGGTCGGTTGCGCGCCGGCAGGGTGCCTGCCGGAGTCCCCGACGGCAGCATTCTGGGAGGAGCCTCAGGGTCCGCGCTGCGGGCTCGACTCCGTAGCGCGCTGGCGCAGGGTGGGCAGGACGACCGCCGCGGCGGGTTCGGGTGCCGGTGGGCGGGAGGAGCGGCTCCACAACGCACACGGCCGCGCTGCCCGGGGGCAGCGCGGCCGTGTGCTTGGCGTGCGCTGCAGGGCAGCGCGCACCATCTGGGTCACAGCGAGCCGATGGCGAAGCGCAGGCCGTTGGACGTCAGGCCGCCCAGCAGGTTGAAGCCGGGGGTCAGCGTCAGGGTCTGGCCGTAGACCAGCACGCCGTTGAAGGTCGACAGGTTCGGGATCGGGAACGGCGCGGTGGCCGTCGGGCCGGTCACGAAGAACACGTTGGTCACGTCGAGCCCGGTGTACTGGAAGCAGCCCGGCATGCCGAAGCTGGCCAGGTCGAAGCCCGGGTTGATCTGGGTGAAGCTCAGGATCGAGGAGCCCACCACGGTGCCCGCGGGGATGTTCTCGGTGGTGAGGTTGGGCGAGGTGCCCAGCTGCGGACGGGCGCTGAGGCTCAGCGTGATCGGCAGGTTGTCCTGCGGGTTGGTGCTGAAGGGCAGCGCGCCGGAGAGCTCACGGGCGCCCCAGTCCAGCGAGTTGTTGCCGTTGGTGAAGCCGATGATCACCGGGTAGGAGCCGCCGCCGTTGCCGCTCATGGCGCCGTAGCGGTACTCCACGTCGCCGTTCGCGAAGAACGCGACCTGGAAGGTGCTGGTGGTGGTGAAACCCACGTCGGCCACGTTGTTCCAGGTGACGAGCAGCGCGCCGCTGGCTGCATCCAGCTCGACGTGCATGGTGCCAGGCGTGGTGGCGCTGGTGGGCTCCATGTTCTTCCAGTGCGGTGCCCAACGGGTCACCACGCCCAGGAACTCGTTGACCGTCGGCGTGTTGTCGTTGGCCGGGACCGCAGGACCGTTGGGGTTGGCGGGGTCGAACGGGACGATGTAGCCGTCGGTGGAGATGGACAGGTCGCTCGCCACGAACACACCGCCGTCGCGGGGCACCAGGATCGGGAACGGCAGGACGCCGCTCGGGAACGAGGCCGTGGCGTTGAAGGTCGTGTCACTGCTGGTCAGGGCGATGGGTGTCGACGTCGGCGTGACGATCGGCGTGTTGGTCTGCACCACGTTGTAGAAGTTGCCCGCGGAGACCAGCTTGAACGCGGTCACGGCATTGGCGACGCCGCCGGTGGTGCCGAGGTTGAGGGCGACCGGGTTGGGGAACAGCTGGTAGAAGGAGCGGTAGTAGCCGTAGCAGCCCTTGCCGTACCCCTGCCAAGAGGCCACCGCGATGGGCGTGCCGCCCGGCGTGTAGTGGATCTGGCCGTTGAAGATGCGGGGCTGGAAGATGCCGCCGGCGAGGAACGAGTTCTGGGCCGCGCCCGCGCGCAGCGTCAGTTCGGCGTTGGAGAAGTTTGAGTTGGCGCAGGATCCCGGCACGGTCGAACTCGTGCAGGTGACGCCGTTGGTGTAGCCGTTGGAATACGCATTGGACTTGAGCGCAACACCGTAGTTGCCCGGTGCGAGGGCGAAGGGGGCGTTGAGCGTGCCCACCGAGATCGTGCTGGGTGCCACCGGCACGGCCGCAGAGGCCACCAGCGTCCACAGCGCCGGGTTGGTCACGTTGCCCACGTAGGTGGTCGGGCCGAGGTACACGTCCATCGTGCCCGTGCCGGCCACCGTGGTGCCCCCGCACAGGAAGTCGATGCGGTTGATGGTGATGGTCGTGTTGACCGTCAGGTCGAAGTAGATGCCGCCGCCGACGTTGCCTTGGTTGGTGCCGCCCGAGAGGGTGATCAGCGGGGACTGCGCCACGCCGACGGTGGCGAGGAGCGTGACTGCGAGGAGAGCGAGCTTGCGCATGGGATCCTGTGGGTTTGTGGAACGGATGGAGTTCGGAGAACAGGAGTGCTCGCCGGTCCGCGGACCAGTCGAGCCTCTGGAAGTTAGCACGAAAACGTTGCGAAGGGACAGGAGACGGAAGGTTGGCGCGAGCAAGCTGGCTGGTGCGTGGCCCGTGCCAACGACCGTCTCGCATTGGGACGTACCGAGGGGAAGCGCAGTTCCGTCCCCGGACGGCATGCGCCACACCGAAGCAGCAAGGTCACAGGTTCCTCTCGCGCGCGTTTTGTGGTAAAGCCGCGGCGTGATCCGCTTTCCGTCCTCGTCGTTCCTGATTGCGGTCCTCGGAGGGCTCGGTGCGCTGTCCGGCGCATCGGCGCAAACGCCTGTTGGGTCGGAGGCTCCCTCCGTGGCGCAGGACCCGGCCGGTGCCGTCCCCAAGCAGGACCCTTGGGTCGCTGCCTCTGCGGTGCTCCGCAAGCGCTGCCTCTCGTGCCATGGTGGCGAGCAGGTGAAGGGTCACCTGCGGTTCGCCACCGCGGCGACCTTTGCCAAGGGCGGCAGCCGCGGCCCGGTCGTCGACCGCGGCAACTTGGAGCGGAGCCGGTTGCTCCACGTGGTCAGCTACAAGGACCCGGAGTTGGCGATGCCGCCCACGGGGCAGATCCCTGCAGAGGAGGTCGAGGCCCTGCGCACGTGGGTGTTGGCTGGGGCCGCGTGGCCGGAGGGTGAGGCCGGCCAACTCGCCGACCCGGAGCAGGTCCCCGAGGAGGTGAACCGCATGGACCCGGTCGAGGGCGCCAAGTGGTGGGCCTACGGCCCGCTGGTGGAGCCGCAGTTGCCGGCCGCGGCAGCCGGCGCGACCGAGCACCCGGTGGACGCGCTGTTGCGTGCGCGGCGCGAGGCTGCTGGCCTCCATGCTGCGCCCGAGGCGGACCCGCGCACGCTCGTGCGCCGTGCGAGTTTTGCCCTCACCGGACTGCCGCCCCAGCCTGCCGAGGTCGAGGCCTACGTGGCGGCGCAGCTGCGGGACCCGCAGGCGGCGTGGAAGGATTTGGTGGACCGGCTGCTCGCGAGCCCGCACCACGGTGAGCACTGGGGGCGCCACTGGCTCGACCAGGTGCGCTACGCCGAGACCAACGGCTACGAGCGCGACGGGACCAAGCCCAACATCTGGCGCTACCGCGACTGGGTGATCGGGGCGATCAACGCCGACATGCCCTACGACCGGTTCCTCACCGAGCAGCTGGCCGGCGACGAACTGGCCGCAGCCGGGCTGTCCACGGACCCTGCTGCGTCGCGGATCGCCACCGGCTACTACCGGCTCAACGTCTGGGACGACGAGCCCTCGGACCGGTTGCAGGCGCGCGCGGACGAGATCGCCGACATCGTCGACACGACCGGCCAGGTGTTCCTCGCCACCACCATGGGCTGTGCGCGTTGCCACGACCACAAGGCCGACCCGGTCACCGCGCGCGACTACTACGCCATGACGGCGTGGTTCAACAACATCCACGGCTACGAGGGCGGGCGGACGCAGGAGATCGCAGACGCGCCCAAACCCGGCCAGATGACCGTTCCCGAGCGCGACGGCAAGGTCGCCGCAGTGGACGCCCAGCTGGAGCCGGTGCTGCGCGACCTTCGCATCGCCGTGCAGGGTCGCGACACGCCCTTGCCCGTGACGCTGGTTGCCGACGCGCGCACGCAGCCGGTGGAGTGGCGCTACGTGCGCAACGACGGTGGCGACGGCTGGCACACACCTGGATTCGACGACAGCAAGTGGCGCAAGGGCAGGTCGGGGTTCGGCGCGAAGGGGACCCCAGGGTCCATCGTGGGCACCGACTGGCACCAGAAGGAGATCCGGATGCGCACGCGCTTCCGGCTGGAGGAGATCCCCGAGGCACTGGTGCTCTCGATCCACTACGACGACGACCCGGTCGTGTACCTGAACGGCGTCGAGGTGTTCCGCGCCAAGGGCTACGTCACCGAGTACAAGGAGGTCCAGCTGCCACAGGAGGCGCTGAGCGCGCTCGTGGTCGGCTCGAACGTGATCGCCGTGGCCTCGACGCAGGACTTCGGCGGCCAGTACATCGACGTGGGGCTGCGCACCGGGTGGCTCGGTGACTTCACCGAGACCTGGCGCCAGCGTCTGGCGATGGAGGGTGCCAAGCACCTGCCCAAGCCCCGCCTCGAACAGGGTCTCGTGTTGCTGGCCGAGCGGCAGCGGTTGCTGGAGGCGCCGGTGGCCAAGCCGTTCCCGGCCCTCGTCGTCGCCGAGCGCGGTCCGCGGCCGCAGGTCCAGAACGTGCTCCAGCGCGGCAGCGCCCATGCACCCGGTGAGATGGTGGAGCCCGCAGTCCCCGCGGTGCTCGCGGTGACCGCAGGCGGCCAGGCCGTGGCACCCGAGCTGCCCAAGGGCGAGGCCGAGAGCACGGGCCGCAGGCTCGCGTTCGCGCGCTGGCTCACGACCGAAGGCAGCTTTCTCACGGCGCGCGTGATGGCGAACCGCACCTGGCAGTTCCTGTTCGGGCGCGGCCTCTGCCGTTCGCCCGGCGACTTCGGTCGCCTCGGCGAGGCGCCCACGCACCCTGAGCTCATCGACCACCTCGCCTTGCGCGTGATCGCCATGGGCTGGTCGCAGAAGGAACTCATCCGTTACCTGATGGCCAGCAAGGCATGGCGCATGGCCAGTGAGGGCCGCGCCGAGGACCTCGAGCGCGACCCGCGCAACGACCTCTACTGGCGCTTCGACCCGCGCCGTCTGCGCGCCGAGGAGTTCCGCGACGCCGTGCTCTCGGTGAGCGGCCAGCTCAACCCCGCGCTGCACGGCCCCAGCGTGTACCCGCCCCTCGCCGAGGAGGTGCTGGCCACGGCCTCGCGCCCGAACGAGGCGTGGCGCAAGTCGAGTCCCGAGGATGCCGTGCGGCGCAGTGTGTACGTGCACGTGAAGCGCTCGCTGCGCGTGCCGTTGCTCGAGGGTTTGGACCAGCCCAGCCCGGACATGCCGTGTCCGGAGCGGTTCCCGACCAACGTGCCGACGCAGGCCCTCATGACCCTCAACGGGGCCTTCACCAACGAGTCGGCTGGCGCGTTCGCGCAGCGTCTCGTGGCCGAGGCAGGCGACCTGTCCCAGCGCATCGACCGTGGCATCCGCCTCGCGCTCGGACGACTGCCGGTCCCCGGCGAGGTCGCTCGCCACGAGCGGTTCGTGCGCGGCCTCGTGGCGGAGCAGGGCCTCGACGAGGTCGGCGCGCTCCGGCTCTTCGCACTGGTGCTCTTCAACCTGAACGAATTCCTGTGGGTGGACTGATGGACGACGTACGCAATCCCCATTTCTGCGGCCGCACGCGCCGCGAGTTCGTCTGGCAGGCCGGCGCGGGCTTCGGCTCCGTGGCCCTGAGCGCGATGCTCGGCACCAACTGGCTCCGCGGCCAGTCGCGTGGGCTCGACGGGGCCGGCACCAACCCGTTGGTGGGCACGGCTCCTGCCCTCGCGCGGGCGGCGCGCGCGAAGAGCGTGATCTTCCTGTTCATGTACGGCGGTCCGAGCCACATCGACACGTTCGACTACAAGCCGGACCTCTACCGGTTCGACGGCAAGACCATCGACGTGCCCACCTTCGGCCGCGGCGGCAAGAAGCCCGGTGGTCGCGTGGTCGGTCCGAAGTGGCGCTTCCGCCAGTACGGCCAGTGTGGGAAGTGGGTGAGCGACCTGTTCCCCAACCTCGGCGAGTGCGTGGACGACATCGCGTTCCTCCACTCCATGTACGCAGAGAGCCCGATCCACGGGTCTGCCCTGCTCAACATGAACTGCGGCCGCCTCATCAGCGGTCACCCGAGTCTCGGCAGCTGGGTCAACTACGGACTCGGCACCGAGAACCGCAACCTGCCCGGCTACGTGGTGATGCTCGACGAGACCGGCGGGCCCATCAGCGGCGCGAAGAACTGGACCAGCGGCTACATGCCCGCGAGCTACCAGGGCGTGCAGCTGCGCACCGAGGGCGTGCCGATCCTCGACCTCAAGACCCCGGCAGCGCTCGAGGGCGCGCGGCAGCGTGCAGTGCTCGACCACCTCGCGACCGAGAACGGGATCCATGCGGGTGCCCGGGCGGGCAACTCGGAGTTGCAGGCGCGCATCGACCAGTTCGAGCTCGCCTACCGCATGCAGGCGGCGGCGCCCGAGGCCGTCGACCTCGCCGACGAGCCGGCCTCCATCCGGGAGCTGTACGGGCTCGACAACCCCCAGACCGCGAAGTTCGGGCGCAAGTGCCTGCTCGCGCGTCGACTGGTGGAGCGCGGCGTGCGGTTCGTGCAGGTCTACTCGGGCGGCGGCCACAACGACGACAACTGGGACGCACACGGCGACCTCGTGTTCAACCACACGCGCCATGCCGGTCGCACCGACCGGCCGATCGCGGCGCTCCTGCGCGACCTGAAGCAGCGCGGGCTGCTGGAGGAGACGCTCGTGGTGTGGGGCGGCGAGTTCGGCCGGCAGCCCACCGCGGAGTACGAGTCCGGCACCGGCCGCGACCACAACTCGTGGGGCTTCACCATGTGGATGGCAGGCGGTGGCACCAAGGGCGGCACCAGCGTCGGCCTCACCGACGAACTGGGGTCGAAGGCGGTGCAGGACCGGTTCCACGTGCGCAACCTGCACGCGACCATCCTCACGTTGCTCGGGCTCGACCCGAACGGGCTCGCCTACTTCTACAACGGCCTCGACCAGAAGCTGGTGGGGGTGGAGCACGCAGACCCCATCCCGCAGGTCATGGCGTGAGGCACGCAACCATGTGGCTGCGTTCGCTGCTCGCTGCCGCGTTGGCGGTCGGTGGCCTGGTCGCTCAGGACGCCGCCCAGTCCGCGCGCGCGGTCGCGATCCTGCGGGAGCAGTGCTTCGACTGCCACGGTCCCGCCAAGCAGAAGGGGCGGCTCCGTCTCGACACCGTGGCGGGCATCGCGTCGGTGGTGAAGCCCGGGCGCCCCGAGGACAGCAAGTTGTTCCACCGCATCGGTCTCGCCGAGGACGACGAGAAGGTGATGCCGCCGGAAGGTCCGCTCGACGACGCGGACCGCGAGGCACTGCGGGCGTGGATCGCCGCCGGTGGCAGGGCCGACGAGGTGGAGGCGGAGGCGCGGGCCGAACGCGCGCTCGTCGCAGGGGTCGCCCGTGCGAGCGGTGCCCTGGTGGTCCCGGTTGCCGGCAGCAAGGAAGGCTGGCTGCGCGTGGACTACTCGCGGCGCGAGGGCGAGCTCACGGCAGACGCACTTGCCGCGCTCGCACCCCTCGGCGCACGCGTGTACGACCTCGTGCTCGCGAACCAGGTGATCCCCTCGGCAGTGGCCCGCGCACTGCCCGAGCTGCCGCAGCTGCGGCGCCTGCAGCTGCAACAGAGTCGCATGGAACCGGGCGTGCTGGCCCTCCTGGTCTCGCGCACGCCGCAGGTGGAGTGGCTCAACCTGCACACCACCCAGACCTCGGACGCGGACCTCGAGACCCTTGCCTCGCGTCCTGCGCTGCGGACCGTGGTGCTGCACGGCACGCTGGCGACGGCATCCGGCACCGCGGCCCTGGTCGAGCGGTTGCCCGGCCTTCGCGTCATCGGCACGGAGTCGCTGCCCGCGGAGCCGTTCCTGCGCGGTGGGCCTCGTCAGGTCCTCCTCGCAGACGCATCCCGGCAGCGCATCGCCCTGCTGCGCGAGACGGCACTGGAACACCACGACGTGCTCTGGGAGCACCCGGTCCAGCAGCTCCACGACCTGCAACTGCTCGATGGCTCTCGCGTGCTCTTCCAGGAGACGTGGACGCGGCTCGTCGAGGTGGACCTGCGTACCCGCAAGGTCGTGTGGACCTACGACGCGGCGACGCAGAACCGCACGGAGGGCGACGGTCCGGTGGAGGTGCACAGCTTCCAGCGGCTGGAGGACGGTGTGACGCTCGTTGCCGAGTCGGGTCCACGCCGCCTGGTCGAGGTCGACCGCCACGGCCGCCTGCTCCACGTGGTCCCCCTGAAGGTCGACAAGCCCTCCGCGCACCACGACACACGGCTGGTGCGCCGGACACCGACCGGCTCGTACCTCGTGGCCCACGAGAACGACGGAGTGGTGCGAGAGTACGGGCGCGACGGCACGGTGGTGTGGTCGTGGCAGGTGCCGTTGGGCGACCGCGCCGCCGCGCCGGGCCATGGCCCGGACGGGTATGGCAACCAGGTGTTCAGCGCACAGCGTCTGCCCAACGGCAACACCCTCGTCGGCACCGGCAACGGCCATCGCGTGGTCGAGGTCGACCTGAGTGGCAAGGTTGTGTGGGAACTTGGCCAGGACGAGCTGCCGGGCATCAGGCTCGCGTGGGTGACCACGGTGCAGGTGCTCTCCAACGGCAACCTCGTGGTCGGCAACTGCCACGCGGGCAAGGACCAGCCGCAACTCGTCGAGGTCACGCGCGACAAGCAGGTGGTCTGGAAGTTTGCAGACCACGAGCGGTTCGGCGATGGTGTGAGCAACAGCCACGTCGTCGAGGACCGCAACCGTCCATGAGCCAGCAACCCACCCTGCGCTGGGGCATCGTTGCCCCGGGCGCCATCTCCCGGACCTTCGCGGAAAGCCTGAGGCGCCACCGTGCGGGCAGCGTGGCGGCGGTCACCGGGCGCTCGCTGGACCGCAGCCGCGAGTTCGCGCGCGAGTTCGGCGGCAGTGCGGTCGAGACCCTCGACCAACTCCTCGCGGACCCGCAGGTGCAGGCAGTCTACGTCGCGACCCCGCATCCGCAGCACTTCGAGCCTGCGCGTCGGGTGCTGGAGGCCGGCAAGGCGCTGCTGTGCGAGAAGCCCATGACCGTGTCGGTCGCGGACACGGAGGCATTGGTTGCCGCGTCGCGGCGTCTTCGCGTCCCGCTGGCGGAGGCCTACATGTACCGCTGCCACCCGCAGGTCGCATGGGTGCAGGAGGTGGTGCGATCGGGCCAGCTCGGCAAGCCGGTGCTGCTGGAGGCACCGTTCTGCTTCTCTGCTCCCTTCGACCCGAAGGGCCGCTTGTTCGCCCCCGAACTCGGCGGCGGCGGCATCTACGACGTGGGTGGGTACCCGGTGTCGCTGGCGCTCGCCATCGCATCGGCGGCTGCGGGCAGTCTCGTGCTGCCGACGCTTGAGGGTGCGTGGGCCGAGCGCGCGCCTTCGGGCGTGGACGCCTATGCCACCGCGACCCTGCGCTTCCCCGGCGGTTTCGTGGCCAAGGTCTCCTCCGCGGTGATGCGCGACCTCGGCCAGACCGCGACCCTGCACCTCGAGCACGGCAAGGTGGTGCTGGAGACCCCGTACTTGCTCGACAACCAGCGCCACGCCGTCACGGCCCGCGTCCGGGTCGCGCGCGACGGGCGTCCCGAGGAGTCCAAGGTGCTGGCCGCGCCCGTCGACAACTATGCGGCCGAGGCGTTTGCCATGGCGGCCCTCGTCGCCAACCCACAGCGGCCGCTGGAGCCTGCCAGCCCGTTGGTGAGCCATGCCGAGTCCCTCGCGCTGGCGCGCCTGCTGGATGCCTGGCGCCGGGCTGCCCTGGCCTGACCCCGGCTTTTTTGCCTTTTTCCACAGTTTCCACGTTCGGGGCTGGGTGCTGGGCTGGCGCTGGCCTATGCTCTGCTCCGTCACAGGGCATCGTGCCGTGGGACTGAAACGCGCTTCAAGCGCACCGGCCCAGGGGCCCTCATGGATCGCAGCAGTCCCTTGTCCGTTCGAAAGTGCGAGCCGTCGCTACGACGTGTTTGCTGGCTGGATCCAGTGTGAGGCCCCGATGGGCAAGCGTTTGTATGTTGGCAATCTCTCGTTCCAGACTCTCGAAGACGACCTGATCAAGGCGTTCGAGCAGGATGGCAGGCGCGTCGAGAGCGCGCGCATCATGGTCGACCGTGAGACGGGCCGTCCCCGTGGCTTTGCGTTCGTGGAAATGGGATCCGATGAGGATGCCCAGGCCGCGATCCAGGCCATGAACGGCGCCGAGCTCGACGGCCGTCCGCTGAAGGTCAACGAGGCCCAGGAGCGCGAGCAGCGCCCCGGTGGCGGTCGTGGTGGCTTCGGCGGCGGCGGCGGTGGCGGCGGCCGTGGTGGCTTCGGTGGTGGTGGCGGCGGCGGCGGTGGCCGTGGCCGTGGTGGGTTCGGCGGTGGTGGCGGCGGTGGCCGCGACCGCTGGTGAGCCCGGTCCGGCCCGCTCCTGAGCGGGCCTGAACACCCCTCGCGAGCCCGACAGGACCTCTGGTCCGGTCGGGCTCGCGGTGTTTTCGGGTGGGCTCCTGCCGGCCGGGGGATCCCTCGGCGTCGCCAGACTACGCACAGCGGCGCATGGGGCTGGATGCCACGGCAAACGTACCTTGTGGGTGGAGGTCAAGGGTGCGGGCGAACGGGCGCGCGGTGCGCACCGGCCGCCGGCCCCGGCCCCCCGGAGTTCCTGCGATGAAAGTTCCCCTCACCGTCTCGTTCGATGGCTGCGACGTCTCGGAGGCCGTCCGGGAGATCTGCTGGAAGGAAGCGGAGAAGCTCGAGCACTACTGCGACCACATCACCAGCTGCCACGTGACCTTCCTTAAGCCGCACCGCCACCACCGTCAGGGCAACCATTACGACGCCCGGGTCCGGCTGGCCCTGCCCGGCAAGGAACTGGTGATCTCGAACCGGCCTTCGGAGCACGCCGACACCGAGGACCCGCGCAAGCTGGTCCGCGAGGTGTTCGACGAGGCCCGGCGCCAGCTCCAGGACCACCTGGACGTGAAGCGCGGCAACGTGAAGCGCCACGAGCACGGATAGCCGGGCGATCCAGTTTCGGTTGGCGGGGCCGCCGCGCTACCCTGCGTGGCCCTCATGAGCGCACCCGAGATCCCCGCCTCGCGCTGGCGCACCGTGTACTGGATCACGGTCGTCTACGGGCTGGTCACCATCCTGGTCCTCTGGTGGTTCACGTCCGTGTTCCACCGGCCTGACGCGTAGATGCACCCCGTCGACTGGGTCTTGGTGGCTGTCCTGCCCGCCCTCGTCATCTGGGACGGCGTGCGCCGCGGCAGCAAGGCCAAGGACCTCGAGGGGTTCCTGCTGGCGGGTCGCAGCGTGCGGTGGTGGGCCATCGGCCTCTCGGTCATGGCCACGCAGGCGAGCGCGATCACGATGATCTCGATCGCCGGGCACGGCTACGAGCACGGGATGCGCTGGCTGCACATCTACCTCGCGCTGCCGTTCGCGATGGTGATCCTCTGCACGACCGTGGTCCCGTGGTTCACCCGGGCCCGCGTCTACACCGCGTACGAGTACCTCGAGCAGCGATTCGACGGCACCACGCGCACGCTCGCGTCGGTCCTGTTCCTGGTGTCCCGCGGGCTTGCTGTCGGCACCTCCTTGTACGCACCCAGCATCGTGCTCAACCTCGTGCTGGGCATCCCGCAGGGCCTTGCCATCATGCTGATGGGAGGTCTGTCGGCTGCGTACACGGTGTTCGGTGGCAACGCGGCGGTGATCTTCACCGACGTGAAGCAGATGCTGGTGATGTTCCTCGGCATCGGCGTGAGCCTGTGGGCGGTGGTGCAGGGCCTGCCCGCGGACGTCGGGTTCGCGGACGCACTCTCGATCGCGGGTGCATCCGGGCGCATGGAGGCGATCCACGTGGCGCCGGACGTGAAGCACGTGCTGGCGGACCGTTACAACCTGCTGAGTGCCCTGCTCGGCGGCCTGTTCCTCTTCCTCGGCTACTTCGGCGCCGACCAGAGCCAGGTGCAGCGCTACCTCGCCGGCGCCAACGTCGACCACAGCCGTGCGAGCCTGCTGGTGAGCGCCTTCCTCAAGGTGCCCATGCAGTTCGCGATCCTGCTGCTCGGGTCCCTGATCTTCGTGTTCTACATGTTCCAGCCGGGCCCCGTGTTCTTCCGGGCCGACGCCATGGAACGTGCGATGGCGAGTGCTCCTGCGGAGGTCCGAGGCCAGTGGGAGGGAATCCAGCAGCGCTTCGAGACGGCTTCGGTGCAGCGGCGCGAGGCCGCACTCGGCTTCGTGCGGGCAGAGGGGACCGCTGGCGAGGATGCTGCGGTCGCCGCGCTGGAGGCCGCCAACCGCGAGGCCGCCTCGCTCAAGCGCGAGGCCAACGCGTTGCATGCGTCCTTCACGGGCGCGAAGGGCGGCGACAACGACTTCATCTTCACCTGGTTCTTCCTGCGCGAGATGCCCACGGGACTGCTGGGGCTCGTGATCGCCGCCATCTTCGTGGCGGCCATGTCGAGTCTCGACGCGCAGCTCAACTCGCTGGCCACTTCGTCGGTCATGGACCTCTACGCGCGCTTCCGGCCCAAGACGTCCCTCACGGAGATCCTCCGGCTCAGCCGCTGGGCGACGATGTTCTGGGGACTGTTCGCCACCGTGAGCGCGTTCTACGTCGCGCAACTGGGCCAGATGATCGAGGCCGTGAACATCATCGGCTCGATGTTCTACGGTTCGCTCTTCGGCGTGTTCATGCTGGGATGGCTCTGTCCGTGGGCGCGCGGTGCCATCGGGTGGCTCAGCCTCGCCGGTGGGTTCCTCTGCACCTTGTTCACGCATTTCGTGGTCAACCAGGAGCGCGTGCTCGTCGACGGACGCGAGGTGCCGGTCGTGGGGTTCCTCTGGTACAACCTCATCGGCTGCGGCGGCGTGGTGGGGCTGGGCTTTGCTCTGGCCTTTTTCCTCGGACGCCTACGTCCTCGTGCGTAGGGCAGGGCACGGCGTGACTCCTAGGATCGGGGGCACGGGACGGGAGTCCTGCGCAGGTCGCGCGAGGGTCCGTCTCTCCTTGGAGTTCAGCCGATGCAACTGGCCGTGATGTCCCTCCTGGGTGCGGGCGTGTTCCTCGCAACCGTCTTCGGCGGCGACCTGCCGCGCATCGTCCACCACGAGCCTCCCGTCGCGGGGGCCGCCGACGAGGCCGTCCCCGAGCACGCCACTGCGATGGCGACCAACCGCTACATCGGCGAGCAGGCGTGCAAGAACTGCCACACCGGTGCCGAGAAGGGCGAGGTGCACGAGAAGTGGGCCGCGGGCCCGCATGCGAATGCGTTCAAGGTGCTTGCCTCGGACAAGGCCAAGGAGATCGCGGCCAAGCTGAAGATCGAGGACCCGCAGAAGGCCAAGGAGTGCCTCGAGTGCCACCAGACCGCCTTCGGCGTCGACGCGAAGGAGATCCGCAAGGGCTTCAAGCACGATGCCGGCGTGCAGTGCGAGAGCTGCCACGGCCCGGGCGAGGAGCACTTCAAGATCAGGATGAAGGACGCGGCTGCGGGCAAGAACTCGCCCGTCGCGGCCGACGAGGTCCGCAACGACCGCGACGTGGCCGGTTGCAAGAAGTGCCACAACGAGAAGAGCCCGACCTACAAGGAGTTCTGCTTCAAGGAGCGCATGGCCACGATCGAGCACTTCGACCCGCGCAAGAAGCGCACGGAAGAGGAACTCAAGAAGCTGCGCGAGACCTGCGAGCCCAACTGCCCGAAGTGCAGCAAGAAGTGAGTGCGCAGGACCGGTGGGCCCGGGGCTCGCCGGTGCGTGGCAGTGGAGCGGGGCGCGGATGCGCCCCGCGTTCGTCTGCGGGGCAGTGCGCCGGGGAGAAGGGGCTGTGGCAGCCGCCACCCTTGGGTCGGATCACTGCGGCTTGCGGCCCAAGAGTTCGAGCAGCGGCGGGTTGGTCGCGTCCTGGGCCAGCACGTCGTGGCAGGTGGTGCAGTCTGCCGAGACCGGGGTGCCCTCGTCGTCGAGGTGCTCGCCGTCGTGGCAACGCATGCAGCCGACGTGGCCGGTGAACGAGGGGTAGGTGCCCCAGGTGATGCGCATGTCGGGGTACACGTTGCGCAGCCAGATCCTCGCCAGCTCGGCGCCCGCGGGGCCCACCAGCGCCTTCTGCGGGTCGCCGAGTCCTGCCATGGTTGCGTAGTGCTGTTGCAGGTGCTGCGGGATGGCCGTCGCGGCCGAATCCCGTTGCCACTCCATCCTCAGCGTCTCCGCCGCCACCTTGCGCAGGAACGGCAGGGCCGAGGGCAGGCGTCCGTCGGCAAGCGCGCCGTCCAGCTCGCGGTCGAGTTCACGGAAGTGGTGGCTGGGCTGGTTGTGGCAGTCGGTGCAGTCCATCGTCCGGACCTCGCCGGCCGGCGGCTTGTCCGCCTCCACGTCGTCCTTGGTGAACACCCGCACCTTGCCCTGCGCGTCCGTGTGGCGGATCCAGGGAATGGTCTGCCGCCTGTCGTCGAGGCTCACGTACTCGACCTTGCCGCCACCGTGCGCATGGGCGTGGATGCCGGTGGCCGTGCCGTCCGGCCTCACGCCGCCCAGCTTGAGCATGAGCACGTTGGTCGTGCGCGAGGAGGCCTCGTCCTCCGCGAACTTGTGGCGCACCACGAGCCGGTCCTCCCGCGCGGGTTGCGGCTGGTGGCAGCGCTCGCAGGTGTCGACCGCAGGGCGCAACCCGTGCACCGGGGTCGGGATCGGGCGCGCGTACTCACCCGTGACCACGCCGACCAGCTGCCGGACCCCCGCGAGCTTGGCCTTGAGGAACCAGGTTGCACCGGGACCGACGTGGCAGTCCACGCACGCAATGCGGGAGTGCGGCGAGTCGAGGTAGGCCTCGTAGGTGGGGGACATCACCTGGTGGCACAGGGTGCCGCAGAACTCCTGCGAGTCGAGGTAGTGGGTGGCCTCGAAGCCACCGGTTCCGGCAACGGCGAGGTTGACGAGGGTCAGCACGCCGACCACGCGCATGAGCCGGAACGGTTTCTGCGCAGCGAGCGCGAGCCGGTCCTGCAACTGGCGGCGGTACACGAAGAGGCCCACCGGGATCAGGGCGAGGCCACCGATGAAGGCGGCGGGCAGCGCGATGAACGCGAACAGCCCCATGTAGGGACCGTGCGACCCGCCGTGCAGCGACAGGTACACGAACGTGGTGAAGAACAGCATGAACGCCACCGTGGTGACGATCGCGCCGGTCGCCGAGATCCAGTTGGAACGAACCAGCAGCAGCAGACGGTTCATGGCAGGCTCCGGTCGACTGCGACCCGGGTCCGGGTCGTCAGGCCCCTGCATGGTCCACGACCGCCCGGGCGCGACGTCTACGCAGTTCGGCCCGGATCACGGCGTCAGAAGGCGGCCCCGAGCTCCGAGGCGTTGCCGAACCAGGTGAAGACCTGCTCGGTCGTGAAGGAGACGGAGACGCCGTAGTCCTCGCCGAGCACCTCGTCGAACGGGTACGCGACGTCCAGCCGGAGGATCCTGCTGCCGAGGAAGTGGCTCGAGCCGAGGCGGATGCCGACTCCCGCGGAGCGGATCGACGATCCCTGCGACAGGCCGAGCTCGCGGTCGTGGACCCAGCCGGCGTCGAAGAACGCTGCGAGACCGAGGCGGAAGGACCACAGCTGGATCCCGGTGTCGAACCGGTCCTCGAGGTTGAGTCGCATGCGACGCGTACCGCTGAACTCGCGCGCCGGGTAGCCGCGCAACCCGTTGTCCTCGCCCAGGGTGAGCTGTGGCTCGAGGTCCTGGTCCTCGCGCGCGAGGTCGAAGGTGAGGCTGCCGGCAAGGGTGTTCGAGGGGATCGACGTCTGGTACGCGTGCAGTGCGGCACTGCCGCGCCAACCAACCCACTGTTCCTCGTACGAGCGCGCAGCGCCGTCGAGTGCCACGGTGAACCAGGTGTCCTCCAGCGGCCGCGCTGCATGCTGTGCCGTCAACCCGAGCACGGGCTGTGCCTGCGTACCCACCCCGTCCTCGTCCCGCAGCCTGCCTCCAGCACGCACCGTGGCGCGCGTGCCCAGCCAGAGGTCCTGCACGAAGTCGAGGGTGTCGAGCCCGGTGACCTTCTCGTAGCCGTCGAGGTGGTCGATGCCTGCCGAGCCCCCGAGCTCCACCCAGTTGGTGTCGCCCGGGACCCGGACCTCGCCGGCGCCGCTGCCCGTGGCCGGTTCGTAGTCGCGCACTGCACTGCGCACGTCGAGGCCGAAGAGGTTGCGCCGGTCGCGCTGGCCGCTGGCGAGCACGCCCGAGAGGGCCGCGTCGGTGCGGTCCATCGGCACCTCGGCCCACGAGTCGCCGGAGCGGTAGTAGTCCACTTCCTCCTGCGCGCCGTCAACGGTGATTGCATAGCCGGCGGGGTCCTCGAGCGTGTGGAGCGGGCGCGACAGCTCGAAGCTGCCGAGGTGCCCCTCGTCGGTGTCGCCGATGCGCACGTCCAGCACGTGCCACGAGCCGAGGAACTGTCGGTCGTAGTACCTCAGGTAGGACTCGGTCCCCTCGTCGGTGTGCCTGCCGCTGGCAGCGACGGTCTTGCCGCTGCCGAACAGGTTCGACTCCGCGAGCCGGAAGTTGAGCTTCTCGACACCGCCCACGGAGGCCACCGAGGCGCTCGCGGCCAGCGAGAACCGGTCGCGCGTGCGCACCAACAGGTCGAACTCGCCGTCGCCGGTGGGCACGGCCTCGGTCTCGACCGCGCCGAAGATCCCGAAGCTGCGCAGGTTGCGCTCTGCCTCCTCGACCTCTTCCGCGCTCACCAGTTGGCCTGGCACGAACCAGACCTCACGGCGAACCACTTCCTGCTTGGTGGTCGCATGCATGCCGTTTGCGATGCGGTAGAGGAGGTTCTGTTCCGCCTCCTCGGCGGTGAAGACGTCACCGGTCTCGATGGTGACCTTGCGCAACCTGCCCAGGTTGCCCGTTGTGGCCGGGTCTTGGCCCGCGAGGCCTGCAGCCAGTGCCGTGGCGGCCAGTACGGCGGGCCAACCCGCGCGGTCCACGGGCAGGATCGCCGTCTCGTTGCCGGTTTGGGGTTGTCCTGGGCTCATGGGCGGCGCCGCCAGCGCCGTGCCCGACATCGTCCCGGATCCGTGGAACCTTGCCAGACCGGACTTCGGCGCAGTCGGGCACGTTCTCCTGCGGCTCTCCCGTCAGTCCCCCAGGAACACAACGAGCCGCGACACCGGGGTGCCGCGGCTCGTGCGAGGATCGTGCCCAGCGGGATCAGCCGCTGACCTTCTCCATCTTGCGCAGACGGAGTTCCTTGGTCGCCTTGAGGGCCTCTTCCACCTTCTTCTCGGTGAAGGCCTTCTTGTCGGAGACCATCACGGTGCACTTGCCGTTCAGTCCGAACGGGTGCACGCGCAGCACTCCCTCGAGCTTGCTCAAGACCTCACGGGTCTCGATGCAGGAGCTCATTCAAGCCAACTCGGCGATGCTCAGTTCGAACACCGCTTCGGGCTTCGGTACCTCGACCTCCTCGAGCTTCGTGACCTTGACCGCAGAGACGCGGGCCTTGACCAGTTGCTCGTTCAGCTTCGCGGCATCGGGCGTGGTGCCCTTGGCTGCTGCGAAGTAGCCGACACCGGTGGTGTCGAAGAGGAGTTCCTTGATGCTGCTGTCTTTTTCCAGGATCGCACGGACCCTGTTCGCCGTTGACGGCGCAGCTCAACCTCCGATGCCAGACGTCTCGATGCGCCAGAGCTTCTCGGTCTTGCCCTGGGGCTTCGCCTCGCCTTGCGACTCGGTCTGGGCGACAGCGCCGAGCGCGAGTGCCAGGACCGACGCAAGGGCTGCCATGCGTGCCTTCATGTGTTTCTCCGATCGATGGGATCCTGCAAGTGCAGGACGTTGCCAGTATCGGGTCCCTGCCCGCGGATGACAAAGGGCGGCTGGTCTGAATCCTGTAACCGTCCCGCACCGGCTGCCTCCCCGGGGTGTCGCTCGGTGCCATGGCACCGGCCGTGCGGGTGTCAGGTGCGGCGGCGTCGCTGCCATTTCGGCCACAGCCACATTGCGTACCCGCTGCCCCCCAGGAACAGCAGCGCGAGCGCTGCCGCGGGCATGAGCACGCCGTGGGCCCACGGGCCGAACCACGAGCCGTCGTGCAACTGCTCGAGCCAGTCGGACCGGCGGGTCGAAGGACCCGTGACCGCCAGCGTCGTCGCGCAGACCTGCACCTCGGTGTGGTGGTGGACGCTCACCACCTTGTGCACGCGCTTGTCCGGGCGGAAGTCGATGCGGCTGATGTCCGCCTCGCTGCGGAACTCGGGCAGGCCGAGGGCGAACACCGCCGCATAGACCTCCTGCAGCGGCTTCAGCGACTCGACCGGGCCCGGCGTGCCGGTGACGGTCGGCGGCTGGATCCACGCGTAGTCCTTCTTCACCAGCAGGAGCAGGCCGGTCGTGGCGGAGAGCATCAGGACGAGCCCGATGCCGACACCGACCCAACGGTGCAGGAGCCAGAGGGCGCGGAACAGGCGCATGGGGTCACGATGCCGCGTCGCGGTGTTGCCTGCCAGTGGGGACCCGCGTGCGTCGTCGGTCAGTGCGGGCCGAGCAAGAGCCCGACCAGGCCGGTGGTGGGCAACAACAGCAGCGGCAGTGCGGGGTGCGGGTACCTGCGCAGGAACCAGGCGGCGAGGGGCAGCAGGACCCAGCCGGTCCACGTGCCCAGCGTCGCGGCCAGCGCGTCGACGACCACGAGGCCGAAGAGGCCCGTGACCCCGATGGCCACGCCGTCGAGGAAGGCGTGCAGGCCGGGGGCAAGGGCGATGCGTTCGGACCACCGGTGGCCGACCATGGCCAGTACGAATGCCGGTGCGAAGATGCCGAGGGAGACGACGAGCGCACCGGGGACTCCTCCTGCCACCTGCCCGAGGAAGGTGCCCAGCACCACGAGCGGTGCAGGCAGCACGTGCACGATGGCTGCACCGTCCCAGAACGCCTGTTCGCCGACCCAGCCGTTGCCGACTGCGGACTCGTGCAGGAAGGGGAGCGCCGTGTAGGCGCCACCGAAGGTGAGCAGGCCACACTCGATGCCGGTGCGCGCCAGTGCCAACAGGTCGGCGGCCTGGGCGGGAGGCAGTGCAGTTCCTGCCTCGACCACGAGTGTCGGTGCAGGGACCAGCAACGACCAGGCGAGGGGCAGCGCCGCAGCGAGGAGCGCGGCCTGCGCGCGGCCGCGCTGCCAGCAGGCGTGCACCAGCCCTGTGGCTGCGAGGGCCAGCAGTGCGGGCGTGCCGAGTGCTGCAGTGGCTGCGGCGCCCAGCGCCAGGAACAGGCCGGTGGGGTCCACCACGCAGCGGCTGCCGATGCGGAGCACCGCGCGCACCAGCAGTGCGCACAACACCGCCTGCATGCCGGTGAACGCGCTGCGCCAGGCAGGAGTGAGTTCCCGGGCGCCGTAGAGCCACGCGACCGCCCAGGCGAGCAGGAGGCCGGGCAGCAGGAAGCCGAGGCCTGCAGCCAGCGCGCCGAGGCGGCCGCGCCGCACCATCCCCAGCCAGACGCACATCTCCGTGGCCTCTGGCCCGGGCAGCGCCTGGAACACCGCGAGTGCCCGCCGGAACCGCTGGGCGTCCACCCAACCGCGTTGCGAGACGAACCGCTGCTCGAGCGCGGCGATCTGCGCGACGGGCCCGCCGAAGGCGGTTGCACCCTGCTGGAGGAAGGTGACAAAGATCGCGCCCACCGACTCGACGGCCGCGGGCGCGGGCAGAGGGACCTGGTTCTCGACCGCCTCGCTCATCGTGCGCCGGTGTCCCCCGCGAAGCGCCACGGCTGGAGCTCGCGCGGCACGGATTCCTCGACCAGGGACAGCCTGACGAGGGAGACGGGCAGCGCGCCGAGTCGCAGTACCCGGTCGTGGAACTCGCGCTCGGTCATGCGGCCGGGAACCAGCTCGCGGTGCAGTGCGCGGAACTGCAGGCCACCGAGCATGTAGGCGGCCTGGTAGAGGGGCGGGTAGGTGCCGCCGATGGAGCGGCGCACCTCGCCCTCGGCTGCCGCAGGCTCGTGGCCGACGCGCTCCACCAGGTAGTCGATGCACTGGCGTGCGGACCAGTTGCCGAGGTGGTAGTTGAGCGAGAACACGATGCGCGCGCAGCGGTGCTTGCGCCAGTAGAGCATGCCGACGCGGTCCTCCGGGCCCTTGGGCAGGCCCAGCTCGTAGAACCGCATCTCCCAGTGCAGGGCCCAGCCCTCGATCCAGAACGGCGACTCGAACAGCTCGCGCTCGGGACGGTGGCGCGCCAGCATGTACTGCTGCAGCCAGTGTCCCGGCACGAGTTCGTGGTGCACGGTGGCCCGGCAGAAGTGCTCGTTGTTGCTGCGCAGGCTCTGCAGCTTCTCGCTGTGCGTCATCCCGTCGGTGGGGAAGGACACCTGGATGACCTCGCCGCCGAGGAAGAAGGGGTTCACCTTCTGTGCCTCGGGCGACAGCATGGACATGCGCCAGCCGTCCCGCGCGAGCGGCGGCACCGTGAGCAGCTGGCGTTGCTCCAGGAAGTCGATTGCCTCGCGCGCGAGGTCCGCGACCAGCTGGGGCTGCTCGCCGGGCTCGCGGTGCCGCGTCTTCACGTGCTCGAGCGCCTTGCGCCAGTCGTCGCCGAAGCCGAGTGCCGCGCTCGCGGCTGCCATCTCGGCATCGCACCAGGCGAACTCCCGTTCGGCCACTGCCACCAGTTCAGCCGGGGTGTAGGGGATGTGCTCGAATGCGAGCTCCTGCAGCAGTGCGGCCTCGCCGATCGGGGCGCCGGGAAGGCTCGCCCCGGCGCTGCGCGCGTCGACGAGGACGCGTCGCACGGCACCCACGAGGGCGCCCAGGGCGTCGTTCGCTTCGCGCCAGGGCGCGCGGCACCACCAGCTGAAGTCCGGGTCGTACCCGTCGTGGTGCCGGAACCAGGACTCCAGCGTGCGCTGGAGGGCGGCGAGCCGCGCAGCAGTGCGGGATGCCACGGCAAGCTCCAGTGCCTGGAACTCGCCATTCTCGACACGGCCCACCAACAGGCGGGCGTCCCGGGCAGCGGCATCGAGTGCGGCCGCAGCAGCCTTGGCGTCGACCGGCAGCAGTTCCCGGCGCTGTTCGCACAGTGCGACGAGGGGTTGGGCGAAGGCAACGAGGGCACCTGCCTGCGCCAGCTCCCGTGCCTCGCGCTCCCGTTCGGCCAGCTGCCTGCGTGCGTGGTCGCGCAGGCAGTGCCAGTCCACGCGGGCGTCGCGGTCGAGTCCCTCGAACGGCACTGCGTCCCAGGCAGCAAGCCGCGAGCGCAGCCATGCCTCGGTGGAATCCCGGTGGCGGGCGCTCATCGGCACGTCGAACCGCCGACCCAGCAGCTCGAGGTCCTCGCGGTATGCGACCACTTCGTCGCGCAAGCCGGGTGATGCCGTTGCCGCGACAGCTTGCGACGCGGCTTCCTGCGGGGTCTGGCAGGAGGCAGGGAATAGGGTCGCGAGCGTGGCGAGGGCACGAACAGTCCTGCGCATGGCAGGACTCTACGCAGCGCTGTCGCGCAGTTCACGCGCCAACGGGATCGCGCGCAGGGACTGCCCTGCGCGCGGCAGCACTCAGCCGACCTTGGGACCCGCGTTGCGGATCGCGTCGCTCGCCTTGTCGGCGTACTTGGTGAAGTTCTTGGCGAACAGGCCAGCGAGGTGCTTGGCCTTGGCGTCGTACGCAGCCTTGTCGGCCCACGTGTTGCGCGGGTTGAGGACGTCGGCCGGCACGTTGGCGCAGCTGGTCGGCATCGCCAGGCCGAACACCGGGTCGACCACGTACTGCGCGCGCGCCAGCGAGCCGTCGTGGATCGCGTCGAGGATCGCTCGGGTGATCCTCAGGCTCATGCGCTTGCCGATCCCGTGCGGACCGCCGGACCAGCCGGTGTTGACCAGCCATGCCGTGGAGCCGTTCTTCGCGATGTGCGATGCGAGCAGCTCGGCGTACTTGGTGGGGTGCCACACCATGAAGGCCGCGCCGAAGCAAGCGGAGAACGTCGCCTCGGGGTCCTTCACGCCCATCTCGGTGCCTGCGACCTTGGCCGTGTAGCCGGAGATGAAGTGGTACATCGCCTGTTCCGGCGTGAGCTTGCTCACCGGCGGGAGCACGCCGAAGGCGTCGCAGGTGAGGAAGATCACGTTGCGCGGGTGCGTGCCGACGCAGGGGATCTTTGCGTTCGGGATGTACTCGACCGGGTAGCTGCAGCGCGTGTTCTCGGTGATCGAGCTGTCGGTGTAGTCGACGGTGCGCGTGGGCTTGTCGTAGACCACGTTCTCCAGCACCGAGCCGTAGCGGATGGCCGCGAAGATCTCGGGCTCGTTCTCCGCGGTCAGGTTGATGCACTTGGCATAGCAGCCGCCCTCGATGTTGAAGACGCCCTCGTCGGTCCAGCAGTGCTCGTCGTCGCCGATGAGCTTGCGGCGCGGGTCGGCGGACAGGGTGGTCTTGCCGGTGCCCGAGAGGCCGAAGAACAGCGACACGTCGCCGCCCGTGCCCTCGTTCGCGGAGCAGTGCATCGACAGCACGCCCTGCTTGGGCATCAGGTAGTTCATGATCGTGAAGACGCCCTTCTTCATCTCGCCCGCGTACTGGGTGCCGAGGATCACGAACTCGCCGCGCTCGAAGCTCAGGTCGACCGAGGTCGAGGAGCTCATCTCGTTGGTGAGCGGGTTGGCCGGGAACAGGCCGGAGTTGAAGATGACGTAGTTGGGCTCGCCGAACGTGGCCAGCTGGTCGTGGGTGGGCCGGATCAGCATGTTGTGCATGAACAGCGCGTGGTAGGCGTTCAGGCACACGATGCGGACCTTGATCTGGTAGCGGGGGTCCCAGCCGGCGAAGCCGTCGACCACGTACAGTTGGTCGCGGGTGTTGAGGAAGTCGATCGCGCGCTGCCGGTTGACCAGGAAGGTCTTCTCCGAGAGGCGGATGTTCACGTCGCCCCACCAGATGTCCTTGGTGCTGGGCTCGGCGTCGACGATGCGCTTGTCCTTGGGCGACCGGCCGGTCTTGGCACCCGAGCGGGCGGCCAGGGCGCCGGACGACACGATCTCACCCTCGCCACGGCGCAGGGCCTGCTCGTAGAGGAGTGCCGGGGAGGCGTTGCGGAGGATGTTCGTGACCTTGATGCCGTATTTGCTGAGATCCATCGGGATGGTTTTCTGTTCGGGAGACTCTGGTCTCCACAGCGTAGCCGAGCAAGGCTAGGGGCAAGTGGGAGGTGCTTTCCAGTGTCTCGCGCCGCGGGAAGGCGCGGTGCCAACGGCGGGTGCGAAATTCCCGCGGCTGCCGTAGTCGTCGCGAGCAGGTCAGAAGAGGGTGAACTCGGCACCCGGACTCATGCTGACACCGGCTGGGGCTGCACTGTCCACGGCGAGGCACTGCACCTGGATCGGCATGTTGCGGAGGGAGGGCAGGAATGGGATCGCGATGCGCGTCGAAGCGGTCCCTGTCGTGTCGGCGGTGGTCAGGACCGTGGTGAGTGGTTGCGTGAGGAGGATGCCACCGAGCAGTGGCGACTGGGCCCGTTGTCCACCGAGGACGTACATCGCGAGCGTTCCGGACGGCAGCGCGCGGGTCTGTGCCTCCACGCTCCCGCCGAGACCCGAGTTGCCGCGCAGCGAGACTGGTGGCACACCGCCTGCACCGGCGGTCCCGGCCCCGTAGGAGGTGAAGCTGCTGCCGGCGAGTCGGCTCGGCAGCAGGGACGCGGCGTCGGCGGCAACCTGCTGGTTGCGCACCGAGTGGACCCGAACGCGGCACGGGCCTGCAGCGGGGTCCAGCCAGTAGGTGCCGAGCTCGGTCCACCCGTTGCCGAGCGCATTGAACTGGTTGGTCGTCACGCGGTGGGTGCCCTGGGCGTGCACGACCTCGTGTGGCACCTGGGTCGCGCGACCTGCAGCAGTGGCCTGGTGGGCGAGCACGCGGTAGAGGCCGGGTGCCTGGACCGGCAGGACGAACTCGACACTCTCGTCCGTGGTCGTCGCGGTGGCGGCAAGGTGTGCACCGGCACTGGCGTTGGTGGCCGCGAGCGGTGTCCACCCTGCGGTGGCGAGGGTGGAGGGGTCCGTCTCCTCGCGCACGACCGGTGCACTGCGCCACCCGCTGGTGCGGCCGGGGACCGGGGCCGGCGCCTGGAAGTACTGGCTCGTGAGCGAGGGCAAGTCGTCGTACAGCCCCTCGGCGTACCAGAACGCGTGACCCGGCAGGCCGCGGGCACGGTTCGCGGCCACCATGGCGAGCACCTCGGTGGTGGGGGTGCCCGTGATGGCGCGGATGCCGGGAGCAAGCTTCGCCCGCTGGGCTGTCGTGAACAGCGCCAGGTTCGCGTCCAGTGTCGTGATGTACGAACTCGCGGTGGTGCGGTAGCACTGGAAGTAGGAGAGGTCGAGCGCGCCGTTGCGCACCCACCACGGCCAGTCCTGCAGGTAGAGGTCGTAGGAGGTGTTCATCACCACCGGTGCGTTGGTGATGCGCACCGAGGGCCTGCGCTCCTTGGTCCTGGAGTACACGCGGGCAACGAATGCGTTCAGCCGGTCGGCGCGCCAGCGCTTCCACGCGGTGTTCTCGACGTTGGTGGGTGGCGCGGAGCCATAGGCAGCCACCGTGGCCGCGTCGTAGCCGAAGGCGGTGGACGGGTAGCGGAACCGGTCCCACTGCACGCCGTCGACGTCGTACCGGTCCACGACCTCGGTGGAGAGGTCGACGAGGAACTGCTGCACTTGCGGGTTCTCGTGGGAGAGCCAGGAGAACCAGCCGGTGCCGCCGTCACTGACGCGGCACGTCCCGGTCTGGTCGGCAGCGGCCCACGTCGGGTTTGCCGCCAGCACTGGACCGTCGCCTGCCACCGGGTACCAGCCGCTCCAGCCGCCGACGAACCCGTACTCGAACCACGCCTCCACCTCGATCCCGCGGCGGTGCGCCTCGGTGATCGTCTCCTGCAGCGGGTCGCGGCCGACGAAGGACGGGTCCTGCCGGGCGCCGCACACGCGCTGCATCACGTCGCTCGGGTGGATGGTGTAGCCGCGGCTCCAGACGTTCACGCACACCACGTTGAAGTTGGCGGCAGCCAGCGCGTCGAGCGTGCTGGAGATCTTGGCCCGGGACACGAGTCCGTCGCGCGCGATCCAGACCGCCCTGACCTCGGGCGACTGGGCGAGGGCTCCTGCGGCGAGCAACAGGGCGGTGGCGAGGGCGCGCATCGTGTGGGGAAGGATAGCCGCCCTGCAGGCATCGGACAGGGTGGTGCGGTGAGGCGGCGATGGCGCGGGCACCTTGCGGGACCCGGTCAGCGTCGCGGCCGATGGGCCTGCACGGGCTCGCCACTGGTCAGGAACAGACCGCCCTTGAGGTGGTGGATGGTCCTCGGGCCGTCGGGCCGGAAGCGCCAGGCACCGTCCTGCCAGAGCGAGTCCTCGACCCATGCGGCAGTGCACTCGAGCACGAACAGGTCCAGGTCCAGTGCCAACCTCGGGTCCGGCAGCACCCTGCACTCGAGCCAGGCTGCGCAGCCGGCGACCAGGGGGCCCTTCACGGTGGCTGCCTCCTCGAAGCGGATCCCGAACTGCTCGAACTTGTCGGTCTCCGCGCCGCTGCAGGTGCCCACTGC
Organism: Planctomycetota bacterium; assembly: GCA_041178545.1. Taxonomy (GTDB): domain Bacteria; phylum Planctomycetota; class UBA1135; order UBA1135; family UBA2386; genus JBEATZ01. The sequence goes on from JBEGVB010000012.1 coordinate 25,316, forward strand.
GTAGGTCAGGTCCAGCTGCTCCGTGGTGGGCAGGCTCAACACGCAGGTGCCCGAGGCCTCCACGAGCCCTCGGGTGAAGGTGTCGGCTGCGATCACTGCCGCGAACCTGGGCGGGTCGAAGTCCAGCGGCATGACCCAGGCAGCGGCCATCACGTTGCGCCTGCCCGCGTGCTCGGCTGCCACCAGGGTGGTTGGGCCATGGTTGAGGAGTCGGTGCGACTTGGGGAGTTCGACGGGTGTGCGCATGGGGTGCTGCCTCCGGGCGTGCAGTTGGCGGGGCGAGAGGCTTGAATGCAACGATGCTCCGGCTGGTCCTGCTGTCCCTCTTCCTCGTCGCGTGTGCCGCTCCCTCCGATGCGTCTCCACGGGTCGGTTCCGGCACGGTTGCCGCGGGCGACGGCGTCGAGATCGCCTGGGACTCGCGGGGGGCGGGCGAGACGGCCATCGTGTTCGTGCACGGCTGGGTGAGTGACCGCAACGTCTGGCGCAACCAGGTGAACCCCCTCGCAGAGGGGTACCGCGTGGTGACCCTCGACCTGCCGGGTTGCGGGCGCTCCGGCACGCAACGGGCCGAGTGGTCGGTGCAGGTGCTGGGCGACGACGTGGCCCGCGTGGTGGACTCACTCGGACTCCGCCGCGTCGTGCTCGTCGGCCACTCCCTCGGCGGCCAGGTGTGCCTTGCCGCTGCAGCGAGGCTGCGCGGCAAGGTGCTCGGCATCGTCGGGATCGACACGCTGCACGACGTCGAGTACCGCTTCACCCAGCAGTTGGTGGGGGAGATGAACGACGCCTATGCGGCCAACTACCCGGGGCAGCTCGACCTCATGGTGCGGAGCGTCTTCCCTGCCGACACCCCGGCGGAACTCGTCGACTGGACCGTCGAGCGTGCACTCATGCAGGACCAGCTCGCAGCCCTCTCGGTGCTGCGCAGCTACGTCCAGCTCGACATGGCAGGACTGGTTGCGGCTGCCGATGTTCCCGTGCGCTGTCTCAACGCGGGTGCGGATGCCAAGGACGTCCCCACCGACCAGGTCGGCAAGGTGCCCACGACCCAGGTGGCGAGGAACCGCCGCTACGGCGACTTCGACGCCCGCTTCCTGCCGGGCCGGGGCCACTACCTCATGCTGACGGAGCCGGATGCCGTGACCCGCGCGGTCAGGGAGTGGACGCGCGAGTTCGAGCAGCGGCAGCCCTGACCGCGTCCAGCAGCGCCGCGAGGTCGGCGCGCGTCGTGGCGGGCTGCACCAGGGTCGTCCGCAGGAACACGCCTTTCGGCAGCGTGGTCTGGACGAGGTAGAAGTCTCCGTCGGCACGCAGCGCGGTTCGCACCCGCTGCTGGTGCGCATCGAGGTCCGAGCCGTCGCCGGGCAGGTGCCGGAAGCACACGATGTTGGCCTCGGGCTCGGTTGCGACCTCGAAGTCGGGGGCTGCGCGGAGCATGGCGACGAGCTCGGCGGTGACCTCCATGCAGCGGTCGACGAACTGCTCGAAGCACTGCTCGCCGAACACGGCAAGGCTGGTGTACAGGGTCGCTCCCAGCGCACGCTTGGTGCACTCCACCGTGCGTTGGCCGCGGTTCCACCACTCGGCGTCGGCGCGCGCGTGGAACAGGTAGCTCGCCTCCTGGGCAAAGGTGCGGAAGGAGTCCTGCGCCCTGCGGAACAGCACGGCTGTCACGAGCGCCGGCTGCATCATCATCTTGTGGGCGTCCCAGACCACGGAGTCGGCGCGCTCGGTGCCGCGCAGCAGCCTGCGGTGGCGCGCACTGAGCGCGAACGACGCGCCATGGGCACCGTCGACGTGCAGCCAGATGCCGTGCTGCTCGCAGAAGTCCGCGATCTCGTCGACCGGGTCGAAGGACCCCGTTGCCGTGCTGCATGCGCTGGCCACCACGGCCACCACCCTGCGTCCCGACTCCTCCGCGGTGCGCACCGCCCGCGGCAGTTCCTCGGGCCGCATGCGGTAGCGGGAGTCGACACCCACCTGCACGACCCCGTCCTGCCCCATCCCCATCAGGCTCGCCGCCCTGGCGATGCAGTAGTGGGACTGGCTGGATGCGAGGATGCAGCCGTTGGTCACCTCGGTCCCCAGCCTGGCGCCGAGGTGCCTGCGGGCCGCGTGCAGAGCAGTCAGGTTGCCGATCGACCCGCCGTGGGTGAGCACGCCGTCGGCACCCTGGGGCATGCCGAGCCTTCGCACCATCCACTCGACCACCCGTTGTTCCATCATGGTCTGCAACGGGCCCATCTCGTAGACAGCCATCCCGTTGTTGAGCAGTGCGCCGAGCAGCTCGGTCAGCGCTGCGACCGGCAGGACCGGGTTCACCTGGTGGCCCACGTAGCGCGGGTGGTGCAGCTGGTTGGAGCGTGACAGCAACTGCCGCCACAGCCCGGCTGCCGTCGCACCGGTCGTCCCCACGGGTGGGCAGTCTGCAAGCGCAACTGCTGGGTCCACCCAGGACAGCACCTTGCCCTCGCCGCGGTGCACGCTCCCCAGGTGGTCCGCGAGCAGGTCCACGAGCTGGTGCCCCTGGGTCCGGAACGCAGCGGGGTCGAAGGCACGGTCGAGCATGGTGCCGTTGTAGGTGGCGGCACGTGGGCCGCCAAGCGCTTCAGCAGCCCCTGCTCAGGCGACCTCGGCCTCGTCGCGCCGGCGCGCAGTGTCCAGCAGCAGCTCGGTCGTGTTGATGCTGATGCGGAGCTCGAGCTTGCTCTGCTCGCCGTCCACGAAGCTGAACATGGCGTCCTCGAGCGCGAAGATGCGCTGGAAGAGCTCGCGGACCTGGTGGGACAGGGCGTCCCGCAGGTCGTCCACGCTCACGAGCTGGGCCTTGGTCAGTGCGAACCCGATCGGTCCCTCGCGCGGGTCGAACGTGCTCAGGAAGTCCTGCAACCGATCGGGCCGGATGTGGTTCCTTGCCACGAGGATGGACCCGAGCAGGAGTTCCTGCCGCTGCGGCGTGCACGCCGTGTGCACGACGGCCCCGTCCTGGAACTCCACCACGTAGGAAATGCTCTTGGCCACCACGCGCAGGGTGCCCGACTTGCGGTGCAGGCTGAGCATGCTGATGACGTCGGGGAGGGAGATCGACCGGGAGCTGCCTCGCAGGCTGGCGGTGGACTGGGTCGCGGGTCCACCTGATGCGGAGACCCCGAGGATCTGGAGCATCCGGGAGAGGTGGGAGTTGGCCTGGGCCTGCCGGCTGCGCAGTTCGCCGAGGCACCTGGCGAGCTCCTCGACGGGCACGTCCTTGGTCTCGTTGGTCAGCAGCTGTTTCACGCGGGCCAGGAACGCGTCCGACTGCTGCACCATGTCCCCGAGGCGCACGGCGAGCCCGTAGGCGCTCAGCTGGGTCTGTGGGTTGAGTGCGCTCATGACGTCCTGCGGCTTCCCCTCGCAAGCCGCATCGGCGGTTCGAGGGGTGCTGCAGGAGGAGAATAGCTCGCTCAGGACGGCTTGCGGCGCGGACGGTCGAAGTCCTCGACGCGCAGTTCCGCCCCGAGGCTGATCTGCACCAGGCGGACCTTCCGCTGCAGCACCCTCTTGCCGTTGGCATCGAGTCTGTAGTGCACGAGCATGCGCGGCAGCAGGGCGGGTCCCTGCCGCTCGTGGTCCTCCAGCCGGAGGAACTCGCCTCGCGCTGCATCCGGCTTGCCGTCGGCGTCCAGTGGGCGTGCCTCGACGGCCACCACGCGGCCAGTGTCCCGGTGCACGAAGACGCGGGCGGCGACGGCAACCGCCTCGCCCTCCTGCTCCAGCAGCGGGAACGAGCCGATCCTGCCGCTGGCCACGAGGCAAGGCACGGGGTCGGTCCTGCCCACCTGCAGTACCTCCTCGGTCACTGCGCCCGCGGACTCGAGTGTCCGCAGCACCGCGCCCGGGTCCATGAAGCGCAGCAGTTGGCGGGCGAGCTTGGTGTCGCGCTGCGCGGCCTTGAGGCTCTCCGCGAGGTCGCGTGCGCTCAGGTCGCGGGCCTCGCCCTGGAACAGCTCCCAGTACCCGTCACGGTCGCAGCCGCGCTCGATCGGTTGGCCTGCGTCGACCACGCTGTAGCGGATCAACGGTCGCGCGACCTTCGCACCTTCGGGTTGCCACTCGCGGAACATCGAGCGGAGCTCCGCCTGTCCCCGCTGGCTGGCGTCCGCTGCGGCCTCTTCGATCGAGAGGTCCGCACGGAAGGACTCCATCCGCTTCGGCCTGCCGTCCGGGTAGTGCACGGCGTCGACGCGCTCGGAGAGGCGCTGCAGGTCGGTCGCAGGCTTCGGGTCCTGGGCCAGGAGCGCGAGCAGGGCGGGCAGCAGCAGTGTGGCAGGCATTGCCCGCAGGTTAGCGGTCCGGGGCCAGCTTGTCCCGCCGACGGTGGTCAGGGGAACACGCCCTCGAGCTGCACCACCGGCGAGAACGAGCCGGCCGTGCCGATGAACCAGCCGGTGCTGCTGCGGAAGGCCGCCATCACCTTGGTGGTGGGCGGGGTGCTGCTGCCGACGCGGATCGCGAGGGCGTTCGAGGTGACGGCGCTGGAGAAGTTGCCGCTCGAGGGCAACCCCAGGGCCTGCGTCACGCAGGGGATGCCGGCGATCGCGGGCAGCGCGGGGATCGTCCAGTTCACGCCGGGGAAGGCACCTGCTGTCGCCACGGCGACCTGCGAGGTGAAGGTGCCGAGGAAGTTGGTGCAGCCCGTCATGCCGAGGAAGGACAGGTCCTGCTGCTGGCGGTCGAGGGCCAGGCCCACGAGGGCGGAGGCGAACGAGCCGGGGACCGTCTCGGTGAGCGTGTTGGCGATCACGCCGCCCACGATGGCAGTGGTTGCCGATGCCCCGAGGACCATCCCTGCACCCGTGGCCGGGACCGTGCAGCCCGCGGTGTCCACCGCGGCCACGATGCCCTCGGTGGTCGAGGTGCGGAACTGCACCGCGTCGATGCGGTAGAGGCCCGGCACGGCCGCGGTGTCCGCGGTCTCGACCAGGAGCAGCAGGTTGCCGAGCGTCCCGTTGTAGACCAAGGGTGTCGTGAAGGGGATTTGGATCGAGAACGGTGCCGGTGCCACGGCGAGCGGTTGCTGGGCCGGGAGGCTGACCGGGCCCTGGAACACCACGGTGCCCGTTGCCGCGCCGATGTTGGTCGCAAGGTCCGCGACCATGGTGGCCGCTGCCTGGGTGACGACGTAGGCGGTGACGCGGTAGTTCTTGGTGTGCGCGATCTGCGTCTGGCTTGCAGACACCTGGCTCGGCCGGAAGCGCATGCCGAGCAGCAGCCCCTGGCCGAGCGTGACCTGGTCGGCGTCCATCAGCACCTGGATGGCGCCGTCGGCGCGCCCGAACGGGTAGGTGTAGACCAGTGGTCCCTCGACGAAGTCCATGCCGGACGGCACGACCTTCGTCTGCTGGGCAGGCAGCGTCGTGGCAAGGGCGGCACAGAGGGAGGAGGCGAGTGTGGCCAGGGTGCGCATGGGTGGCTCAGGTGTTCGACCATGCTAGGTGCACCTGCAGGGCTGACAATGCCCGCCGGTTCCCCGGCCGCATCAGGCCAGCAACAAGCCTGTCCCGGCTGCGAGTGCGAGGACCACGGGCACGAGAGCCCTCGGCAGGCCGAGTGCCCGCAGCCGGTGCGGCAGGTGCCGGTGGTCGCCGACCCAGGGCGGTTGCCCGACAGCAAGACGCACGACAACCACCTGGGCGAAGTCGAGGAGCGGGACGAGGGCCGGGAGCGCAACCGCGGCGGAGAGCGGCGTCCGTTGCAGGCTCCATGCCGCAAGCAAGGTTCCCGCTGCAAGAGCGCCTGCATCGCCAAGGAACATGCGGGGTCGCGGCCAGTTCCATGGCAGTGCCCCGACCAGTGCCCAACCGGCCAGCGCCGCGGCTGGCTCGGTGCCGTGGAAACCGAGCAGGGCGATGGCAGTGAGCAGCAGGCAGACGCCGTCCATGCAGTCGAGGAAGTTGAGCGCATTGGTGACGACGAAGGCGAAGGCGAACACGAGCAGGAACGCGACGGGGCGCGCTGAGGGCTCGGCCACGGTGCCGAGTGCCACCAGCACCGAGGCTGCTGCGAGGCACGCTGCCTTGGTGCGCCAGCCCAGTCCGCGGCCTTGCTGCTTGCCGTGGTCGTCGAGCAACCCGCACCCGAGCGCGAGCGCGACGGCGGCCGCGGAGCATGCATCCGGTGCTGCGACCAGCAGGAACGGTGCGAGTGCAGCGCCTGCGAGCGGCATGGCCGCCGCATGGTCCTTCCTGCCTGCGTCGGGTTGGTCCAGCGGCACCAGCCATGGCCAGCGCCTCCTGCCTGCGACGAGCAGTCCCACCAGTGCGCATGCGAGCGGCGCCGCGAGCCAGGGGTGCTGCATCACGTCCCGTACAGCCTGCGCGCGACCACGCGCTGTTCCACGAGCGGGTCCAGTTCGGCGAGTCCGCGTCCGCCCTGCGCGAGCTGCATGCGGATGGCGGTCGCGTTGACGGCATCGGGTTGCACGGCCAGCACTCGCTCAGGCTGGGGTGTTCCCGCTGCCGGGGCCGCTGCGCCCGCCCGCGGGAACACGGCGAGGTGGGCGAGTTGCAGGATGCGGTCCGCGCGCCGCCAGAGGTGGAAGGTGGGCAGGTTGTCGGAGCCGATCACGAGCCACAGCGGCCTGCCCGGGTGCTCGACGGCGAGTTGCTCGAGGGTCTCGACGGTGTAGGAGGCGCCGCCGCGGGCCACCTCGCGGTCGTCGACCCTCGCGCCGTGCACGTCGCGGAACGCGATCCGGCAGAGCTCGAGTCGCTCGGGTCCCGGTGCGGTGGCGCCCGTCTTCCACGGATGGTCGCCTGCTGGCACGACGTGCAGTTCGTCCACGGGCAGCTGTTCGAGTGCCGCCCTGGCGATGCGGACGTGGGTGCGGTGGGGCGGGTCGAACGCGCCGCCGAAGACGGCGATCCCGCTCGCGCCGCGCACGCTCACGGCGCGAGCAGCTGCCGCAGGGCCTCCGGCAGTCCGTCGTCCACGGGCAGCGTCGCGTCGCGGCTGCGCGCGAGGTCGCGCACCTGCACGGTGCCCTTGGCGACTTCGTCCGGGCCGAGCACCACCATGAGTCGGATGCCGCGCCGGTCAGCGGCCTTGAACAGCGCCTTCAGCGACTTGTCCTCGAAGTCGGTGTCGCAGGAGATCCCGCCCCTGCGGAGCCGGTCCGTGAGCAGGAACGCGGCGTTGCGTTGCTCGTCGGTCACGGGGGCCACGAACACGTCGAGGTGCGGCGCGCGGGGCTCCAGCGCCGGGTGCTTCTGGACCTGTAACGCGAGCAGGGTGGGGGTGACGCCGATGGCGAAGCCCACGGCGCCCATCTGGGGCCCGCCCATGCCGGGGATCAGGCTGTCGTACCTGCCGCCGCCGCACACCGCGTCGCGTGCGCCGAGGTCGGGGCAACGCACCTCGAACACGAGGTGCGTGTAGTAGTCGAAGCCGCGCACGATGGCAGGGTCGCGCACCACCGGGACCTCGAGCTGCTGCAGCACGGCCATGGTCTGCTCGAAGCGGTCGCGGCTCGCCTGGCCGAGGTGGTCCAGGAACTGCGGCGCCGCGTGGTTGGAGGGCTGGCAAGCGGGCACCTTGCAGTCGAGCATGCGGAACACGTTGCGCTCGAAGCGTCGGCGGCAGTCCTCGCACCGTTCGGCCAGCCGCGGCCCGAACCACTGGCGCAGCACCTCGCGGAAGGCATCGCGATCGGCTCCCTCGCCAATGCTGTTGCAGTGCACGCGGTAGTTCTTCAGGCCCATGGCCGCGAGGGCGCGGTGGGCCAGGAGGACCACTTCCACGTCGAGCAGCATGGAGTTGCTGCCGAGGGCCTCGACCCCCAGTTGGTAGAACTGGCGCGACCGACCCGCCTGGGGGCGCTCGAAGCGGAACATGGGGCCGCCGTACCAGAACTTCTGGAAGGGGCGGGTCTTGTCGAGGCTGTGCTGCAGGTAGGAGCGCACCACAGGGGCCGTTCCCTCCGGCCGGAAGGTCACGTCCGTGTCCCCGCGCCGGACCGTGAACATCTCCTTCTCCACCACGTCGCTCTGGTCGCCCAGCGAGCGGACGAACAGGCTGGTCTCCTCGAAGAGCGGGGTCCGGATCTCGCGGTAGGCATGCTGGTCCATGACCGTCCGGAACGCGCCGAACAGGTGTTCGTAGGCGGGCAGGGCCTCGGGCAGCAGGTCTTCGGTACCGCGCGGACAGCTCAGTCGGGCCATGGGGCGGCGGAGCCTACGCACGGCCTCCGGTCCGTGCCGCTGTGCACCGGAAAAACCTGGTTGCCGGCGTGGGGGTCGGTCGGTAGGTTTCTGCACTCCCGGCTTCTCTCCCCGGACCCGGTTCCCAGACCCCTACCCTGCATCCCATGCGCAAGTTCGTCCTGGTTGCGTCCTTCTCCCTCCTGGTGCTGCCGTTCACCGCGTGCAACTCCACGAATGGCAACTCGGTGTCCACCGATGACATCGCGAGCATGGACTCGGACTTCGAGTCCGAGGTTCGTTCGCGCGAGCGCGAGCGCCGCACCGCCGGCCGCGCCAATGCCTTCGGCCGTAGCCTGACCCGCATCACCAACTTCGTCGACAAGTACTTCTGGAACTACGACGTCAACGACCCGTACGTGAACCAGCCCACCCGCGTCGGCACCCTGCGCCACACGGGCCGTTTCGTGATCGACACCGTCACTGCGGTGCCGTTCGTCGACCAGATCCCGGGCGTCAACACTCTCTGATCCCGACTCCCTGACCCGCGTGGCGTGACGGTGCCCTGCAAAGATGCAGGCACTCTTGCGGCGCTAGAACCACGGCAACCCACGAGACTTCTCGCGAGGTTGCCGTTGTCGTTGGTGGGGCGTTGCTCCGGGTCTCAGCGTCCACCGCGGCGCACGTAGGACGCCAGCTTGCGCGTCCGCGCTGCCGGCTCCGGCAGGCGGTAGGTGACCACCCGCTCCAGCGTCAGGTTCTCCAGCCGTTCTGGCGCCTCCAACTCGGCGTCCAGCCAGAGCACGAGGTGCCCTCCTGGCGCGAGCAGGGGGACCGCGACCTCGGCCATGGCCTGCGGTGTCCCGACGGCGCGTGCGGTGACCACGTCGAAGGCGCGCCGGAACTCGCGTCGCAGGCCCGGGGCCTGGGCTGCGTCCAGCTGCAGCGTCTCGATGCCGCCGATGCGCGCGGTGAGGAGGCAGGTGCCGATGGCCCGGATCTTCTTGCCGGTCCGGTCCATCAGCAGCGCCGAGGCCCGCGGGTGCAGGGCGGCGACGGCCACGCCGGGGAAGCCGTTGCCGGTGCCGACGTCGACGAGGTTGCGGGGGTGCAGGCCGAGGAGGTCGAAGGCAATGCTGTCGAGCACGTGCAGCACCACCGCAGCCTCGCGGTCGCGGATGGCGGTCAGGTTGATGTGCTCGTTGACCGTGAGCATCGCGTCCAGGTAGCGGAGCAGGCTCTCTGCAGCATCGGGGTTGAGGTCGACGCCAAGTTCCTTCGCCTTTGCGACAAGAGAGTTGGGGCAGGTGGGCTGTGCTTCGCTCATCGGGAACGATCTCGGGCAAGGGATCGTGCACCACACGGTGCCGCGGGCAAGCACCAATCCCGGCCGTTCAACTCACAACTCCCGACAGTGCACCATGCAGGTCCGCAGCCGTTGCTGTCGGCGGCAGCCAGCGCACCTCGCGCAGGCGGCGCAGACACGTGAGCTGCCTGCGGATCAACTTGTGGGTGTTGCGGCGGATGATGTTGCGCAGCTCGACCTCGTCCTTGTAGCGCCCGCGGAGCCAGTCGACGCACTCTGCGTAGCCGATGGCCGCACCCGCCGTGCGGGAGAACCCACCCGACTGCAGGATCATGCGCACCTCCTCCACGAGGCCCGCTGCCAGCATCTGCTGGGTGCGTGCCTTCACCCGTTCGTGCAGGTCCTCGCGCGAGCGGTTGAGGGCCACGATGCGGCAGGGGCGCAGCCACTGCGGGCTCTCGAAGTGGTCCTGTTGCTCGCTGATCCGCTTGCCGGTGACCGCGATCACCTCGAGGGCGCGGACGAGCCTGCGTTCGTCGCGACGGTGGATGCGGGCTGCCGCGACCGGGTCCTTGCCCGACAACTCCTCGTGCAGGCAGCCTGGCTGCTCGCGCTCGCGGCGCGCGAGCTCGTCGCGCAGTGCCGCGTCTGCAGGCGGCGTGTCCATGAGGCCCTTGAAGAAGGCCATCAGGTAGAGCGGGGTGCCGCCGACGAAGAGCGGCTTGCGACCACGCGCCCGGACTGCCTCGACGGCCTGGGCAGCGGCCTGGCACCAGCGCGCCGTGTCGAACTCCTCGCTCGGCTCCACCAGGTCGACGAGGTGGTGGGGCACACGCTGGCGCTCCGCCGCCGAGGGTTTGGCGGTGCCGATGTCCATGCGGCGGTACAGGGCCATGGAGTCCATGGAGAGGATCTCCATCCCGTGGCGCTCGGCGAGTTCGAGGGCCAGTGCCGACTTGCCCGAAGCGGTCGGTCCGCTCACGAGCCAGATCGGTTCCGCGGGGTCGGTCGACGGTCCGGACATGGGGGGAGCAAGATACGGGAAAGCGCCTTTTCCCGCCCGGGATCGCTCACTACCCTTTCTCCCCCGAATCCATGATCGCGTTCCTCTCCGACATCCACAGCAACACCGAGGCGCTGGGCGCCTGTCTGCAGGAGTCGGACCGTTTGGGCGTCACCCGCGTCCTCTGCCTCGGCGACATCATCGGGTACGGTCCCGAGCCCCGGGAGACGTTGCTGCAGGTCATGGGACGCGCCGAGTTCTCCCTCCTCGGGAACCACGAGCACGGGGCGATGTTCTACGCCTCCGACTTCAACCCGCGCGCCCGTGCCGCCATCGACTGGACGCGCGACCAGCTCAACCGCAAGGACCGTCCGCGCGAGGAGAACATGCGCATGTGGACCTACCTCGACGCGATGAAGAAGGAGCACCGCGAGGGTGAACTGCTGCTGGTGCACGGTTCGCCGCGCGACCCGGTGCGCGAGTACCTCGTGCCGCGCGATGCCGAGGACAAGGCCAAGATGGCAGGCTGCTTCGACCTGTTCGACAAGGCCCGCCTTTGCTTCGTGGGCCACAGCCACGTTCCCGGCGTCTACCCCGAGTCCGGCGGCTTCCTGTCGCCCAAGGACATCGGCAGCGAGTACCGGCCCGGAACGGGCCGGGCGATCGTCAACATCGGTTCGGTGGGGCAGCCGCGCGACGGCGACCCGCGCGCGAGTTTCTGTACGTGGGACGGCACGACGGTGCGGTTCCACCGCGTCGCGTACGACGTCCAGGCCACCATGGCCAAGATCCGCGCGATCCCCGAGCTGCCCGACTACCTTGCGGACCGACTCGCCGAAGGGCGTTGAGTCCTCCGCCTCCGGATCCCCACCATGTTGCACTCGCTCCTGTTCGGCCTGCTGTCCGCTGCACTCGCACCCCAGGGCGCGGGCGAGGCCCCGGCCACCGCCCCTGTTGCTGCAGCCGCCGAGGACCCGGTCGTCGTGCGCGACTTCGGTGCCCCGGGTGCGGTTGGCTCGTTCCGCGTGAAGTTCGACCGTCGCGGTGCCGGCATCTTCAGCCTGCAGCTGCTCGACCACTACGTGTCGCTGGACGCCGCCCGGCGCGAGCAGCACGAGCCCGGGGACTACCAGTTGCTGGTCTTCGGCGGCACCAACCACTCGCTGCGCCTCCAGCTGGACTCCCGCAGTGCATCGCTGTTCGGCGTCCCCCTCGGTTCGGCACCCTGGAACGTCGAGCAACTTCCCGACGCGGTCCGGTTCACCATCGAGGGCAAGGAAGGGCTGCAGCTGGCAAAGACCTTCCGCCACCGGCCGAGCCACCGCGAACTGGCGCTGGAGATCGAGCTGCGCCTGCCCGAGGGCAGCAAGCCGCTGCCCGATGCCGTCGCCTTCCTCGACCTGCTCGGCCCCGTGCTCATCAACCCGGTCGAGGCCTCGATGTTTGGCAACCCTGCCGTCGCCATCGGCACGACGGCGGATGCAACGCAGTCGGTGGTGAAGCCGCACCAGGGGCCCAGCCAGGTCTTGTTCGAAATCGACGGCCGCGAGCTCGGCTTCGCCGGCGCCACCAACCGTTTCTTCGCGGCCTTCCTGCACCCGCTCGACGAGGCCAGCAGCCGCGTGGTGCACAAGGTCGAGGTGGACTCGGTCCCGTCCCGAAAGGACAACTTCACCGACACCGAAGCATTCAGCGTCGCGCAGCCGGTCTACGGCTTCCGCATGAACGTGCCGCAGCCTGGCGCCGCAAGCGTCGTGCGCTTCGGGATCTACCTCGGCCCCAAGTCCTACACCGTGTTCTCGGAGCAGCCGGAGCATGCCCGCTTCGAGCCGGTCATGGACGTGGACCTCGAGCCGCCGTGCTGCATCGTGGTCCCCGGCGGCCGCCTCATGGCGTCGATGCTGCTCAAGCTGCTCGGCTTCTTCCACGGGCTCGTGGGCAACTGGGGCGTCGCCATCATGATGCTCACCATCCTGGTGCGCGCGGCACTGGCACCCGTCAACTTCCGCATGCAGAAGTCGATGCGCGCCTACGCCTCGCGGATGGCGGTGCTCAAGCCCAAGCTCGACAAGATCAAGGCCGACTTCGAGGGCGACGCGAAGGGCTACCAGCAGGCGATGGTCGCGTTCCAGCGCGAGAACAAGATGATGCCGCCGATCGGCGGCTGCCTGCCGATCTTCGCCACCATGCCCATCTACCTCGGGCTCTTCAGCGCGCTGCGCACGGCCTACGACCTGCGCCAGGCGCCGCTGTTCCCGTTCTGGATCGAGGACCTCAGCCAGCCAGACCAGCTGTTCCACACCGGCCTCAGCTGGTTCCCGCACTTCAACCTGCTGCCGCTGCTCTGGATCGGCATGTTCTTGGTCATGCAGCTCAAGATGCCGCTGCCCACCGACCCGCAGCAGCGCCAGGTGCAGCAGATCATGCGCTTCATGCCCGTGCTCTTCGGCGTGATGCTCTACAACTACGCCTCGGGACTCATGGTCTACATGGTGACCTCGATGGTGTGGTCGATGGTGGAGTCGTCCATCACCAAGAAGATCCTCGGCCCGATGGACCCCAACGTGCAGTCGATGGCGCCGACGCCGATGATGTGAGGTTCCGGCGCGGCCGGAACCTCGCTGCCACGGACGGTTGCCCGGATGGGCGACTCGGCGTGTACGCTCCCTTTGCCCGTGGCCGATAATGGGTTCGTGCCCATCCCAGGACCCATCGACCTGAGCCAGGTCACGCCGCGCAAGACCATCCGGCTCGTCGGGGTCCCCATGGACCTCGGTGCCGGTCGGCGCGGCGTGGACATGGGGCCGTCGGCCATCCGCATCGCAGGCGTCACGCCGGGCCTCCAGCACCTGGGGCACGTGGTCAACGACGACGGCGACGTGGGCGTGCCTGCTCCCGAGTCCCGCGGCCACGGTTCCGAAACGCTGCGCTACCTCGATGCCGTCTACCACGTGTGCAACCGGTTGCGCCTGCGGGTGCGTCGGGCAATGGAGGCAGGCGAGGTGCCCCTCGTGCTCGGCGGCGACCACAGCATTGCGATCGGCACGGTCAGCGGGATCGCCGAGTACCACCGCAACCGCGGCGAGCGCATCGGTCTGGTCTGGGTCGATGCCCACGCGGACATGAACACGGCCGAGACCACGCCCTCGGGCAACATCCACGGCATGCCGCTGGCAGCGCTGCTCGGCATGGGTGACCCGCTGCTGGTGGACATGGGCGGCTTCCGGCCCAAGGTCGACCCTGCCAACGTCTGCCTCATCGGCATCCGCGAGGTGGACGAGCGCGAGCGGGACAACCTGCGCCGCAGCGGCATCCACGTCTGGACCATGCGCGACGTGGACGAGAAGGGCATGCGCAACGTGATCGAGGACGCGGTTGCACTCGCCTCCGCCGGGACCGTGGGCTTCCACGTCTCGTTCGACCTCGACGCCATGGACCCGCGCGACGTCCCGGGCACCGGCACCCCGGTGAAGGGCGGCATCAGCTGGCGCGAGGCCAGCTTGCTCATGGAGCACGTGGCCGACTCGCAGCGCATGACCAGCCTCGAGATCACCGAGCTCAACCCGGTGCTGGACGTGCGCAACGAGAGCGGCATCGTCGCCACCGAGTTGGTGCTCTCCGCCTTCGGCAAGCGGATCCTCTGAAGCTCCTCAGCGCGCGAGCGCAGCGCGGAGCGGTTCGGGCCCCTGTGGCGCCTGCAGCCACGGCACGAGTGCCGCGCGGACCCCGGTGAGCACGGCGGCCCGGAGGGCGGGGCCGGCCTGCGGGTCCTCCAGCAGCCGGACCGCGTGCTGCGCGGCCTGCACGTGGCCGGCGCGCAACAAGGACCCAAGCACCCGGCCGGTGCGCTCTGCGTGCATCGCGTCGGCCGGCGCCAGTTCCTCCACAGGGCGCCCGTCGGTGCGCAGCCGCAGGGCCCGCGCTGCCGCGTCCCGCACCTCGGGCTCGTCACAGTCCACGAGTCCATCGGTGAGCGCCGGCAGCAGTTCGGTGCCGACGACGTCCAAGGCGGCCAGCGCACATGCCGCCCGCAGTCCCACCGGCTGGCGTCCGTCCAGTGCCGTGGCGCGGCACCAACTCGCCATGTCCTGTGAGGGTGCACCACGCCATGCGAGCAGCATTGCCGTCGTGCGCGCAGGGGTGCCGGCATCCAGCACCGTCGACTCTGCGAGGGCGCGCATGCTGCCGCCCCCGAGTGCCAGCAGCGTGCGCACTGCCTGCGCGCACTCCTCCTGGGCCGCCGAACGGAGGGCAGCGCGCGCGGTCTCCAGGGCGCGCGGGTGGCGGGTTGCCGTCAGGTGGGCAAGGGCGAGTGCGCGCACCTGCGCGTCCGGGTCGCGCGCGGCGAGCCGTGCGGTCAGTTCCCACCATGCGGTGCCGCCCTGGCGCTGCAACAGCACGCGCAGCGCGGCCGTGCGCTCGGCGGTCTCGGGGCTCGCCAGTCCTGTGCGCAGGTCGGCGTCCGCTGGCATCCCCTCGATGCGCGCCAGCGAGGCCAGCAACAGGCTGCGCACGATCGGGTCCTTGAGCGACTCGTCGTGCAGCATCTGCTCGAGCGCCCCCGCGTGCATGGTGCCGGTGCGCAGGCTCGTGCCCAAGGTGACTGCGTGCAGCAGCGGCTGCTGCCTGCGGAAGCTGCCCTGGCGCGTGCGCACCAGCACCCGCGCGATCTCCGCACTCCCGTCGTCATCCGGCAGCAGGGCCAGTGCGAAGGCGGCCACCACGGCCCGGTCGTCCACCCGTTCGCCCGGCTGCGGCAACAAGGTGACGAGCGCAGGGCTCGTGCTTGGGACTGCCAGCAGGCCGAGGGCAACCAGGCCGCGGTGGGAGGCGGCCGGGTCGGTCTCACCGGCCACGCGGCGGACGGCCTCGAGGTCGGCCGGGTGGCGAGCTGTCGCGACCACCAAGGCTGCCTCGCCGCGCACCCGTGGCGAGGGGTCCGCGAGGAGTTTGCGCGCCGCCCCGGCAAACGCGTCGGGCGCGATCCCCTGGGCCGGTGCGAGTACGGCGAGGAGCCCGGCGCAGAGGAGCCACCGTGCGGCACCGCACGGCCGCGGACCCCATCCGCTCGCGCGGTGGCGCTGCAGGCGGCTCGCGGACGGGCTCTGGCGTGGCGGCATCGGCAGGGCGTGAGCGTATGCTGGCAGGGCACCGGGTTGGACCACCTGCCGCCCTGCACCGAGCAAACCGCGTTCCACAGCACCATGCGCATCGGCCACCTAGACTGCTTCTCCGGCGTCTCCGGCGACATGTGGGTTGGGGCCCTGCTGGACCTTGGCCTGCCGCTCGCGCCGCTGCAGGAGGCCATAGCCTCGATGGAACTGGGCCCGGTCGAACTCCGTGCGGAACAGGTCCTCCGCGCCGGCATCGCGGCGACCCACTTCACCGTGCTCGACGGCGGCCAGCCCGCGGACCGCGGCGGCCTGGGCCGGCCCCAGTTCTTCCCCGTCGGGGGGCACTCCCACCGCGGGCTCGCCGAGATCGAACGGCTGCTGGACCGCGCCGCACTGCCTGCCGATGCCCGCGAGGACGCACGCAAGGTGTTCCGCGCCATCGCCGAGTCCGAGGCGCGCCAGCACGCCATGCCCGTCGAGCAGGTCCACTTCCACGAGGTGGGTGCCGTCGACACCCTCGTCGACATCGTGTGTGCCTGCCTGGGCACGCGGCTGCTCGGCATCGAGCGCCTCACCAGCTCTGCCGTGGTCACCGGCAGCGGCACGGTGAAGTGCGACCACGGCGTGTTGCCGGTGCCTGCCCCGGGCACCCTCGACCTCTTGCGCGGCATCCCCGTGCGGCAGGGCACGCTGCCCGGCGAGCGCACCACGCCCACTGGCGCCGCACTCGTACGCGTGCTGGTGCAGGAGTTCGAGCCCGTGTTCACGTGGGTGCCGCGCGACCGCGGCCACGGCGCGGGCACCAAGGACGACAAGGGTCATCCCAACGTGCTGCGGCTCACCGTGGGGGACGTGCGCGAGGCGACGTCGCCGCTCGACCTGGTGGAGATGCACTGCACGCTCGACACCGCCACCGGCGAGACGGTGGGCTGGTTGCTGGACGAACTGCTGCGGCAGGGGGCCGTCGACGCGTTTGCCGCTCCCGTGCACATGAAGAAGGGCCGCCCTGGCCTGCAGGTCACGGTGCTCGCCACGGATGCGCACGTGGCCGACCTCACGCGCCTGCTGCTGGAAGAGTCGACCTCGCTCGGCGTGCGCACCCACCGCGTGCGGCGCACGGTGCTGGAACGCTGGGTCGAGACCCGCGAGACACCGCTCGGCCCGGTGCGCTGCAAGGTGGCGCGGCTGCCCTCGGGCGCATTGGTCGTGCGCGCCGAGGACGACGAGGTGCGCAGGCTGTGCGCCGAGCGCTCGCTGTCGCGGCGCGAGGTGCTGGCGCGGCTCGCGCTCGGCTGACCGCGAGGGTGCCGTGCGCGGGCCTGCTCCGAGCGAGTCAGCGCCTCAGGCGCGGCCCTGGAACTCGCCGGTCTCGGTGTTGATGCGGATCTTCTCGCCCGTCTTGATGTGGGCCGGCACCTTCACCTCGAGGCCGGTCTCCAGCTTGGCGGACTTCTGCACCGAGCTCACGGTGTCGCCGCGCGCGGCCTCCTCGGCCTCCACCACGGTCAGCGTGACCGACGGCGGCAACTGCACCGTGAGGGCCTCGCCGTCGCAGAACACCACCGTCGCGTTGCCGTTGGCCACGATGTAGGGCATCGCCTCGGCCACCACCTCGGGCTGCAGCGTGAACTGGTCGAAGGTCTCGTTGTCCATGAACACGTAGCCCATGGCGTCCTTGTAGAGGTACTGGCTCTCGCGCGAGTCGAGGTAGACCAGCTCCAGCTGGTCGCTCGTCTTCATGCGCACCTCCTTCTGCCGCCCGTTCTTCAGGTTCTTGAGGTTGAGGTGGTGGATCGCCCTCAGGTTGCCCGGGGTGAGGTGGTCGTAGCGGGTGATCTGGTACAGGTCGCCCTCGTAGCGGACGACCATGCCCTTCTTGGCTTCGGTGACGCGGATCGCCATGAGTTGTCTGGGTTGGGTTGTGCGCCGGGTCGCATGGCCCGGCTGGTAGGGGCAAGAAGGATACCCAGCAGCACCCCGAGGGTCGATGGCGGCACCGGGACCAGCGTGGTCCGCGCAGGTCAGAACGACTTGCGGCGGCTGCTGGACTCGATGCCGAGGGCCTTGCGGTACTTGGTCACGGTCCTGCGGGCGATGTGCACGCCGCGCTTCTTGAGTTCCTCGACCAGGTCGTCGTCCGACAGCGGGGTGTTCCGGTCCTCGGCCTCGACGATCTGCTTGAGGGTGTCCTTCACGGCCTGCTGGCTCACCACGTCGCCGGTGTCGGTGACCGTGCCGCCGGAGAAGAACCGCTTCATGTCGAAGATGCCCTTGGGCGTCTGGATGTACTTGCCCGAGACGGCGCGGCTGACCGTCGAGATGTGGACCCCGACCGCATCGGCCACGTCCTGCATCTTCATGGGCTGCAACTGCTGCACGCCCTGGCGCAGGAAGCCCTCCTGCCTGCGGACGATCTCGGTGGCGATCCGCTCGATGGTGCTCTGGCGCTGGTGCACCGCCTCGATGAACCACTTGGCGCTGTCGATCTTGCGGCGCAGGTACTCGTAGACCTTGGGGTCGCTGCGCGCCTCCTTGAGGAGGTTGCGGTAGACGGGGGAGATCGACAGTTCGGGCACCGAGCCGCGCTGGCCGCGCACCTCGAACTTTCCGTCCGTCTCCTCGACGACGACATCGGGCACCACGAGGTCCGGCACCGCGGTTGCGTACTCGGCGCCCGGGTGCGGGTTGCAGTGGGAGCGGATGAAGTCCCAGCTCTCCTTGATGTCCTCGATGGAGGCTCCCGTCTCCTTGGCGATCTTGGGCAGCTTGTTCATCGCCAGGTCGTCGAGGTGGCGGTCCACCAGCTGCAGTGTGAGCGGACGTACGTAGCCGAGGTGGTCGAGTTGCATCAACAGGCAGTCGCGCAGGTCGCGCGCGCCCACGCCGATGGGCTCGAGGCGGCGCACGAAGCGGATGGCCTCCTCGGCGAGGGGGATCGGCACCAGCAGGTCCGTGGCGATCTGGGTGGACGTGTCCGCGAGCCGGCCGTCGTCGTCGAGGGAGAACACCACGCGTTCCACCACGCGGTACAGCTCGTCACTCGGGTTCTGCAGCCGCACCTGGGCGAGCAGGTGCTCGGGCAGCGACACGCCCGGTCCGGGGGTGTTGTAGAGCGCCTCCAGCTTGCGGTCGGCGTCCTCGTCGGAGCCGTTCCAGCTGCCGCTGCCGCGGCTCCGGAACCCGAGGTCCATCCGCGACTCAAGCTGGCTGATCTCCTCGGCGAACTCGCGCTGCATCTGTTCGTGGTCGGGACCGGCGGGCGAGGGCTCGCCGCCCTCCTCGGGCGGTGCTCCCTCCTCCTTGATCTCGAGGAACACGTTCTCCTGCAACTCGTGCTCGATCTGGTCCTTCAGCTCCAGCAGCGGCGTCTGCAGGATCTGCATCGCCTGGATCATCTGGGGCGACTGGACCAGTCGCTGTTCGGCGCGGAGGCCTTGGCTGAGTCCGAGTCGCATGGTGGGGTCGAGGGGCAGGGAGTCGGGTGGGGCGCTGGGTCAGTATAGCTGTCCCACCGGGGCGGGTTGCCAAGGTGAGCTGGCAGCTCAGCGGCCCGTGCGGAGCGATCGCAACGCCTCGAACTGGGCGCCGTAGAAGGAGAAGATGAGGTGGACGGCGGTCACGACTGCAGCGAGGTAGCAGAGTCCGGCCAACCGCTTGGCCAGCGTCTTGCTGCGCCTGCGGATGCTCTCGCCGCGCGCAACGACGAGCCGCTCGAGCGCCTGCTCCAACTGGCCGCTGTGCTCCGCGGTGCGCAGCAGCATGCGCGTGTCGGGGCGCAGCGCGCTGGCCTGGTCGAGGGCCTCGGCGATGGGGACGTTGCCCTGCAGGAAGGCGTCGGCGCGCTGGAGTCGCTCGCGCAGCCCGGGCGAGGCGGTCGCGGAAAGCGCCGCCGGGTGGGCCTGCAGCAGGGGTTCGCCTGCTGCGTAGAGGGCGAGCAGCGCCTCGAGGTAGGGGAGTTCGGCCACCTCCTCGGCGAGGTCGCGCACGGGCGGGACGCGCATGGCCGGGCCGCTGGCCGTGGCCACGGCGCGGAGCGCGAGGAGCAGTGCCGCGAGGGCTGCACCCGGCACCAGCACGAGCACCCACGGGGATCCCGTGGGCCTGCCAACGGACAGGAGCAGGAGTGCGACCGCCCACGTGGTGAGGGAGAGTGCCAGGGGGTAGCCGAGGCCAGAACCCAGGTCCCGACTGGCGTCGGCGCGGCGCTGCCGGGCGGACGCCAGCAGGAGGAGGGACTGGGGCCCTCGGCCCGAGCGCCAGCCAGCCTCCAGTGCGACCCGTTCCGCGGGGCGCAGCACGACGCGCTGCTTCGCGAGCAGCGCAGCGAGCGGGGAGTCGGCGCCCGCCCCGGGCGGGAGCCCGAGTTGCTGCGGCGTGAGCCCTGCGTCCAGCGAGTTCGCGAGCATCTGGCAGGCAAGCGCTGCGGATTCCTCGCGGTCCGGTCGCAGGGTGAACATGACGAGACGTTACGCAGCGACGGGCCGGTGGGTATCCTCGGGCCATGGATCGCTCGTCCTCCGAACCCCTTCCCGCATCGGACCCGTTGGCCCAGACCGCGGCGGTCTCGCTTCGCCTCATGGCAGGCATGTTGCCGCGCAAGACCCTGCAGGCGGTGCAGCGCATGGCTGTGGAATCCACTGGGGAATACCCGTGGCAGAGGATCCACGATGCGGTGCTCGCCGAGCCGGTGGACCCCAACGAGTTGCTGCGGCGCGGCATCCTCGCCGAGCGGGACTGGGTGGCCCGCGGCGGGCGGGAGACGCCGGGCCCTGGGTTGAAGCGCCGCGCCAAAGGCTTTCTGGCCAAGGTGTTGGCTCAGTTGATCGTGTTCAGCATCACCCTTGCCCTGGCCGTCGTGGTGCTGCTGCTGGTGAAGTACCGCTGGCCCGAGTTGGACGTGTACCGCCTGCTCGAAATGATCCGGCCTTTTCTCCCCGATGGCAGCGGCAGGTAGCCCAAATCCGGGGGAGATCTTGTTGAAATCTGGTGGAAGGGTGGCATCATTCCCTGTGCAAAGTCAGTGCACGCGGCTGGGATGCCTAGCCCGGACGCGCGAACTGGCTGGGTGAGGCGCGCAAGCGACCGAGCCTTCGTTCTCTTCAGATCGTCCGTTGCCTGACCAGCAAGGGACGCAGGCCTGCGGTTCCTGACCCGACCCGCGGCTTGTTCCAGCAGGACACCAACGGGCTGAGGCTGTGTGGTGGAGAACAGTATCCCCCTCCCTAACCGCCCTCTCCATCGCGTAGCCTCGCCCGCATTCTTCGGGCCTCAGTTCTGACCGGCTGAGGCCCGACTTTTTTTTCCTGCGTGCATTCCGCGGGACCGTTCCTCGGCTAAGAAGAGCGGAGCACGGTGCAGGCGGCACCGCATCCATCATGACGCAACCGGGATTTCGCAAGAGCCGGGCCTCCACCCCTCGCAGCAGAGGCCCCGAGGACGACGGCGGAGGCTTCATCGGCTCGGCCCTGTTCTCCCAGGCGCAGATCCTGCACCTGATGAAGAGCGAGTTCGCCAAGGCGCGCCGCTACCAGATCCCCATCGCCTGTGTGTTGCTGCAGGTGGACCGGCTGGCCCAGCTCGTCGACCTCCACGGCGCCGACCTCCGGCGGGTCGCCCGCCAGACCCTGATGGACGTGGTGAAGGAACGCACCCGCACCTCGGACCTGATGGGCGCGATGGGGGACGACCGCTACCTGCTGGTGCTGCCCCACACCGAACTGAACAGCGCCCGGCTGGTGGCGGACCGCATCCGGGCCCGCTTCCAGGACGCGGAGATCACCGTCGACGGCAAACCGCTGGGCCTGACCCTCAGTCTGGGTGTCGCCTCCGCCGAGGACCAGAAGACCATGTTCTTCGACAGCCTGGTCGCCCAGGCCGAGTTCGCCATCCAGCACGCGGCGCGGGGCTCCGGGAACCGGACGGTTTCCTATGCCGAGGCCCAGCTGCTGGAGGGCGGTCCCGGGGACGCGGAACCCAAGCGCGGGTCCTGACGCAAGCCATGCGCATCCTGCTGGTCGAGGACGAGCCGACGATTGCGCTGACCCTGGGGGACGACCTACGGGCCGAGGGGTTCGACGTCGTGGTGCTTGCCGACGGCAAGGCGGCCCTCGAGGTCCTTGGGCAGCGCAGCTTCGACTGCGTGGTCACCGACGTGCGGCTCCCCGGCGCGGACGGGCTGCAGGTGCTCAAGGCGGCGAAGGCCGCGCGTCCAGAGACCGAGGTGCTCGTGATGACTGCGTACGCCACGGTCGAGAGCGCCGTGGAGGCCATGCGTCTCGGGGCAGACGACTTCATCCAGAAACCCTTCCTCAACGCGCAGCTGATCGAGCGGCTCCGTCGCCTCGGCAGGTTCCGTGCGCTGCTGGAGGAGAACGAGCGTCTGCGTGCCGAGCTGCGCGACAACCAGGGGCTGCCCGGCGTGATCGGCCAGAGCCCTGCGATGCGCGACGTGGTGAAGCGCGTCCGCACCGTGGCCGGCACCGACGCATCGGTGCTCATCGAGGGCGAGAGCGGCACCGGCAAGGAACGCATCGCACGCGCCATCCACGTCCTTTCCGCGCGCCGCGACAAGCCGTTCGTGGCACTCTCCTGCGGCGCGCTTCCCGACACGTTGCTGGAGACCGAGCTGTTCGGCCACGAACGCGGTGCCTTCACCGACGCCCAGCGCCAGCGACGTGGTCGTTTCGAAATGGCGAACGGGGGCACGATCTTCCTCGACGACATCGACGACATGCCGCTGCCGGTGCAGGTCAAGCTGCTGCGCGTGCTGCAGGAGCGGCAGTTCGAGCGCGTGGGTGGCGAGCAGCTCGTGCACGTCGACATCCGCGTGGTGTCCGCGACCAAGGTCCCGCTCATGGAGCTGGTGCGTCAGGGCCGGTTCCGCGAGGACCTCTACTACCGCCTCAACGTCGTGCCCGTGCGGTTGCCGCCCCTGCGCGAACGCGAGGGCGACGTCCCCCTGCTCGTGCAGCACTTCATCGAACGGCTCGCGCAGGGCAAGTCCTTCGTCGTGAAGACCGACGTGCTGGAGTTCATGGCGGAGTACTCGTGGCCCGGCAACGTGCGCGAGCTCGAGAACCACGTGGCGCAGGCGATTGCCATGTCCGGCGGCTCGTCGGTCCTGCGCAAGGAGCACCTGCTGCCCGTCGACCGTACCCGGCGTGCCGCGCTCGAGCCGCCCATGACGTTGCGCACGCTGCGTGAGGTCCTGGTCGAGGCAGAGCGCGAGCACCTCAAGCACGTGCTGAAGGCGGTGGGTGGGCACCGCACCAAGGCTGCGTCCGTGCTGGGGATCAGCAGGAAGGTGCTGTGGGAGAAGCTCAAGGACTACGGCATCGAATGACCCGCGTGCTCGCGGTGTCGTTGCTCGCCTGCGCCCTTGCCTCGGCCCCGCCTGCCCAGGCACCAGGCGCGCAGGGCCCGGCCCCCGCGCGTGCCGCAGGGTTCCAGCGCATCGTCTGGGTCCCGGGCGCATCGAGCGGGGATGCCGACCTGATGGCGCGGATGCGCGCCTTCGGGTTCACGGCCGTGAACATGCCTCGCGGCAGTGCCCCGGACGCGGCGCGGGCGGCAGGCCTGGGTCACTACCTCGACCAGCCGGTCGGCAAGGTGTTGGAACTGCGCGACGAGGAGTTCGGGCCGCTGCGCGACGGCTACGAGCGCACGCGGGATGCAGGGATGCTGGTCCGTCCTCGTTGCTGGAGCGAGCCCGGCTGGACCTCGCGTCAGCTGGAGGCCTTGGCTGCGGCCCTCGACACCGACACTGCGCGCCGCGCGCTCGCCAACGGGTTCGCCGACGAGGCCTCCACCACGCGCAACTCCAACCCGCTGGACCTTTGTCGCTGCGAGCACTGCCTCAGCCGGTTCCGCAGTTTCCTGCAGGAGCGGCACGGCTCCGTGGAGCGTCTTGACGTGGCGTGGGGCACCAGTTTCGGTGCATGGGACCGGGTCGTGCCGCTGACCACCGACCAGGTCCGGCGCCGGGAACTGGGGGACGTGTCGCTGCCCGCCAACCTGCGCCCGTGGCGCGAGGCCCTCGAGTTCGAGGACGTCAACTTCGCCCGTGCCGTGGAACAACTCGCCAACGAGTCGCGCGCCCGCCTGCCCGGGGTGCCCACGGGTCTCACCGGGATGCCGTTGCCGTCCGCGTTCGGAGGCCACGACCCGCAGCGGTTGTTGCCACTGCTCACGCTCCACGAGGCCTACGACACGGCGGGCAACCGCGACCTCCATGCCTGCCTCGCCCCTGCCAGTGCGCTGCAACTGGGCACGCTCGCGCCGGGTCCCGAGGGCTCTCCTGCGCGCTTGCCCGCGGCATGGCTCGCCGGTGCAGCTGCAGACGGCATGTGGGCAGCAGTGGTGTGGAATGCGCCCTTGCTCGTGTCCGCGGACGGCACCGACACCGCCTACGGCCGTTCGGTGCGCGAGGCATTCGGTGCGCTCGGTCCTGCGCTCGACGCTTGTGCAGGAGCCGTCGTGCAGCGTGACCCCGTGTGGGTGGTCGAGTCGCATGAGTCGGTGGCGGCATGGTGGATGCTGGACTCGGCGCGGGACGGGGCCACGTGGATCCGCCGCCTCACGTCGCACGAGGAACGCAACAGCACTGCGGTTGCCTCGCGCCATGCTTGGTTGCGCCTGCTGCAGGACCTCGGGTTCCAGCCGCGCTTCGTGGGTACCGATGGGTTCGCGACCCGGCTGCTGCGCGAACGGCCCAAGTGCCTGGTGCTCGCTGCCACGGTGGCGCTGTCCGACCGCGACTGCCAGGCCGTCGACGCATACGTCCGCACTGGCGGCACCGTCGTCGCGGACCATTCCGTCGCGCTCTACGACGAGAACCTGGTCCGCCGTGACGCAGGCGGTCTCGACGCGCTGTTCGGCATCGTCTCGCGCAGCCTGCGCTGGGAGCACCGTTTCGTCCGCGAGGGCCGGGGCAACCAGCGGGTGCGCGGTGCCTCGGTCGCCGAGGGGAAGCTGGTCGTCTCCACCGGTCGCGACGTCGTCGCGGAGGTGCTGGGTGCCGACCCGCGGAGGTACGAGCGCACGGCCGAGTACGCGGACCACCACCCGGTCCAGGTCGAGCGGCGGCACGGTTCGGGCCGCGCGTGCTACCTGAACCTCGCGGTCTGCGACTACGTGCAGTGGCGGCTGGACCCGGCCGCAGTGGGGACTGCCATGGACCTGCGCGCGCGCATGCGTCACCTGCTCCGTGTCGGCGGCTTGGTGCCACGGCACGAGGTCCGCGGGGCGGGGCTCCCGACCTGCATCGAGACCACGGAGTTGCTGCGTCCCGACGGCAGGCGTGTGCTCGCGGTGCGCGTCAACGCACTGGAGCGCGTGCAACTGCTGGCCGACCTCGAGCAGCGCGGCGTGCCCAAGGTGGAACTCGAGCTGCCCGTCGCACGCAGGCTGCGCACCGTGGGGGGCGTCGACCTCGGGCTCGCGACCCGGTTCGAGTTCGCACTCGATCCCTGGAACGGCGCGTTCTTCTGGCTGGAGGACCAATGAGCTTCGAACCACTCGAGACCGAGTTCTCTGACGCCGCCGGCGACGAGCGCGATCTCCACTACCTCGTCTCGGACCTGCACGTTCCGGTTGGTGGTGGCACGGTCCTGCGTCGCCTCGAGTCGCTGCTCACGGCCGTCCGCGAGGGCGGCACCCGCGCCCGTCTGTTCGTCCTGGGTGACCTCTTCGACTTCTACGTCTCACCGGCCCAGATCCGCGTGGATGTCTGGCGGCGCGTGGCAGACGGGCTTGCAGGCGTGGTCCGCGCCGGCGTGCTCGTGCACGTGCTCGTGGGCAACCGCGACTTCCTCCTCGGACCCGAGTTCGAGCAGGTCTCCGGTGCACGTCTGGTCCCGGGCGGGCTCACCTGCTCGCTCGCGGGACACCGTGCCCTGCTGGTCCACGGCGACGAGTTGTGCACGCGCGACGAGCCCTACCAGCGGGCCAAGCGCTGGCTGCGGCACCCTGCCACCCGGTTCCTCGCACGCCAACTGCCGTTGCGGGCCGCCCTCTGGGCTGCGCGCCGCGCGCGCCGGCAGAGCGCCTCGGTGATCGCCATGGGGGACCAGACCCGGTTCGACCCCACTGCCGAGGCGGTCGACCGTGCGGTGGGGCGGGCCGGGGCCGAACTGCTGGTGTTCGGCCACATCCACCGGCCCGCTGCCGGGGTCCGCGGGAGCCTGTCCTACCGGGTCCTGCCCGCCTTCGACGAGGACGGGGTCCACCTCCAGGTCCGGGACGGTGTGCTCGGCTACCACCGCGTGGACACGAACGGCCGGATCGAGCCGGTGGCGGACTTCCCCGGGCGGACTTTCGTCTGAGCCGGGGCTCGGCGGGCCCCCGTCGAGGTTGCGGGTGGGTGGGCACGTCGCTACGCTTCTCGCCCCTCATCCGGTGCACCAGGCCCGTGCGGCACGCCCCACGCGTCGGGGCGCCCCGCTCTTTGGCAATGTGGGCCGATTCGAATCCGAGCCTCCCATCCCTTGACCCAGCCCCCCGTGTCCCCTGACCGAGTCCCTGCCGGGGAACCCGTCGAGGTCGTCGCCATCGACGGCCCCGCGGGTGCCGGCAAGAGCACGGTGGCGCGGTTGCTGGCGCGGCGACTGGGCTGGGCGTTCCTCGACACCGGTGCCATGTACCGCGCGGTGACCTGGCACTTCCTCGAGCACGGCTGCGCGCCGGACCAGGAGGGTGCGACCGAGTCCCGCATGCGTGCGGCGCTCGCCACCATGGACCTGCGCCTCACCGGCGACGGTCGCGTACTGGTGGGCGAGCACGACGTGACGGGCCACCTGCGCTCGCGCGAGGTGGAGTCGCGCGTGTCCGCCGTGTCCGCGCTGCCGTTCGTGCGCGCGGCCATGCGCGACCTGCAACGACAGGTCGCGTCGCGCGGGCCCGTGGTGGCGGAGGGCCGCGACATGGGCTCCGTCGTGTTCCCGCACGCACGCTTCAAGTTGTTCCTAGACGCCGACCCCGCAGAGCGCGCGCGTCGGCGCCTGGTGGACTTCAGTGCCCGCGGCAGGCATGCGACCCAGCAGGAGGTCCTCGAGGAGATGCAGGTGCGCGACCGCCTCGACAGCACGCGCAAGGACGCGCCCCTCGTGCGCGCGCCGGATGCCGTGCCGGTGGACACCACCGGCCTCGATGCCGAGGGCGTGGTTGCGTTGGTCCTGGGACACGTCCAGCGGGTGCGAGGGTCCGGCGCATGAGCGAAGGATCCCCTGACCCAGTGCAGCAGGGCGCAGTGCAGCAGGGCGGACTCGTTCCGCACGCCCCGTGGGTCTACTGGCCCTCGTTCAACCTGTTCAAGCTCGTGGCGAGGCTCTGGTTCCGACAGACCGCGACCGGACGTGAACTGGTGCCGGCGCAGGGCGGTGTGATCCTCGTCTGCAACCACGCCAGCTACCTCGACCCCATGATGATGGGCATCGAGGTGGGCCGGCAGATCTGCTACCTCGCGCAGAAGGGCCTCGCCAAGCTGCCGCCGGTTCGGTGGTGGATGCGCAAGGTTGGCGTGGTGCTCGTCGACCGGGCAGCTCCCTCGCGAGAGGTGATGCGCAGGCTGGAGGGACACCTCCTCGCAGGTGGTTGCACCTGCCTGTTCCCGGAGGGCACGCGCAGCAAGGACGGTTCCGTGGGCCCGTTCCGCCCCGGCGTCGAGTTCCTCGTGCGCCGCACCGGCGCCACGGTGGTCCCCGTCGGGCTCGAGGGCATGTCCCGCGCGATGCCGCGCGGTGCGCTCATGCCCCGTCCGTACCGCACCCGCGTGCACTTCGGCGCCCCGTGGTCCCCCGAGCAGGTGCTCGCGGCGGGCGGCATGGAGGCGCTGCGCCGCACGGTTGCGCAGCTCGCCTGCGCGCCGCTGCGCGACGAAGGGCCCGCTGCAGACGAATCGGTCCCGGCAACGCCGCAAGGCGAGGCCGTGCCCTCCCAACGATCTTCCGCCGGAGTGCCCTCTTGAGGACACGAAGGCAAACCCGCCGCGGGTGTTCCGCGGCATCCCTCGGCGAGTGTTCTCGCGGCCCGGGTCGGCCGCGCGGGCGTCTCGTGGGGGCTCGACTCCCTGACACCTTTTCCCAATGACCCACTCCCGTTCGATGCAAGGCAAGCAACTCGTGAAGAAGTTTGCGCTCGCTGCGGATGAGCTCTCGAGGCTCACCAGCGAAGCGCTCGGCAACGCAACCATGGTCGATCTCGGCTCGGCGATCGAGAAGACCGTGTGCGCCCTGGCCCCCAACAAGATCGTCAAGGGCAGGATCGTGAAGATCCAGGACGACGGCATGGTCGTCGTCGACGTTTCCTACAAGGCAGAGGGCAGGATCCCGCTCGACGAGTTCGACGATCCGCTCGCCCTCCAGCCGGGCCAGGAGATCGAGTGCCTCGTCGAGGAGATCGAGGACGGAGAGGGCTTCATCCTCCTCAGCAAGCGGAAGGCTGATCGCATCCGCGGCTGGGAGACCATCATCAAGACCCACAAGGAAGGCGACAACGTGCGCGGTCTCGTGCTGCGCAAGATCAAGGGCGGCCTCCTGGTGGACATTGGCGTGCCGGTGTTCCTGCCCGCGTCGCAGGTCAACATCCGTCGCGCTGGCGACATCGGCGACTGGATCGGCAAGACCGTGGATGCACGGATCATCAAGATCGACACCGAGCGCATGAACATCGTCGTCTCCCGCCGCAAGCTCATCGAGGAGGAGCGCGAGGAGAAGAAGGCGACCCTGCTCAGCGAGCTGCAGGAGGGTCAGGTCCGCAAGGGCATCGTCAAGAACATCGCCGACTTCGGCGTGTTCGTCGACCTGGGCGGCATCGACGGCCTGCTGCACATCACGGACATGTCGTGGGGCCGCATCAACCACCCGTCGGAGATGCTCAAGCTCGACGACGAGGTCGAGGTCAAGGTGCTCAAGATCGACCGCGAGCGCGAGCGCATCGCCCTCGGCATGAAGCAGAAGAGTGCCTCGCCCTGGGAGAACATCCTGGAGAAGTACCCGCCTGCAACGCGTCTCACCGGCGAGGTCGTCAACCTGATGACCTACGGCGCATTCGTGAAGCTGGAGGACGGCGTCGAGGGCCTGGTGCACATCAGCGAGATGTCCTGGACCAAGCGCGTCAACCACCCGAGCGAGGTGGTCAAGGTCGGCGACAAGGTCGAGGTGGTCGTGCTCGAGGTGGACACCGAGAAGCAGACCATCAGCCTCGGCATGAAGCAGACCGAGGTGAACCCCTGGGACATGGTGGCGGAGAACTACCCCCCGGGCACGATCATCCGCGGCAAGGTGCGCAACCTCACCAACTACGGTGCGTTCATCGAGCTGCAGGAGGGCATCGACGGCCTGCTGCACATCACGGACATGAGCTGGACTCGCAAGATCACGCACCCGAACGAGGTCGTGAAGAAGGGCGAGGAGGTCGAGTGCGTGGTGCTGTCGGTCGACCAGGAGAAGAAGCGCATCGCGCTCGGCCTGAAGCAGCTGCAGTCGGACCCGTGGGCTGGCGACATCCCGGCTCGCTACCACATCGGCGACTCGGTGCCCGGCACGGTCACGAAGATCACCAACTTCGGTGTCTTCGTCGAGCTGGAGCCCGGTCTCGAGGGCCTGCTGCACATCAGCGAGCTTGCTGACCACAAGGTCGACAACCCCGAGGAAGTCGTCAAGGTCGGCCAGCGCGTCGAGGTGCGCATCATCAAGATCGACCCGGACGACCGGAAGATCGGCCTCACGCTCATCCAGGCCCACTTCGAGATGGATGGCGAGACGCCTGCAGAGCCCGCGGCCCCGTCGCGCGCCGAGACGGCCCAGACTGGTTCGCTCGCGGACCAGCTCAAGGGTCTCGGCCAGCGCATGAGTGCCCGCGAGGCAGCCACGAAGAAGCCCGAGGACGAGGGCTCGTGACCCGCAGCAGCCTGGGACTCGTCTCAGGCCTGCTGCTCGCAGCCTGTGGCACTGCGCCGGAGGGAGTGGATCCCCTGGCGCAGGCCACGGCTCTCGACTCCTCGGCCCTGGTGATCCCCTTCGGGGAGGACGCCGTGGCCGACGAGGATGCGCTCGGCACGTTCTATGCAAACGTGCTGCAGCGCATGCACGAGGCCTACGGTGAGCGCGACAGCCAAGGTCGCCTCACCGGCCTCGACAACCTGCAGCGGTTGCTGCAGCTCTACCGCACCGAGGCCGCGCCGGACTGGGCCGTCCAGCACCTGGATGGGTTCGCTGCAGCTGCCGAGGGCGCCGTGTTCGAGCAGCACGTGCAGGCGAGGAGCCGCATCGAGCTGCCGCAGGACGTCCCCCTCGGCCAGAACCTCGTGGTCCGGCTGCGCGTCGACGGCATGCCCGGCCGCACCGTGCGTTTGGGTGGGGAGCAGGACGAGAAGCCCTTCTTCCTCACGGCGTGGTTCGAGTTCGCGGACGCGTATGTCGACGGGAGCACGCGTCGGCAGGAGGGCGAGGCCGTGGTCCGGCTCCCGCGGGCCCACGAACTGACCGAGGCAAGTCCGCTCGAGCTGCCACTCGAGCTCGGCGCCGCGCCCGCTGGCGCAGTGCGGAGGAAGGTCTCGGTCCGCATCGACATGCTCCCCGGCCATGTGGGCACCGGCGACACCACCTGTCCGGTCCGCAGGGCGCCCATGGCACGTGCTGCCACGGAGCAGCTGCCGCCGGGCGCGGACAAGCTGCGGACTGCGCCGCTCGCGAGCATGCGGGAGGCCATGGCGATCGGTGACGCAGCGCGCTTCCCTGCCGTGTTCCTGTCGGCCAGCTTCCTGCCCGAGGAGCAGCGGCGCGAGGGGATGGAACTCCTCGTGCAGTGGGTGCGGCTGGGTCGCGCCGACCAGGCCCTGGTGGCCACGGCCGCACTGCGCGAGCTGAGTGGCGAACCGATCACCGTGGGGGATCGGGAACGCTGGCTTGCGTGGTGGCAGCGCAGCCAATAACAACAGCGCCATGTCGTTCCTGCCGGTCGAAGAGCAGCTAGCAGTCATCCGCCGCGGCACCGTCGACCTCGTGCACGAGGAGGAACTGCGAACGCGCCTTGAGCAGAGCCGCAAGACCGGCAAGCCGTTGCGCGTGAAGCTCGGCATCGACCCCAGCTCGCCCGACATCCACCTCGGCCACACCGTCGTGTTGCGGAAGCTGCGCGACTTCCAGCGGCTCGGCCACACGGCCGTCGTGCTGTGGGGCACCTCGACGGCGATGGTCGGTGACCCCACGGGTCGCAACAAGACGCGGCCTGCGCTCACGCGCGAACAGGTGGAGGCCAACAAGGCCACCTACCGCGCGCAGGTCAGTGCAGTGCTGGACATCGGCAGGGCAGAGGAGCGCGAGAACGGCAGCTGGTTCGACCGCATGTCGTTCATGGACTGCATCAAGCTTGCCTCCCGCTACACCGTGGCGCGCATCCTCGAGCGCGACGACTTCCGCAAGCGCTTCGACGACAACCAGCCGATCAGCGTGCACGAGTTCCTCTACCCGCTGCTGCAGGGCTGGGACTCGGTCGAGCTGCAGGCCGACGTCGAGCTGGGCGGCACCGACCAGCTGTTCAACCTGATGGTCGGGCGCGAGCTGCAGAAGCAGTCCGGCCAGCCGTCGCAGGTGTGCATCACGATGCCGCTGCTGGAAGGCCTGGACGGCAGCCAGAAGATGTCCAAGTCGCTCGGCAACTACGTTGGCGTGCACGACGCGCCCGGCGAGATGTTCGGCAAGCTCATGCGGCTGCCCAACAACTTGCTGGGCAAGTACTTCACCCTGCTCACCGACGTCGAGTCGGCGCGCTCCTCCGAACTCCTCGCGGGACACCCGTTGGAGGCCAAGTTCGCCCTCGCCGGTGCCATCGTCACCGGGTACCACGGCAAGGAGGCTGCTGCTGCGGCCCGCGCCGAGTTCGACCGCATGCACCAGCAGGGTGGCGTGCCCGACGAGGTGGTGGAGTTCACGGCCCCTGCCGCGGCGCTCAAGGACGGCAGGTTGTGGCTGCCCGCGGCACTGGCACTCTCAGGGCTGGCACCCAGCAACAGCGAGGGACGCCGGCTGGTGCAGGGCGGCGGGGTGCGCGTGGACGGCACCGTCGTGGCGGACCCGCAGGCATCGCTTGCCGCAGGGACCCACCTCGTGCAGGTGGGCAAGCGCAAGGCCGCGCGTGTCGTGGTCCCGCAGGCCTGAGGCAGTTCAGTTCTTGCCGTGCCGGATGCGCTCCCAGCGCGCCGCGTAGTCGAAGTCGGGCGACTGTTCGAAGTCGTGGCACGAGGTGCACACCTTTGCGGGCGTGCCGCCCCCGACCTTCCCGAGCTTGTTCTGCAGCGGGTTCTTCACGTGCTCGCTGGCGGGGCCGTGGCACTGCTCGCACCCGACGCCGGCGAGGTGAGGTGTCTTGTCCGCGTCGACGAAGCCACTCTGCTCGCCGTACCCGACCACGTGGCAGTCGACGCAGTCCGGGTAGGACGTGACCGGCCAGCCGTAGCGCTTGGGGTCGTTCTCGGCGAGGACCAGCGTCTCCCAGGCCTGCGCGTGCTTGGTGCCGAGCATGGTCTCGTACGCGTTGGGGTGGCAGGTGGCGCAACTCTCGGAGCCGACGTAGGCGGCACCCGTGGCCGTGGGCGTGCGGTTGGCCATCTTCGCCAACACGCCGTCCTCCTTGACCTGCGTGCGGTGCTGGAGGATCGCCTCCTTCACGCCCGCGTCCTCCATCGCACCCTTGCGCGTTGCGCTGCCCTCGAGCCGGATCGGGTTGTACGCGCGCACCACCGGGCCCTCGTCGGTGCGGGCCAGGGTGAGGTCCACCAGCAGGCGTCCGCGCGTGCCCGGGTACACCACGGGGACAGTGCCAACCAGGTCGGGTGTGCCCTTGGGCTCGACATGGTCGCCGCTGCAGGCGACGACGAGGTCGGGACGGGGCTGCAGGGACGCAGCGAGTTCGCGTGCCTTGGCGTCGTTGCCGTGCACCATCAGGATGCGGAGCGTGTCCTGCGCCGCTCCTTCCATCGCCCGGTGCCAACCCTCCTCGGGTGCGAGCAGCTTCACCCTCGGCTCCTTCTCCCCGGCCAGTGCCTTGGGCAGGGCCAGTGTCAGCGAGCCGATGCGCACCTTGGTGTCGCGCACGTCCTTCTCGACGAACGGCTTGCCAGGCCATGTCTCCGCAGGACTCTCGAGGTCGGAGGCGACCACCGGCACCTGCATGCCGGAGAGGATCGTGGCCCAGCCGTCGAGGTCGAGGGCGAGATCCGCCGCGCCGACGCCGAGTGCGTCGTAGGGGCGCTGGCTGCTGAAGAGGATCTCGACGATCTTGTAGAACTTGAGGAAGTCCAGCTCGGTCGAGCCCGAGACCAGGTCGCCACCCTCGAGGAGAAGGTCCCACTGGCCGCTCTGCAGCTGGAAGGCGCGCCGGGCAAGGCCGCCCAGCTGCCCGCTCGCGCAGCCGCAGGGCTCCAGTCGTCCCTCCAGCGACCCCGACAGCATGATGCGGACCGGGCCCGCAACCGTGGCAACCTGCTTGGTGCCCTGCGCAGGTTCCTGCGCGGCAGTCGACAGCTGCACGGGCGCGGGGGGCGCGGCTGCGGCATCCCTGCACTGCGAGAGTGTTCCCATGGCCGCGAACGTGGCGAGGAGGAGCAGCGGCGGCCGGGTGCGCAGGGTTGCGTTCATGGTTTCTTGCGGTGGAAGGCTACCAGTTCGATCGGCAGGAAGGGGCCGTGCACGGGGTCCTTGGCCAGCACCAGCTCGCCGCGGAACGTCGGTGGCACCGCACCGCCGGCGTAGCGGACCACCACGCGCGTGGTGCGTTCGTCTCCGGCCTGCGGCTGCAGCTCGACGTGGAACCACCCAGAACGGTCCACGCCCGCGGAGTCGACGAGCCGGGCCACTGCGAACTCCGCAGCCCGGCTGCGGTCGTGGTCCGTGACCAGGACGAACTGTTCCGGTCGCTCGGAGCCGAAGTCGAAGAGGCCGAGCGAGAGCTTTGCCATCGGCCGCACCACGAGGTCCGGCACGAGGGTTCCGACCACGGGGACGCGGAGCAGGTAGCCGCTCGGGTGGTTGGTCGGCACGGAGACGACCGTCTGGAACGAGCCGGGGCGGTCGCCTGTTGCGGGAACGAAGCAGATCGGAAG